>NZ_JBHWGP010000016.1:131864-138017 GCF_042733155.1 Streptomyces sp. NPDC059740 | reverse complement strand
CGCCCGGTTACATTTCGAACCCGGAAGCTAAGCCTTTCTGCGCCGATGGTACTGCGAGGGGGACCTCGTGGGAGAGTAGGTCGCCGCCGAACAATCTTTGAGGTCTGCCCCCGAGAACATGGTTCTCGGGGGCAGACCTGTTTGTGTTGGCCTTCCGTCGGCATCGTCACCGTCACCTCGTGTTCACCCTGACTGGTCAGCATCCGACACATGAGGACACGCGAAGTGCTCGCCTCCGCAGGGGTACGCAACGGCGACGAGGTCGTCATCCCCGCCTACGACTCCATCGCCCTGGCCGAAGACGTCGTCCAGGCCGGCGCCGTCCCGGTCTACGCCGACATCGACCGCGACACCTACTGTCTCAGCCCCGCCGCTGTCGAAGCGGCGCTCACCCCCCGCACCGCGGCCGTCGTCGCCGTGCACCGCTTCGGTCACCCGGCCGACCTCCGAGGGCTCGCCGCCCTGACCGAACGCCACCACCTGCTCCTGCACGACGTCGAGGAGCCCGGGACGGACCTCACCGACGTCGAGCGACGCCAGGAGCACGCTGCCCACCTCACCGCGCGGCTCCGCGGCGTCCTCAGCCCCCGCCACACCCCGGGCCACAGCTACCAGCAGTACGTGGTGCGTGTGGAGGGGAACGGCCGGCCCGACCGGGACGCTTTCGCCCGTGCTCTGAGGGACCGTGGAGTGTCCTGCACAGTTCCCTTCCGGGCGCCCGTCTACCGCATGCGCGGATTCCGCCGGGACATGCTGCTCCCCGAGACCGAGCGGGCCGTCGACGAGACGCTGGCCCTGCCGCTCCACCCCCGCATGACGCGCCGGGAGTTGCAGCGCACGGCACACGCCTGCAACGCCCTGGGTGGACTGCTGCGACCGGCCTTCTGAGCCACCCGCCGCGGGGCGCCCGCGGACCGGGCGGTGCGCCGGGGAAGAGGAATGCGGCGACAGCAACGACGTGGTTCGAAGGGCCTTCGACATCAGGTATGCTTTATCTCGTCGGCGCGCCCCAATAGCTCAGTCGGCAGAGCGTCTCCATGGTAAGGAGAAGGTCTACGGTTCGATTCCGTATTGGGGCTCAGCGAAAAGGGCCTCCAACCACTGGTTGGAGGCCCTTTTTGTTTTCGTGCAGTGGTCCGGCAGAAGGCGCCACCTGTCGGGGGAGTGGCCCCGCCGCTTCGAACGGCTGGGGGCCAACTCCCTCACCGGCGTGTTCAGTCCTCGGGGTGCGGTTCCGGTACGCGCATGGCGAGGATGGCCATGTCGTCCGACGGGGGCTCCGCCGCGAAACGTTCCACGGCACGCAGCACCCGGGCCGCCACGGCGCCCGCCGTCAGGCCCGTACACGTCCGCAGCACGTCGGTCAGCCCGTCGTCGCCCAGCATGCGGGCGCCCTCGCGGCGTTCGGTGACGCCGTCGGTCACGCACAGCAGGACGTCACCGGGGTCGAGGACGACCGTCTCCTCGTGGAGTTCGAGGTCGTCCATGACGCCGAGCAACGGCTGCGGATCGGCAGCCGGGCTGACCGTCCCGTCCTGACGCAGCCGCAGCGGCAGCGGGTGGCCGGCACACACCACCTTCAGGATCGCGCCGCCGTCCGGCTGCGGCCACAACTCGCCGTAGAGGAGTGTCAGGAAGCGGCTGCGTTCCCCCTCGTCGAGGATGGCGGCGTTCAGCCGCTCCAGTACCGCGGGCCCACCGAGGCCCTCACGGGCCAGCAGCCGGAGCGCGTGACGGGCCAGCCCGGTGACCGCGGCCGCCTCCGGCCCGGTACCGCACACGTCTCCGATGGCGAAGCCGTAGGCGCCGTCCTGGATGGGGAAGAGGTCGTAGAAGTCACCGCCGACCTCGTTGCCCTCGCCGGCGGCCCGGTAGATCACCTCGACCTCGACACCGGGGACGTCCGGCAGCTCCGGCGGCAGCAGACTGCGCTGCAGGGACTGGCTGATGGCGGTGCGCTCGGAGTACAACCGGGCGTTGTCCAGGGCCAGGGCGGCCCGGCGGGAGAGGTCCTCGGCGAGCTCCAGGATCTCCTGGCGGAAGTGCTCCTCACTGGGCTTGCCCAGCGTCAGCATGCCGATGACGCGGTTGCGGGCGACCAGGGGCAGCACCACCGTCTCCCCGCCCACCGCCGCGGCCGTCGCCAGCGAGGCGCCCGGGCCGCGCGAGGGGCGGGCCGACTCGGTCAGGCCCAGGGTGCGCAGCGAGGTGCGCAGGGCGGCGTCGTTCGCGGCCTGGGTCGGGGCGCTCCACACCCGGGCCCCGGGTGTCGGCACCGGCTCGGGCGCCGGCACCTTGCTGAGGAGGCTCTTCAACCCGTCGATACGGTCCTCGTCCTCGTGCAGGACGTAGCTCAGCTCCGGTTCGGAGGTGACGTCGGCCACGGTGTAGACGGCGCACCAGGCGGCGAGCGTCGGCACCGTCATCTGCGCCATGAGGGCCAGGGTCTGGTTCCGGTCCAGGGTGCCGGCCAGCAGGTCGGAGGCCTCGACGAGGAAGGACAGCGAGCCGCGCCGCAACCGTTCGAGCTCGGTGAGGCGGGCCCGCTCCACCGCCAGCGCGATGCGGTCCGCGGCGAACTGGAGCCGCAGCGCCTCCTCGTTGGTGTACCGGCCGGCGGCCTCCGCGGCCACCCCCAGCGAGCCGGTGAGGCGGCCCTCGACCTTCAGCGGAACCGTCACCACCGAGCGCATCCCCGTCCCGCTGAGCAGGGGGACGGCGCCGGGGACGGCCGTCAGGTCGTCGTGCACGGCCGGCATGCGCGCCGAACCGTAGCGTCCGGCCCCCGCCTCGACGGGGACGCGCGCGAACCGCTGGCGGGCCGAGGGCAGGCCGGTGGAGGCGCGTACCTCCAGTTCCGTCTCGTCGTCGGTCGCCAGCAGGAGGTAGGCCGCGTCCCCGTCGAGCATGTCGCGGGCGCGTTCCACCGTGCGCTGGAGGAGGCCGTCGAGGTCGTCGGGGGTGGGGGAGCCGATGAAGACCTCGAAGGGGTCGGCGGAGGTCCGGGTGGTGCCGGTGCCCTCCGCGCCCGCCGAGGAGGAGACCCGGGGCGGCCCCTGGAGGACTGCGCGCTCGTGGTCGCGCACGAGCAGGCACACCGTGGACGCTTCGCCCTCCGCGTCCCGCACCCGCAGGTGGGAGGCGTACACCGGCACCACGCGGCCGTCGGCGCCGCGCACCCCGTAGGAGCCCTCCCAGCGGGAGAGGAGCAGCGCCTCGGCGATGCCGGTGCCGGTGCCGGGGGTGTGGGGCCAGGCCGCGAGGTCGACGAGCGGCTTGCCGAGCACCTGCTCCGTCTCGTAGCCGAAGAGCGCCTGCGCGTCCTCGTTCCAGGCGGTGACGTCGCCGACCCGGTCGACCTGGACGACCGCGACCCGGACCCGGTGTTCGGTGACGGGCAGCGCCTCGTCGGTCAGCGCGGGGGCCGCGGAACGGGTGCCCGCCGACCGCTGGGGGAGGTCGAGCTGGAACCAGACCGTCTTGCGCGTGGCGGTGTAGTCCACGCCCCAGTGGGAGGCGAGGGCGCCGCACAGCAGCAGGCCGCGGCCGCCCTCGTGGTCGGGGTGGACCGTGAGGGGGCCGCCGTTCTGGAGCGGGATCTCCCGTTCCGGGTACTGGTCGGCGACCTCGATGCGCACCGAGTCGCCGGCGTCCCCGTCCAGGACGCACAGCACTTCGGCGGAGGTCCCGGCGTGGACGACGGCGTTGGTGACGAGTTCGCTGGTGAGCACGACGGCGTCGTCGACGACGTCGCTGCAGCCCCAGCCCTGGAGGGTGTCGCGGACGAACGCACGGGCGGTGGCGACCGAACGTCCGACGGGCTCGAAGGTGGCGGCAGCCCGCGCGGTGGTCACAGGTCTCCTCGTGAGTGTGTCGGTGATCTGCTCCCCCATGGTCGCGGCCCCTCCGGTTACGGTCGTGCTCGCCTGGCACCGCCCACCGGTCCGATGCTCGGTGCGCGGAGGACAGCCGGATGCCAGGTTACTTTCCCGACTGAGCCGGTGGGATGCCGGTCACAGGAGTGTTCGTCCCCCCTTGCGACGGGGGATGGTCGAGGGAAGGCCTGTGCGAAGCAGCCAGCGGTTGTGGCCCGGCCCGCCCGGGGTGAAACACTGGGCGGGCCGGCGGAGCACGAGCTTGTCGGGAGGGCCCGGTCGCATCGGTGGGCACGTCCGGGCGGTCCTCCCGGCGGCACGTCGGAACGCCAGGCGCGAAGCCCGGGTGGAACGGTCAACCCTGCGGGAGGGACACGGTGGAGTCTGGCGCAGCGGCGCGGGGCAAGAGCAGCCGCGCACAGAGCGGACGGGCCCGGAGCAGCGGGACCACGGAGGTGGACACGGCGGCGCTGCACAGGTTGCTCGCCGCGCTGGTGTCGATGCGGGACGGCAACTTCCGCAAGCGCCTGACGGTGTCCGGGGACGGGGTGATGGCGGAGATCGCCGCCGTCTTCAACGAGGTCGCGGACCGGAACCTGCACCTGACCGGCGAGCTGTCCCGGGTCCGCCGGGTGGTCGGGCGGGAGGGCAAGCTCACCGAGCGTCTGGAGGGCGGGGCCTGCGAGGGCTCCTGGGCGAACGCGGTGGACGCCGCCAACGCCCTGGTCGACGACCTGGTGCGGCCGGTCTCGGAGGTCGGCCGGGTGCTGACGGCGGTCTCCGAGGGCGACCTGGAGCAGCGCATGGACCTGCGGTCGCTGGGGACCGACGGCTCCTCGACCCATCCGCTGCGCGGCGAGTTCCTGAAGGTCAGCCGGACCGTGAACGGGCTCGTCGACCAGCTCTCGGTCTTCACCGACGAGGTCACCAGGGTCGCCAGCGAGGTCGGCACCGAGGGCAAGCTGGGCGGGCAGGCGAAGGTCCGCGGCATGTCCGGCTCGTGGAAGGACCTCACCGAGTCGGTCAACACCATGGCCTACCGGCTGACCGCGCAGGTCCGCGACATCGCGCTGGTCACCACGGCGGTGGCCAAGGGCGACCTGTCGCGGAAGGTCACGGTGGACGTGGCCGGTGAGATGCTGGAGCTGAAGAGCACCGTCAACACGATGGTGGACCAGCTCTCCTCGTTCGCCTCCGAGGTCACCCGGGTGGCCCGGGAGGTCGGCACCGAGGGCGAGCTGGGCGGCCAGGCGCGGGTGCCCGGCGTCGACGGGGTCTGGAAGGACCTCACCGACTCGGTGAACCTGATGGCCGGCAACCTGACCGCGCAGGTCCGCGGCATCGCGCAGGTGACCACCGCGGTGGCCAACGGTGACCTGTCCCAGAAGGTGACGGTCAGCGCGCGCGGCGAGGTGGCGCAGCTCGCCGACACCATCAACACCATGACCGAGACGCTGCGGACCTTCGCCGACGAGGTGACGCGCGTCGCCAACGAGGTCGGTGCGGAGGGCCAGCTCGGCGGTCAGGCGCAGGTGCCGGGTGCGGCGGGGACGTGGAAGGACCTCACCGACTCGGTCAACACCGCCTTCCGCAACCTGACCGGCCAGGTCCGCAATATCGCGCAGGTGACCACGGCGGTGGCCAACGGCGACCTGTCGCAGAAGGTCACCGTGGACGTCTCCGGCGAGATGCTCCAGCTGAAGAACACCGTCAACCGCATGGTGGACCAGCTCTCGGCCTTCGCGGAGCAGGTCACCCGGGTCGCCCGGGACGTCGGCACCGAGGGGCGGCTGGGCGGTCAGGCCCGGGTGGACGGTGTCAGCGGCACCTGGAAGGAGCTGACGGACTCCGTCAACTTCATGGCCGGGAACCTGACCTCGCAGGTGCGGCAGATCGCGCAGGTGACGACGGCGGTGGCCCGCGGTGACCTGTCGCAGAAGATCGACGTGGACGCCCGGGGCGAGATCCTGGAGCTGAAGAACACCCTGAACACCATGGTCGACCAGCTCTCGGCCTTCGCGGAGCAGGTCACCCGGGTGGCCCGCGAGGTGGGCACCGAGGGGCGGCTGGGCGGCCAGGCGCAGGTGCCCGGCGTCGCCGGGGTGTGGCGGGACCTGACCGACTCGGTGAACGGCATGGCCGGCAACCTCACCCAGCAGGTCCGCAACATCGCCCAGGTGGCCACGGCGGTGGCCCGCGGTGACCTGTCGCAGAAGATCGACGTGGACGCCCGGGGCGAGATCCTGGAGCTGAAGAACACCCTGAACACCATGGTCGA
>NZ_JBHWGP010000016.1:0-131764 GCF_042733155.1 Streptomyces sp. NPDC059740 | reverse complement strand
CCAGCTCTCCTCGTTCGCGGAGCAGGTCACCCGGGTGGCGCGGGAGGTCGGCACCGACGGCATCCTGGGCGGCCAGGCCGAGGTGCAGGGCGTGGCGGGGACCTGGAAGGACCTCACCCAGTCCGTCAACTTCATGGCGAACAACCTGACTTCGCAGGTGCGCAACATCGCCGAGGTGACGACCGCGGTGGCCCGCGGTGACCTGTCCAAGAAGATCACCGTCGACGCCAAGGGCGAGATCCTGGAGCTCGTCACCACCGTCAACACGATGGTGGACCAGCTCTCCTCGTTCGCCGACCAGGTCACCCGGGTGGCCCGCGAGGTGGGTACCGAGGGCCAGCTGGGGGGTCAGGCACGGGTGCCGGGGGCGACCGGCATCTGGAAGGACCTCAGCGACAACGTGAACCTGATGGCCAACAACCTGACCATCCAGGTGCGCAACATCTCGCAGGTCTCGGCGGCGGTCGCCAACGGCGACCTGACGAAGAAGGTCACCGTCGAGGCGCGCGGTGAGGTCGCCCAACTCGCCGACACCGTCAACACGATGGTCACCACGCTCTCGTCGTTCGCGGACGAGGTCACGCGGGTGGCCCGCGAGGTGGGCACCGACGGCATCCTGGGCGGCCAGGCTCGGGTGCCGGGCGTGGCGGGGACCTGGAAGGACCTCACCGAGTCCGTGAACTCGATGGCGTCCAACCTGACCGGCCAGGTCCGCAACATCGCCATGGTCACTACCGCCATCGCCAAGGGCGACCTGACCAAGAAGATCGACATCGACGCCCGGGGTGAGATCCTGGAGCTGAAGACGACGATCAACACCATGGTGGACCAGCTCTCCTCGTTCGCCGAGCAGGTCACCCGGGTGGCCCGCGAGGTGGGCACCGACGGGCAGTTGGGCGGTCAGGCACAGGTGCGCGGTGTCGCCGGTACCTGGCGGGACCTGACGGAGTCGGTGAACGAGATGGCCGGGAACCTCACCCGGCAGGTGCGCGCCATCGCGGCGGTGGCCGCGGCGGTCACCCTCGGCGACCACAACGTCCGCATCGACGTGGACGCGGCAGGCGAGATCCTCGAACTGCAGGACAACGTCAACACCATGATCGCCACCCTGCGCGAGACGACGCTCGCCAACGAGGAGCAGGACTGGCTCAAGGGCAACCTGGCGCGCATCTCCGGCCTGATGCAGGGCCGCCGCGACCTCACCGACGTCGCCGGCCTCATCATGAGCGAGCTGTCCCCGGCGGTCTCCGCCCAGCACGGCGCGTTCTTCCTCGCGGTGCCCGCGGGGGGCGACGGGAAGGAGATCGGCCTCGACCAGGACGGCGACGGCTCCTACGAGCTGCGGCTGACGGGTTCCTACGGTTACTCCGTGGAGGCCATGCCGACCACGTTCCGGCCGGGGCAGACCCTCATCGGGACGGCCGCGGAGGAGAAGCGGACGATCCTGGTGGAGCGGGCGCCCTCGGGGTACCTGAAGATCTCCTCGGGCCTGGGCGAGGCGCCGCCAGCCAACATCATCGTCCTGCCGGTGCTGTTCGAGGAGACCGTCCTCGGCGTCATCGAGCTGGCGTCCTTCCAGCCCTTCACGCAGATCCAGAAGGACTTCCTCAGCCAGATCGCGGAGATGATCGCGACCTCGGTCAACACCATCTCGGTCAACACCAAGACGGAGATGCTGCTCAAGCAGTCGCAGGAGCTGACCGAGCAGCTGCGCGAGCGCAGCGCGGAGCTGGAGAGCCGGCAGCGGGCGCTGCAGAAGTCCAACTCCGAGCTGGAGGACAAGGCGGCGCAGCTGCGCCAGCAGAACCGCGACATCGAGGTGAAGAACACCGAGATCGAGGAGGCCCGGCAGGTGCTGGAGGAGCGGGCCGAGCAGCTCGCCGTCTCCATGCGGTACAAGTCGGAGTTCCTCGCCAACATGTCGCACGAGCTGCGCACACCGCTCAACTCGCTGCTGATCCTGGCGAAGCTGCTCGCCGACAACGCCGAGGGCAACCTCTCGCCGAAGCAGGTGGAGTTCGCCGAGACGATCCACGGTGCCGGTTCGGACCTGCTCCAGCTGATCAACGACATCCTCGACCTGTCGAAGGTCGAGGCGGGCAAGATGGACGTGAGCCCGACGCGGATCGCGCTGGTGCAGCTCATCGACTACGTGGAGGCCACCTTCCGGCCGCTGACGGCGGAGAAGGGTCTGGACTTCTCGGTGCGGGTCTCGCCGGAGCTGCCGGCGACGCTCCACACCGACGAGCAGCGGCTGCTCCAGGTGCTGCGCAACCTGCTGTCCAACGCGGTGAAGTTCACCGACACCGGCGCGGTCGAGCTGGTGATCCGCCCGGCCGGGGACGACGTGCCGGTGGCCATCCGCGAACAGCTCCTGGAGCACGGTTCGCTGCGCGACCCGGACGTGGAGATGATCGCCTTCTCGGTGACCGACACCGGCATCGGCATCGCGGCCAGCAAGATGCGGGTGATCTTCGAGGCGTTCAAGCAGGCCGACGGGACCACCAGCCGCAAGTACGGCGGCACGGGTCTGGGCCTGTCGATCAGCCGGGAGATCGCGCGGCTGCTCGGCGGCGAGATCCATGCGGCCAGTGAGCCGGGCCGCGGCTCGACGTTCACGCTCTACCTTCCGCAGAACCCCGGTGGGCTGCCGCCGCAGGGGTACCCCGCCCTCGTCGAGGAGGGGCTGGCCCGCGACGCCGAGGCGCACGACGCCGAGCTCCAGTACGACGACGGCGGTTCCGAGGGGTACACCGCGCAGCCCCAGCAGCAGCGTCCCGGCCGGGGCACCGCGGCGGGGCTGGAGCGCAGGCGTCAGCGGGAGCTGGGGCAGAGCGCCCGCCGCCGTCAGCTGACGAGCGGGTCCGCGGGCGCGGCTCCGGAGGAGTCCTGGCTGGCCAACGGGCAGGACCTGGTCGCCACCCGCCCGACGGAGGGGGCCTTCCACGGCGAGAAGGTGCTGATCGTCGACGACGACATCCGCAACGTCTTCGCCCTGACCTCCGTCCTGGAGCAGCACGGCCTGAGCGTGCTGTACGCCGAGAACGGCCGTGAGGGCATCGAGATGCTGGAGCAGCACGAGGACACCACCGTGGTGCTGATGGACATCATGATGCCGGAGATGGACGGGTACGCCACGACGGCAGCGATCCGCCGGATGCCGCAGTTCGCCGGGTTGCCGATCATCGCCCTGACGGCGAAGGCGATGAAGGGCGACCGGGAGAAGAGCATCGAGTCCGGGGCGTCGGACTACGTGACGAAGCCGGTCGACACCGACCACCTGCTCCAGGTGATGGAGCAGTGGATGGGGGCGTCCGGGGAGTGAACGCGGTCCGCGGCCGGAGCTCCTCGCGGTGCCCCGGCCCCGTCAGGCCCCGGCCACGCCCCTGGTGGGGGCCGTGCGCCGGGGCGGCGGACGGACGGCGTGCGCGGGCGCACTGGCATATTCGGTAGCCGCCCTGGCAGGCTGGGGCCGGACGGGGCACCGACGCCCCGGGCCGTGAGGTGTGCGTGCGCCCAGCGTGCCGCAGTCGCCGGTCGCCCGGCCCGGACCGGTGACGACTCGGTGCGGTCACGAATGGGCACAGGAGGGGAATCGTGGGAACCATCGGGCTTTCCGCAGCGTTCTCGGACCGTGCGCAGTGACATCGCGGTGACAGGGTGTGGCGACAGGCGGGGTACGGCTACCATGACCGGCACAAGAACGGACGGCGAGACGGAGCCGTCCCCTGGGGCGGCATCCGGTCCGTTCCCGAGTCCTTCGGACAGGGGAGGCCCCATGCCGGGGCGAGGAGGAAGGGCTGTGGTGCAGAAGGCCAAGATCCTCCTGGTCGATGACCGGCCGGAGAATCTGCTGGCGTTGGAGGCGATCCTCTCCGCGCTCGATCAGACACTGGTGCGGGCATCGTCAGGGGAGGAAGCGCTCAAGGCTCTGCTCACCGACGACTTCGCGGTGATCCTGCTCGACGTGCAGATGCCGGGTATGGACGGCTTCGAGACGGCGGCGCACATCAAGCGGCGGGAGCGGACCCGGGACATCCCGATCATCTTCCTCACGGCGATCAACCACGGTCCGCACCACACCTTCCGCGGCTATGCCGCCGGTGCGGTCGACTACATCTCCAAGCCGTTCGACCCGTGGGTGCTGCGGGCGAAGGTCTCGGTCTTCGTCGAGCTGTACATGAAGAACTGTCAGCTGCGGGAGCAGGCCAGCCTGCTGCGCTCGCAGCTGGAGAACGGCCGTCCGGACCCGGAGACGCCGGCGGAGGCGCCGGGCCTGCTGGCGGAGCTCTCCGCGCGGCTGGCCGCCGTCGAGGAGCAGGCCGAGGCGCTGTCCAAGCAACTGGACGAGTCCGCGGACGCGGCGGCGGTGGCCACCGCGGCCCATCTGGAGCGCAAGCTCACCGGGCTGCGGCGGGCGCTGGACGCCCTGGAGCCCGGTGCGGGCTCCGACGCCCCCTCGGTGCCCTCGCAGAACTGACCGCGTGCGGCCGCCCCGTTTCCCTCGGGCCGAGGGGGCGGCCCCGCCTCCGCCCGCGCCGGTTCGTCCCGGTCGCGGGCGGTGTCGTGTGCGCGGTGGTGGCGTCCGGGCCGAGTTGACGACGCGTGACACGCCCAAGCCGGTCACAGGGGCGATCAGGTGTCCGTACCGGTCGCCGACGGCCTGAGCGGGAGCCAGGGGTGCCCGCACCGCGGCCAGTTCGGCGCGGTGCCGCCCGGCGCGCGGTGACGCCGGGGCGCGACACGAATGGGTGAAGAGCCGATCGCTCGTGTCAGTCCAGGCGGTCGGCGGTAATCTCGTCACCATGGCCTCACGTACGTCCGGCAAGGGTTCCCAGAGCACCGCGGGCGCCTCGAAGCAACGGGTCGGACAGCCCGGAGGCGCCGCGAAGAAGGCAGCCGCGGGCAGGCCGCCCGCCCGGCGCAGCGCGCCGGCGCAGAAGGCCCCCGTGCGCAAGGCCCCGCCCGCGAAGAAGGCCGTCGCGAAAAAGCCGGCCGGCCGCAAACCCGCCCCCAAGCCGGCTCCCTCCCCCACCAGCGGCGTGCTGCGGCTGCTGCGCGCCTGCTGGCTGGGTGTCGCGCACACCGTCGGCGCGCTGCTGCGCGGGGTGGGCAACGGTGCCCGCAACCTCGACCCCGCACACCGCAAGGACGGCCTCGCGCTGCTGTTGCTGGGCCTGGCCCTGGTGGTCGCGGCGGGCACCTGGTCCGACCTCAGCGGCCCGGTCGGCGACCTGGTGGAGCTCCTGGTGACGGGCTCCTTCGGTCGCCTGGACCTGGTCGTGCCGGTACTGCTGGCGGGTGTCGCCGTGCGCCTGATCCGTCACCCCGAGCGGCCCGAGGCCAACGGGCGCATCGTCATCGGCCTGTCCGCCCTCGTCCTGGGCGTGCTGGGGCAGGTCGCCATGGCCTGCGGTTCGCCCGGCAGGGGACAGGGCGTCACCGCCCTCCAGGACGCCGGCGGGTACCTCGGCTGGGGCGTCTCCAAGCCGCTGGTCTTCCTGGTCGGTGACACCCTCACCGTGGCCCTCCTCGCCCTCCTCACCGTCTTCGGGCTGCTGGTGGTCACCGCCACGCCCGTCAACGCCGTGCCGCGGCGGCTGCGCGCGCTGGGGGCCCGGCTGGGGCTGGTGGAGCCCGCCGCGGCGCCGCAGGCCGTGACACCGCTCCCGGAGTACGAGGACGACTGGCGTGAGCCCGCCCCCGCGCCGCCCGCCCGTCGCGCGGCGGCGAAGGACGAACCCTTCGACGTGGAGCGGGCCGAGGAGGCCGCGCTCGCCAAGCGCCGCAGGCCGCGCCGGAGCTCGGCGCAGCCCGCCCACGGGCGCGCCATGGACGCCGTGGACGTCGCGGCCGCCGCAGCCGCCTCGTTGGACGGGGCGCTGCTGCACGGCGTACAGCCCTCGCCGCTGGTCGCCGGGCTCAGCAGCAGCATCTCCTCGCTGCGGGAACGGGGCGAGCGCTCCTCGGCCGGGGAGGCGGACGCCGCCGAACTGCCCGCCCCGCCGGACACCCCGGCCATCGAGCCGGCCCCCGGGAAGGGCGCTGCCGACCAGGACAAGGCGCTGCCGCCGGCCCGCACGCCCCAGCCGAAGCCCGGTGCCCGCAGTGGCGGAGCGGGGGCTCAGGGCGGCGAGGAGCGCAGGGCCGCGACCGTCCCGGACTTCACCAAGAAGGCGCCCGAACCGCCGGAGGACCTGCCGCCCCGCGCCGAGCAGCTCCAGCTCTCCGGCGACATCACCTACTCCCTGCCGTCGCTGGACCTCCTCACCCGCGGCGGCCCCGGCAAGACCCGCAGCGCCGCAAACGACGCCGTTGTCGAGGCGCTGACCACCGTCTTCACACAGTTCAAGGTCGACGCGGCGGTCACCGGCTTCACCCGCGGACCGACGGTCACCCGCTACGAGGTGGAGCTGGGCCCGGCCGTCAAGGTCGAGAAGATCACCGCGCTCACCAAGAACATCGCCCTGTCGGTGGCCAGCCCCGACGTGCGCATCATCAGCCCCATCCCGGGCAAGTCGGCGGTCGGTATCGAGATCCCCAACAGCGACCGCGAGATGGTCAACCTCGGGGACGTGCTGCGGGCCGCGGCCTCCGCCGAGGAGGAGCACCCGATGCTGGTGGCGCTGGGCAAGGACGTCGAGGGCGGCTACGTCACCGCCAACCTCGCGACCATGCCGCACGTGCTGGTGGCCGGTGCCACCGGCTCCGGCAAGTCCTCCTGCATCAACTGCCTGATCACCTCGATCATGATGCGCTCCACGCCCGAGGACGTGCGCATGGTCCTGGTCGACCCCAAGCGCGTGGAACTGACCGCCTACGAGGGCATCCCGCACCTGATCACCCCGATCATCACCAACCCGAAGAAGGCCGCCGAGGCCCTGCAGTGGGTGGTGCGGGAGATGGACCTGCGCTACGACGACCTCGCGGCCTTCGGTTTCCGGCACATCGACGACTTCAACGCCGCCGTCCGCAAGGGGAAGGTCACCGCCCCGGAGGGCAGCGAGCGCGAACTCACCCCCTACCCCTACCTGCTGGTCATCGTCGACGAGCTGGCCGACCTCATGATGGTCGCGCCGCGTGACGTCGAGGACGCCATCGTGCGCATCACCCAGCTCGCCCGCGCCGCCGGCATCCACCTGGTGCTGGCCACCCAGCGGCCCTCCGTCGACGTCGTCACCGGACTCATCAAGGCCAACGTCCCCTCCCGGCTGGCCTTCGCGACCTCCTCGCTCGCCGACAGCCGGGTCATCCTCGACCAGCCGGGCGCCGAGAAGCTCATCGGCAAGGGCGACGGGCTGTTCCTGCCGATGGGGGCCAACAAACCGGTGCGTATGCAGGGCGCGTACGTGGGGGAGGACGAGGTCGCCGCGGTCGTGGGCCACTGCAAGGAGCAGATGTCCCCGAACTTCCGCGACGACGTCACCGTCGGCTCGTCGAAGAAGAAGGACATCGACGAGGAGATCGGCGACGACCTCGACCTGCTGTGCCAGGCGGCAGAGCTGGTCGTCTCCACCCAGTTCGGCTCCACCTCGATGCTCCAGCGCAAGCTGCGCGTCGGTTTCGCCAAGGCCGGGCGGCTGATGGACCTGATGGAGACGCGGAACATCGTCGGCCCCAGCGAGGGTTCCAAGGCCCGTGACGTCCTGGTGAAACCCGACGAACTCGACGGCGCCCTCGCGGTGATCCGCGGCGAGACGGAGCCCGCCGGCTGAGAGGCGCGCGAGGGGGAGGGGCCCGGGCACAGCAGGACGGGTCGCGCAAGCCGGGGCGCCCGGCAGGAGTAGCGGGCGCCGGGGCGGTCATACGTTCCCCGACGGCTTCTCCACCCTCCGGTCTGCGGGCCGGGGCAACCGTTTCCGCTGCTGGAACGTCAACTGGGGGGAAGGGGCGGGGCGGTGTACGCGCGGCTCCACCCCCGAGGTCCCGGGGGGCCTTCCGATGGCGTACAAACATCGCTCCACCGCTTGCCTCGCGTTCCGGCTCCGCCCCTAGACTGGGTTTCCAGCAGGTGGCTACACGCTCGAAAGGCACCCCCGTGTCCATCGGCAACCCCCCCGAAGACGACAGCCCCTCCCTCGGCAGCACCCTCCAGCAGGCCAGGCGTGCCGCCGGACTGAGCGTCGAGCAGATCAGCACGAGTACGCGGGTGCGCATCCCGATCGTCCAGGCGATCGAGGCGGACGACTTCTCGCGGTGCGGCGGCGACGTCTACGCCCGCGGTCACCTGCGGACCCTCGCCCGCGCCGTCGGGCTCGAAGCGGAGCCCCTCGTGGCCCGGTACGACGCCGAGCACGGCGGCCGTCCCGAACCCACCCCCGCAGCTCCCCTCTTCGAGGCGGAGCGGATCAAGCCGGAACGTTCCCGCCCCAACTGGTCGGCGGCCCTGGTGGCCGCGATCGTCGCCGTCGTCGGATTCGCCGGCTTCACCTTCGTCCACGGCTCCGGCGGCGGAACGGACACCGCCGCCACCGGCCAGGAGGCCGCGGGCACCTCGCCGTCGCCGTCCCCCAGCGCGTCCCACCGGACCACCTCGCCCGGGCCGGGGCCCTCCGGCAGCGCCGTCGCCGGCCTTCCCAAGGACCAGGTGACCATAAAGATCACCGCGCGCGACGGCCAGAGCTGGGTCTCGGCGAAGGACGGCAACGGGAAGCTGATCGAGGACGGCCTGCTGAAGAAGGGCCAGTCCCGCACCTTCACCGACCACAAGCGCATCGACCTCGTCCTCGGCAACGCCGGAGCGGTGCAGCTCTACGTCAACGGCAAAGAGGTCAAGGAGGTCGGCGAGCAGGGCTCGGTGGAGCGGCTGAGTTATACGCCGGGAGACCCGCAGGCGGGCTGACCAGCACTTTCGTCTGCTGAGGCGGTGGGCCCCGGCGGCGCATGGGGCGGGTTGCGGGGGCGTGCGGCGAGCGGCGGCAGCCGGTCCGCCGGTGGCCGGGGCGCCCTGCCAGCGTTCGCCCGCCCGGGGACGAAGTAGTCTGAGAGGCATGCCCGAACGCCGCACCGTCGCCCTTGTCACTCTTGGCTGCGCCCGCAACGAGGTGGACTCGGAGGAGCTCGCAGGACGCCTGGCGGCGGACGGCTGGGACCTCGTCGAGGACGCCTCCGACGCCGACGTGGCCGTCGTCAACACCTGCGGCTTCGTCGAGGCCGCGAAGAAGGACTCCGTCGACGCCCTCCTGGAGGCCAACGACCTCAAGGACCAGGGGCGCACCCAGGCCGTCGTCGCGGTCGGCTGCATGGCCGAGCGGTACGGCAAGGAGCTGGCCGAGGCACTGCCGGAAGCCGACGGCGTGCTCGGTTTTGACGACTACGCCGACATCTCCGACCGCCTGCAGACCATCCTCTCCGGCGGTATCCACGCCTCGCACACCCCCCGCGACCGACGCAAGCTGCTGCCCGTCAGCCCCGTCGAGCGGCAGAACGCCGCCGGCGTCGCCCTCCCCGGCCACGCACAGGGACAGGTGGACGAGGCGCTCGCGAGTGCGCCCGCCGACCTGCCGGCCGGGCTCGCCCCCGCCTCCGGGCCCCGGGCACCGCTCCGGCGCCGCCTGGGCGACAGCCCCGTCGCCTCGGTGAAGCTCGCCTCCGGCTGCGACCGCCGCTGCTCGTTCTGCGCCATCCCCTCCTTCCGCGGCTCCTTCGTCTCCCGCCGCCCCTCCGACGTGCTGGGGGAGACCCGCTGGCTCGCCGAGCAGGGCGTGAAGGAGATCATGCTCGTCTCGGAGAACAACACCTCCTACGGCAAGGACCTGGGCGACATCCGCCTGCTGGAGACCCTGCTGCCGGAGCTCGCGGCGGTGGACGGCATCGAGCGGGTGCGGGTCAGCTACCTCCAGCCCGCCGAGATGCGTCCCGACCTCATCGACGTCCTCACCGGGACCGAGAAGGTCGTCCCCTACTTCGACCTCTCCTTCCAGCACTCCGCTCCGGGCGTCCTGCGGGCCATGCGGCGCTTCGGCGACACCGACCGCTTCCTGGGACTGCTGGAGCAGATCCGGGCCAAGGCACCCGAGGCCGGTGCCCGCTCGAACTTCATCGTCGGCTTCCCCGGCGAGAGCGAGGCGGACCTCGCCGAGCTGGAACGCTTCCTCACCGCGGCCCGGCTGGATGCCGTCGGCGTTTTCGGGTACTCCGACGAGGACGGCACCGAAGCGGCGTCATACCTGGACAAGGTCGACCCCGAGGAGGTGGCGCAGCGGCTCGCGCGGGTCTCGCGGCTGGCCGAGGAGCTCACCGGCCAGCGCGCCGAGGAACGTCTCGGCGAGACGGTGGAGGTGCTGGTCGACCGGGTCGACGAGGAGGACGGCGTGGTGGGACGCGCCGCCCACCAGGCACCGGAGACCGACGGCGTGACCTATCTGTCAGTCGACAATGAGGGGATGGCGTCACCGGCCCCGGGCCGTATGGTCGTGGCCAAGGTGGTGGCGACCGAGGGTGTGGACCTCGTCGCCGAACCGCTGCACCACGACGGCGAGGGGATGGGTGCGTGTACCAAGGAGGCGGGCAGATGACCGGAGTCTCGGCTTCCGCGGCAGCGGGAGCCCCGGCCGGGGCGACGGCCGTGGGCCGCGCAGCCGGTGTACAGGCCCCGCCACGCAGGCGGCAGGCGGGCCTGTGGAATCCGGCGAACGTCCTGACCATGGCCCGCCTCGTGCTGGTCCCGGGCTTCGTCCTGCTGATGATGCACGCCGGCGGTACCGACCCCGCCTGGCGCTCCTTCGCGTGGGCGGCTTTCGCCGTCGCGATGATCACCGACCTGTTCGACGGCCACGTGGCTCGCACCTACGACATGGTCACCGATTTCGGGAAGATCGCCGACCCCATCGCCGACAAGGCGATCATGGGGGCGGCCCTGATCTGCCTGTCCTACCTCGGCGACCTCCCGTGGTGGGTGACCGGGGTGATCCTGGCCAGGGAGCTCGGGATCACGGCGATGCGCTTCTGGGTCATCCGGCACGGCGTCATCCCGGCCAGCCGGGGCGGCAAGCTCAAGACCCTCACCCAGGGTGTCGGTGTGGGCATGTACGTGCTGGTGCTGACCGGCCCGCTGGCCACGCTGCGCTGGTGGGTCATGGCCGTCGCGGTGGTACTGACGGTGGCCACCGGCCTCGACTACGTGCGGCAGGCCGTCATGCTGCGCCGTGCGGGGCGGGCCCGTGACCGTGCGGAGTCGGCCGCGACGGCGGAGCAGGGACCGGAGCACTCCCGGTGACGACCGCCGCTGACGTGGTGGCCCTGCTCACCGGGCGCGGCCAGACGCTGGCTGTCGCGGAGTCGCTGACCGGCGGACTGGTGTCAGGTGCCGTGACCGCCGTTCCGGGCGCCTCGAGGGTGCTGCGCGGCTCGGTCACGGCCTACGCCACCGAGGTCAAGCGGGAGCTGCTCGGTGTGGACGCGGACCTCCTAGCGGCTCGTGGGGCCGTCGACGAAGACGTCGCCCGGGCAATGGCGGGGGGCGTCAGGCGTGTGCTCGGCGCTGACTGGGGTATCGCCACTACAGGAGTCGCCGGCCCCGAACCGCAGGACGGGCAGCCGGTGGGCACGGTCTTCGTCGCGGTCGTCGGCCCCGGTGAAACCGGACGGACGCGCCGCCTGGCACTCTCGGGGGACCGCGCCGGTATCCGCGAGGGCAGTGTCGCGGGTGTCCTCGATCTCCTGATGGGTGAAGTGGCCGCACAACTGCCGGACGACGCGCGGGCAAAGGATACGGAACAACGCGGGGGTTTTTGATGTTTGCAGCCATGAGTGAACACGTCCTCGCTCCCCGCACGGCCACCGCGCAAGGCGGTACGGTGGGGCGAGTAGGTTTCGCACCCGAGGTCCGAGGAGGGAGCCAGCGATGATTCTGCTCCGTCGCCTGCTCGGTGACGTGCTGCGCCGACAGCGCCAGCGTCAGGGACGCACCCTGCGCGAGGTCTCCTCCTCCGCCCGGGTGTCCCTGGGGTATCTGTCGGAGGTCGAGCGGGGGCAGAAGGAGGCGTCCTCCGAACTGCTCTCGGCGATCTGTGACGCGCTGGATGTGCGCATGTCCGAGCTGATGCGCGAGGTCAGCGACGAGCTGGCCCTCGCCGAGCTGGCCCAGTCGGCTGCGGCCAGCGAGCCCGTGCCGACGCCTGTGCGGCCCAAGCTCAACCCCGTGTCCGTCACGACGATCACCGGTATGCCCGACGAACGCGTCACCATCAAGGCCCCGGCGGAGGCCGTGGACGTCGTCGCGGCCTGAGCCCGGCGCGGAGCCGGGCCGGGCGCCCGCCGCCGCGGGAGACCCGCCTCCCCGGTTCCCGGCGGGTGCTCGCCCCTTCAGCGACCGGATGCCCCGGCACACTTTCGGGTGGTGTCGGGCGGTGAACAGCTCCGAGTAACGCTCGGCTGGACCTTCCAGTCGAGCGTTCTGCGTTGTCGCGGGCGGTGCGCCGTGAAGCTCGCCTTTCCCCTGGTGGCACGTGGGGCGCCGGCTACCGCCGGTGGGAGCCCCGTACGCGCGGGGCCGCGGTGCGCGTCCCTGCGTGTCGGCCACCCTATGGCCGAACAACTCCCGCAGAAGCCGTGGTGCTTCCTGGCATTGGCAAGGCCGTGTTGGGTACTCGGGAGTTCAGATACCGTCCAATCGGCTTCACGATGGGCAAAAAGGGAATTCGTTCGAAAAGGGGTTCATGAATGTCTGTGGTGACCAGCACGCTGCCTGAGGACGCCCGGAAGACCGTGGGCGACGCGCTCCAGGGTGCGCTCGTCGACCTGGTGGACCTTTCCCTTGTCGCCAAGCAGGTGCACTGGAACATCGTCGGCACGCGCTTCCGCTCGGTCCATCTCCAGCTGGACGACGTGGTGGACACCGCGCGCCAGTACGCGGACACCATCGCGGAGCGTGCCTCCGCCATCGGCGTCTCCCCCGACGGGCGCGCCGAGACCGTGGCGAAGACCAGTGGGATCACCACCTCGCCCGAGGGCTGGGTGAAGGACGCCGACGTGGTGGACTTCATGGTCGAGGCGCTGGGCACGGTCGTCGGTCGGATGCGTGACCGGATCGAGGCGACCGACAAGCCCGACCCGGTCTCCCAGGACATCCTCATCGGTCTGACCGCGGACCTGGAGAAGCACCGCTGGATGTTCCAGGCGGAAACCGCCTGACCCGACACCGTCCGGTTCCGCGGGACACTTCCGCTGGACCGGAGGCCGGATGCGTCCGGGGGGACACCGTTCACGACGGTGTCCCCCCGGACGCGTCTGTCCCTGCTCTGCCCGTAATCCACCAGGTTCCCGGCCCAGGAGGCACCCATGGCGCGGCGTGGACTCGCGACGAAGGCGGTTTGGGCAGCGCTCGGCCTGGCCTGGTGGTGGGCGGGGCTGCGAGTGACGCTGGCGCCGGAGCACGCCGGGCCCCTGGAGGGCGCGGTCTTCGCCGGCGGCTGGGGCCTCAGCCTCCTGCCGGTCCACTGCGCGGCGTGGCGGGGTCGCCGGGGCGGGGACGGGGCGACCGACGGGGCGGGGCGTCCGGAACCGGTCCCGGCTGGCAGACCGGACACCAGTAGGTGACCCGCTCCTGTGCGGAGTCGCCCTGCTCGGCGACCCGGACGGCGTTTCCGCACCGGTGGCAGGGACGTCCAGCGCGTCCGTACACCCAGACCCTGCGGCCCTGCCGGTCGACGGGCGTGGTGATCCGGTCGAGACGGTCCTTGTTCGCCTCCAGCAGCCGTTTCGCCAGCCCCACCGCCCGGGACGGCTCGGGGACCTCACCCACCGGCGTCCAGGGGGACAGGCGCAGCAGGAAGCAGATCTCGCACTTGAAGACGTTGCCGACGCCTGCCAGCAGGCGCTGGTCGAGCAGTGCCGCTCCGAGGGGCCGGTCGGGGTCGGCGGTCAGACGGCGCTCGGCCTCGGCCGCGTCCCAGTCCGGCCCGAGCAGGTCGGGACCCAGATGCCCGACGACCTGTCCCTCCCGCGCGGTGCGCAGCAGTTCCAGTACCGGCAGGCGGTAGCCGACGGCCGCCGTCTGCCCGGTGTCCAGGATCGCCCGGATCTGGTGGCCCGGGCCGCCCCGCCAGGGCTCTCCCGGGGCGAAGAGCCGCCAGGAGCCCTCCATGCCCAGGTGGGAGTGGAGGGTCAGACCTCCCTCCAGCCGGGTCAGGAGGTGCTTGCCGCGGGACACCGTCTCCACGACGGTGCGGCCGGTGAGGTCGACCGTCGCCAGCCGGGGCACGCGCAGGTCGGCACGGACGAGCTGCCGGCCGGCCAGTGCCTCGTGCAGCCGGCGCGCGGCCCGGTAGACGGTGTCACCTTCGGGCATGCCTCCATGATGCCGCGAGGAGGCCGCGCCGTGCGGTCTCGGGTCGTCGGGGAGCACGGCGCCCATGGTGATCGGAAGGGGGTGGCGGGGGAGGCCGTTCAACCGGTGGGGCGGGCGGTAGCGTCTGCGGGCATGTCCCCCAGCCGTGACGCATCCTCGCCCGCACCCGTCTCCCCGGCCTCTCCCGCCGCAGCAGCCCCCACAGCGGCGGGCGCCGCGGCCTGGCGGGCGGCCGACGACCTCGAGGAGGTGGTGGGCCTCGCGGTCGCCCTGCTGTCGGAGGCCGACCCCGACGCCTGGGACGCGGAGGCCGGCCCGCTGGAGTGGTCCTGCTGGGAGACGGTGGAGCACCTCGGCGACGACCTCTTCGCCTACGCCGCCCAACTGGGCCCGGCCCGGCCCTCCCTGACCGCCCCGCTGCCCCTGGTGTGGTCGCGGCGGCGTCCCTCGGGTCCCAGCAACGTGATCCACGCGGACCGCGCGGCCGGGCCGGCCGGTCTGCTCCAGGTGCTGGAGGCGTGCGGAGGTCTGCTGGCGGCCATGGTGCGCGTCACCCCTCCGGCAACCCGCTCCCACCATGTCTTCGGCGCGTCCGACCCGGCGGGTTTCGCCGCCATGGGGCTGGTGGAGACCCTGGTGCACACCGACGACCTCGCTCAGGGGCTCGGCCTGACCTGGCACCCGCCGGCCGGACCGTGCGCGCGGGTCCTGGCCCGGCTCTTCCCCGACGCCCCGACCGGCGGTGAGCCGTGGCCGGTGCTGCTGTGGGCCACCGGCCGCGCCGCACTGCCGGGGCGTCCCCGCCTCACCTCCTGGCGGTGGGACGGTACGCCGCGGGGCTCCGGTCGCCAGGCCTGAGGGCTTCGGGCCGGGTCTTCCCCGCCGGGGCTGAGGCTGGGGCGGGACCGCCCCGCCCCGGGGTCGTGGCGGGTGGCCGGCGGCAGGTGGCTGCCTCGGTGCCTGCCGCAGGTGGGTGGCCGGCCCTCACTCCGAACCGGCGGTGTGGCGGTCTCCGGCGGCGGCGGCGGTGAGGGTGCGGGCGACCTGGATCACTGTCTCGCGGCGCCGGGCCAGGGCGGCCTGGTCGGTCGTCTCGTCCAGGACCATGCGGCACATCCCGGGGACGGCGAAGTTCCAGGCGATGAGTCCCATGAGGGTGAACAACAGGTCCTGGGCGGCACGGACGCGTGCGTCCTCGCGGAGGTGCGGGGCCGCCCCGGCGCGGATGAGCACGTGCGCCTTCTCGCGGTAGGCATCACGGTGCGTCCGCTCACTCTCGTGGGGTTCGCCGTCGGTCTCCAGCGCCTCCCAGAGCAGCAGCCTGATCAGCTCAGGGTGTTCGTGGTACCAGTCGAAGATCTGTCCGGCCGACTCGGCCACCGCGTCGGGATCGATGGACAGGGAGACGCGTACCTCCTCGAGCTTCGCCCGCAAAACGGCGGCGAACAGCTTCTCCTTGCCCCCGAAGTACAGGTAGATGGCCTGCTTGTTGGCCTCGGCAGCCGTGGCGATCCGGTCGACCCTGGCACCCGCCAGGCCGTGCCGGGCGAACTCGGCGGTAGCGGCGGCGAAGATCCGCCGTCGGGTGTCCTCCGCGTCATAGGCCATGAGGGAATTAAACCATCGGGTTGACTCCTGGATGTTCCGGGAGGATCATCGGTGGCAGCTAAAACAACCAGATAGTTTATTCCTCGGAGGCAAACCCATGAGCACTACGGCTCCCGTTCCCGTCCGTCCGCCGCTGCCGAGCGCCCTGGCCGGCACGACCGCCGTCCTCGTAGGGGGAAGCTCGGGCATCGGACTGGCGGCGGGCGTCCTGCTGCGTTCGGTCGGCGCCCGGGTGGTGCTGGTCGGCCGCGACCCCGACCGGCTGAAGTCCGCGGTCGCCCGGGTGCGGAGCGCCGGCCCGGCCGATGCTCCCGACGACGCCGTGCTGGCCGTCGCCGGGGACAGTGGCGAGGACCGGACCCTCACCGAGGCCTTCGACAGGGCCGGCCACGTCGACCACGTACTGCTCACCGCCGGCGGCATGGGCGGCATCGGTCCGCTGACCGAGCTGACGGCGGACGACTACGACGAGAGTCTGGGCTCCCGACTCCGGTCGTCCTTCGCCGCTGCCCGCGCGGCGGCGACCCGGCTCCCCGCCGGGGGCTCACTCACCTTCACCTCGGGCATTCTCGTGCTCCGGCCCGGGCCCGGAATGACCACTCTGCTGGCTGCCGCCGGGGCCGTGGAGTCCCTCACCAGGGCGCTCGCGGTGGAGCTGGCCCCGTCGCGGCTGCGCGTCAACACCCTCCGCTTCGGTCGGTTCGACACCCCGCTCCTGCGTGGGCAGTCAGGACTGGACTCCGACGAAGCGATCTCCGCCGCCGGTGCCGCCGCGCCCCTCGGCCGCGTCGGCACCCCCGAGGAAGCCGCCGCCGCCGCTCTCTTCCTCATGGCCAACAACTACGTCACCGGCCAGGTCCTCACCGTTGACGGCGGCGAATCCCTGGCCTGACCCGGTAGGGCCCCGGTCGCTGGGCAGTGTCTTCACAGTCCCGCCTGTCCGGTGGCGTCTGGCACGCACGCTCGCCGCGTTGTCGGTCGTCGGCGCAGCCCGCTGCGCTCCCCTCCCTCCGCCCTGCGATCGCACGCACCAGACGCCACCGGACCCGCCCTTCGGGCGAACGACGCCACTGTGAAGACACTGCCCAGCCCCGCGGGAGCCCCCACCGTGCGGCGGCCCGAGGCCGCCCCCCGCCGTGCCTCTCCGACATGGTCTCCCCGGCCCTGTCGGCGGGCGGGGCCGGACGCCGGAGTCCGAGGCTCCCGTCCGTCTTCGGCCGACAGGCCGGGCGCCCGGCGGCCCGTCACCGGAGGCCGCGGTGGGGAGCGGTCGGTCGGGGCGCACGGAGGCGATCCGGTCAGGCCCGCAAGCGGAGCCCGCGGGGTGTGGCGTGGAAGCCTGCGGACTCCAGGGCGGGGGCGAGGTGGGAGTTCAGCGCGCTCCCGCCGTTGATCCGCTCGACGGTGACCGTGCCGAGGGCGCCCGCCCTGGCGGAGGAGGCGAGTGCCTCCAGGGCGAGCCCCGCCCGTCCCGCGGCGCCGGCCTCGGCCCCGTCCGTGGTGGCCGGCCCCCACACCAGCAGCGTCTTGCCGCCCCGCTCCATGTACAGCGACAGCTCCCCGTCGACGAGCACCACCAGGGACCCTGCCTTCCGGCCGGGCTTGTGGGTGGCTCCCTCGGGTGGCTCGGGCCAGGGCAGGGCGGCGCCGTAGGCGTTCGCCGG
This sequence comes from Streptomyces sp. NPDC059740, assembly GCF_042733155.1. Lineage (NCBI taxonomy): Bacteria > Bacillati > Actinomycetota > Actinomycetes > Kitasatosporales > Streptomycetaceae > Streptomyces > Streptomyces sp. NPDC059740. The sequence goes on along the minus strand of NZ_JBHWGP010000016.1, from coordinate 114,202 downwards.
GTCGGCCGCGGCCAGCACGACGACGCGGGCGGGGTCGGTACGGCGGCCGGTCGGCGGCTGCCACGGCATGGCGCCGTCGTCCGCGCCCTGCACCGCCCGCTCCCGCGCGTTACCGACGGCGCGGAGCCGGTCCACGGCACCGTCCATCGCGAACTGGGCGGCCCCCAGGCCCTCGACCACGTAGCCGCGGCGCGCCTGGCCGGACTCCTCGAAGACTGACAACACGCGGTACGCGGCGGAGAAACCGCCCTGTACTCCCTCGGCCTGCACCGCGCCTCGCGTCACGACACCGTGGCGGTCCAGCAGCGTCCGGGCCAGGGCGTGCGCCCGGTGCGTCGGTTCGGACTCGGGCTCCGGGAGAAGGGACCAGCGGCCGGCAACCGTCGGGGGGCCCGAGCGCGAGGCCGTCGGCCGCCCCGTTCTTCCGGTGGCCGCCGTCAGCGTGCCGTATCTGCCGCGCGGCACCGAACGCCGGGCGCGGTGTGCCGTCGACCCGGCGGTACGGCCGGAGCCGAGCAGGGAACGCAGGGGCGCGAGCGTGTCGTTGGTGAGCCGACCGGACCAGGCCAGCTCCCACACCACGTCGGCCAGTTGCGGATCGGTGGCCTCCGGATGAGTGGTGGCCCGCACCTGGTCGGCGATCTGGCGGAAGAAAAGGCCGTACCCCGGCGCGAGGGCGGCCAGCACCGACTCGTGCAGGGGCGAGAGTTCCACGGGGTGCGGCTCCGGCAGCAGCAGCGGCGCGGCGTCGGTGAGGAAGAGGGAGACCCAGCCGTCCTTGCCCGGCAGGGCACCGGCGCCCGCCCACGTCACCTCACCGCCGGCCGTCAACTCGTCCAGCAGGGCAGGGGCGTAGTCGCGTACGCGGGACGGCAGGACCAGCTTCTCCAGGGCCGAGGCGGGCACCGGCGCCCCCTGGAGCTGTTCGATCGCCCGCACCAGACCGTCGATACCGCGCAGCTCACCACCGCCGACGTGCTGCCACTGCGGCAGGAAGGCGGCGAGGGTGGCCGGAGCCACCGGCTCCAGCTCGTGGCGCAGGGCGGCCAGCGAGCGGCGGCGCAACCGCCGCAGCACCTGCGCGTCACACCACTCCTGGCCCACGCCGGACGGCGCGAACTCGCCCTGCACGATGCGCTGCGCCGCTGCCAGGCGGTGCAGCGCACCGTCCGTGACCGCGGCACCCAGACCGAAGCGGGAGGCCGCCTGCTCGGAGGTGAACGGGCCGTGGGTACGGGCGTAGCGCGAGAGGAGGTCCCCCAACGGGTCCCCCACGGGCTCGGTGAACGACTCCGGCACACCGACGGGCAGCGCCGTGCCCAGCGCGTCCCGCAGCCGCCCGGCGTCCTCCACCGCGGCCCAGTGCTCCTGCCCCGCGATCCGCACGCCGATCGCCCGGCGGGCCGCCGCCAGCTCCCGCACCCAGGCCCGGTCCGCCCCCCGCTCGACCAGTTCCGCGTCGGTCAGCGGGCCCAGCACCCGCAGGGCGTCGGCGACCCCCTCGACGTCCTTGACCCGACGGTCGTCGGTGAGCCACTGCAGTTCGCCCTCCAGCTCCGCCAGGACGTCGGCGTCCAGCAACTCCCGCAGCTCGGCCTGGCCGAGGAGCTCCGCCAGCAGACGGGAGTCCAGCGAGAGCGCGGCCGCCCGGCGTTCGGCGAGGGGGGAGTCGCCCTCGTAGAGGAACTGGGCGACGTAGCCGAAGAGCAGGGACCGGGCGAACGGTGAGGGCTCGGCAGTGGTGACCTCCACCAGGCGTACTCGCCGTGCCTCGATGTCGGACATCAGCTCGGTCAGCCCCGGCACGTCGAAGACGTCCTGGAGGCACTCGCGGACCGCCTCCAGGACGATGGGGAAGGAGCCGAACTCACTCGCCACCTGGAGGAGCTGCGCCGCCCGCTGGCGCTGCTGCCAGAGCGGGGTGCGCTTGCCCGGGTTGCGTTTGGGCAGCAGCAGGGCGCGGGCGGCGCACTCGCGGAACCGGGAGGCGAACAGGGCACTGCCGCCCACCTGGTCGGTCACGACCTGGTCGACCTCGCCCTTGTCGAAGAGGACGTCCTCGGCGCCCACCGGTGACTGTTCGCGGTCGTGGGCCGTGCCGGCGCTCGCCGCGCCCGGGTCGGCGTCCAGCAGGTCCAGCCCCAGGAGGTCGGCGTCCGGCAGCCGGAGGACGATGCCGTCGTCGGCGTGCATGACCTGCGCGTCCATGCCGTACCGCTCGGTGAGCCGGGCGCCCAGCGCCAGCGCCCAGGGCGCGTGGACCTGCGCTCCGAACGGGGAGTGCACCACCACCCGCCAGTCACCCAGCTCGTCGCGGAAGCGCTCGACGACGATGGTCCGGTCGTCGGGGACGTGTCCGCAGGCCTCCTTCTGCTCGGCGAGATACCGCAGGACGTTGTCGGCGGCCCATTCGTCCAGGCCGGCGGCGGACAGGCGGGCGCGGGCGTCCTCGGGGCTCTGGGCGCCGATCTCCCGGAGGAAGGCGCCCAGCGCCCGGCCGAGTTCCAGTGGCCGGCCGAGCTGGTCGCCCTTCCAGAACGGCAGGCGGCCCGGCACCCCCGGAGCCGGTGAGACCAGCACCCGGTCCCGCGTGATGTCCTCGATCCGCCAGGAGGTCGTGCCGAGGGTGAAGACATCTCCCACCCGCGACTCGTAGACCATCTCCTCGTCCAGCTCGCCGACCCGGCCACCGCCCTTCTTCGGGTCGGAGCCCGCCAGGAAGACACCGAAGAGGCCGCGGTCGGGGATGGTGCCGCCGGAGGTGACCGCCAGCCGTTGCGCCCCGGGCCGCCCGGTCACCGTGCCCGCGACGCGGTCCCAGACAATGCGCGGGCGCAGCTCCGCGAAGGCGTCGGAGGGGTAGCGCCCCGCCAGCATGTCCAGTACGCCGGTGTAGGCGGACTCCGGCAGCGAGGCGAACGGCGCGGCCCGCCGGACCAGCGCCAGGAGTTCCTCCACGTCCCAGGTGTCCATGGCCGTCATGGCGACCAGCTGCTGCGCCAGGACGTCCAACGGGTTGGCCGGGACGCGCAACGCCTCGATCGCGCCGGCCCGCATCCGCTCGGTGACCACCGCCGACTGCACGAGGTCGCCGCGGTACTTGGGGAAGACCACGCCCCGCGAGACCGCCCCCACCTGGTGCCCGGCGCGCCCCACCCGCTGCAGACCGGAGGCGACCGAAGGCGGCGACTCGACCTGCACCACCAGGTCCACGGCGCCCATGTCGATGCCCAGCTCCAGGCTGGAGGTGGCCACCACCGCCGGCAGCCGCCCGGCCTTGAGGTCGTCCTCGACCTGCGCCCGCTGCTCCTTGGAGACCGAGCCGTGGTGGGCGCGGGCCAGCACCCCCGGCGCGCCGCGGGCCGCCCCCGACTCGGCCATCAGCTCGGCGGGGGAGTGGTGCTCGGGCAGCGGCTCGCCCGTCTCGCGCTCGTAGGCGATCTCGTTGAGCCGGTTGCACAGTCGCTCCGCCAGCCGCCGCGAGTTGGCGAAGACGATCGTCGAGCGGTGCGCCTGCACCAGGTCGGTGATGCGCTCCTCGACGTGCGGCCAGATCGAGGGCTTCTCGGCCGCCTCGCCCTCCTGCACCGGTGACCCGCCCAGCTCGCCGAGGTCCTCGACGGGCACCACCACCGACAGGTCGAACTCCTTGCCGGACGGGGGCTGGACGATCTCCACCCGCCGCTGCGGGGAGAGGTAGCGCGCCACCTCCTCCACGGGCCGGACCGTGGCCGACAGTCCGATGCGGCGGGCGGGACGGTCCAGCAGCTCGTCCAGCCGTTCCAGGGAGAGGGCCAGGTGGGCGCCCCGCTTGGTACCGGCGACGGCGTGCACCTCGTCGACGATCACCGTCTCCACGCCGGCGAGCGCCTCGCGCGTCGCCGAGGTGAGCATCAGGAAGAGCGACTCCGGCGTGGTGATCAGGATGTCGGGAGGGCGGGTGGCCAGCGCCCGGCGCTCGGCGGGCGGGGTGTCACCGGAGCGGATGCCGACCCTGACGTCCGGCTCCGGCAGCCCCAGCCGCACCGACTCCTGCCGGATGCCCGTCAGCGGGGAGCGCAGGTTGCGTTCGACGTCGACGGCGAGCGCCTTCAGCGGGGAGACGTACAGGACGCGGCAGCGCTTCTTCGGCTCGGCGGGCGGGGGGGTGGCCGCGAGCGAGTCGAGCGAGGCCAGGAAGGCGGCGAGGGTCTTCCCCGACCCCGTCGGTGCCACGACCAGTACGTCGGAGCCCTCACCGATCGCCCGCCACGCGCCCTCCTGCGCCGCGGTGGGCGCGCGGAAGGCACCCGTGAACCAACCGCTGGTCGCGGGCGAGAACGCGTCGAGCACTGACCGAGCCATGTCCCCCATCGTGCACCCGGCCACTGACAACGCCCTCTCACCACGTGAGAGCCGGGCCCGGCAGGGGCGCGAACGGGGGAGGATGCCGGGGTGAGTGGTTACCCCGGCCCGGAGAGCCGGCACCCCCGGAAGACGGAGTGGGCCCGGCACTGGCGGCACGCCGCGCTGCCCGGTGTCGAACTGCTGCGCGCCCACTACGTCGCCCACACCTTCCCCCGCCACAGCCACGAGGGGTACGTCATCGCGGCCGTCACCCGCGGTGTGGAGGAGGTGGGTCTCGGCGGCGGCGTGGTGCGGACGGGCGCGGGCGAGGTCGTCATGATCAACCCGGAGGAGCCGCACAGCGCGCGTGCCGGGGCGCCCGAGGGCTGGGTCTACTCCACGCTCTACCCCTCCCGCAGCCTGGTCGCCGGCATCGCGGCCGAGACGGGGGCGGGGCGGGGTACTCCCCACTTCACCGAGACCCGGGTGCGCGCCCCGCGGACCGCGGCGCTCCTGCACGCCGTCCACCACGCCGCCGAGGAGGGGGACGGGCTGCGGGCCGACAGTCTGCTGCGAGAGGTCGTCGCCGGCCTGCTGCACCGCCACGGCGGCCCCTCGGTCCGCCGGCCGCCCGCAGCGGGGGTCCGCACCGCGGCCAGGGCCAGGTCCGTCCTCCTGGACCGCATGGACGGTCCGCCCACCCTGGAGCGGTTGGCCCGGGACCTGGGGACCAGCCCGTTCGCGCTCTCCCGCGCCTTCCGGGCGGCGTACGGCATGCCGCCGCACGCCTGGCTCACCAACGCCCGGGTGCGCCGCGCCCGCGAGCTGCTGCTGAGCGGCCACAAGCCCGCCGAGGTGGCTGTCCGGGTGGGTTTCAGCGACCAGTCGCACCTGAACCGCCACTTCACCCGCATCGTCGGGGTGCCGCCCGGCGTCTTCCGCAGCGCCCACACCGATGCCGGGACGCCTTCGGGGCCGCACCCCGAACCGGGCCGGACCGGCGAGGGCCGCCGTGAGCGCAGAAACGTACAAGACGAAGGAAGCCCGCAGTCCTAGCGTCCCCTGTGTGAGTGAACGCCCAGACACCTGCGCCCGTAAATCCGGCCCTGTCCCGACCTGCTCGCCGCCCTCCGCCGCCCCGGCACCTGCGCGGAGAACCCCGGGCGGACGCCCTGACCTGCCGCCGGCGGTCGCGGAACGGCCCGACTCCGCGGTACGGCGGGACGCCCTGGGGGTGGGCGTGGCCGTCGGGTTGGCCGGCTTCGCCTTCGGCGTGACCGCGGCCGGAGCCGGTGTCGGCGTGGTGCAGACCTGCGCGCTCAGCCTGCTGGTCTTCACCGGTGCCTCGCAGTTCGCGCTGGTCGCCGCGTTGGCCGCCGGGGCGGCACCGCTCGCCGCTGCGGCGGGCGCCTTCTTCCTCGGCACCCGCAACGCCTTCTACGGGCTGCGTCTGACCGGTCTGCTGGGTTACCGCCCGGCGCTCCGGCCGCTCGTGGCCCACTGGATCATCGACGAGACCTCGGCGGTGGCCCTGGCCCAGCCCACCCGCCGCGCCGCACGGTTGGGTTTCACCGTCACCGGCGCGAGCCTCTTCGTGCTGTGGAACCTCACCACGCTGGGCGGCGCCGTGGGTGCGCAGGCGCTGGGCGACACCCGGGCCTGGGGGCTGGACGCGGCCGGACCGGCCGTCTTCCTCGCGCTGCTCGCCCCGCAGCTGAGAAGCGCGAGGACACGGACGACGGCCGGCCTGGGCGCCCTGGCGACGCTGGCCGCGACACCGGTACTGCCCGCCGGCGTGCCCGTCCTGCTGGCCGCCCTCGCCGCCCCCGCGGCGCTGTCCGCCGAGCGGCTCCGCGGCCGGGGCCGGCCGGGGGCGGCGGGCCGGCGCCGTGGCGAGGAGGAGGGGATGCGGGGATGACGTCGTGGACACCGGTCATGCTGACCGCGGCCGGCTGCTACCTGTGGAAGTACCTGGGCATGCTGCTGCCCGTGGGCCTGCTGGAGCGACCGGCGGTGCGACGGCTGGCCGAACTGGTTCCGGTCGCTCTGCTCGCGGCGCTCATCGCCCAGCAGACCCTCACCGACGGCCCGCACCTGGTACTCGACGCCCGTGCCGCCGGGCTCGCCTCGGCAGCCGTCGCCTTGCTGCTGCGGGCGCCCTTTCTGGCCGTCGTGGCGGTGGCGGTCCTGGTCACCGCGGGGACGCGGGCGCTCGGGTGGTGAGGGCCGGAGCCGTCCGAGGCGGCCCGGTCCGCCGGTGCCCGGACCACGCGGGATACTGGACGCATGCGGTTGACGGTCTTCTGGCAGCAGATGGCGGAACACCTCGGCGAGGGGTACGCCGAGTCCTTCGCCCGTGACCACGTCATGTCCGAACTGGGCGGTCGTACGGTCGACGAGGCGCTGGCGGCGGGCTGGGAGGCCCGGGAGGTGTGGCGGGCCGTCTGCACGGCCATGGGTTTCGCCTACACCGGCGGCGAACCCGGCGAGCGCCGCGCCTGAGCCCGGCGGACGCCCGTGCCCCGGGCCGGCGGCGGGCACGCGGCGCCCGGCGGCCGTGACCTGATCCGGTTGGCCGGTACCGGTACGGAGGCCGCAGGCGCGTTGTCGGCGCGGTACGGGAGACTGGGCCCGTGCCCGCGACACCGAAGTCCTCAGCTCACGGTCGCCGTCCCGAACGCCGTCCGGGTGACCCCCGGTCGCTGCGCATGCCGCGTTGGCTGCCGCGCGCGATGGTGCTGGCCCTCGTGCTGCTCGCCTGCTTCCAGCTCGCGACCTGGGCATTCCACCAGCTCGTCTCGCTGCTGCTGAACGTCCTGATCGCGTTCTTCCTGGCCCTGGCCGTGGAACCGGCGGTGGACTGGCTCGCGGCCCGGCGGATGAGACGGGGACTGGCGACGGGCATCGTCTTCTTCGGCGTGCTGATCGCCGCGATCGGGTTCTTCACCCTGCTGGGATCCCTGCTCGCCGGGCAGGTCACCATGATCGTCCAGGACTTCCCCGACTACCTCGACTCGCTGGTCAGATGGTCGAACAGCACCTTCCACACCCATTTCTCGCGGGTGCAGGTGCAGCAGAACCTGCTGGCCTCCCAGTGGCTGCGGCGGTACCTGCAGAACAGCGCCAACAACGTCCTGGCAATCTCCGCCACCGTCCTCGGGAGCCTCTTCGACCTGCTGACGATCGCCCTCTTCTCGTTCTACTTCGCCGCCGACGGGCCCCGCATGCGGCGGGCGCTGTGCTCGGTGCTGCCGCCGGCCCGGCAGGCGGAGGTGCTGCGGGCCTGGGAGATCGCGGTGACCAAGACCGGCGGCTACCTCTACTCCCGCGGACTCATGGCGCTGATCTCCGGGGTGGCCCACTACGTGCTGCTGCAGGTGCTCGGCGTCCCCTACGCCCCCGCCCTCGGCCTGTGGGTCGGACTGGTCTCGCAGTTCATCCCCACGATCGGCACCTATCTGGCGGGCGCCCTCCCCATCCTGCTGGCGTTCACGGTCAACCCCTGGTACGCGCTCTGGGTCTTCGGCTTCGTCGTGGTCTACCAGCAGTTCGAGAACTACATCCTCCAGCCGCGCATCACCGCCCGGACCGTCGCCATCCACCCCGCGGTCGCCTTCGGGTCCGTGGTCGCCGGCACGGCGCTGATGGGCGTCGTCGGTGCGCTGATCGCCATCCCCGCCACGGCCACCGCGCAGGCCTTCCTGGGCGCCTACGTCCGGCGCTACGCCATCACGGACGAGGCGAGGACGCACGGCAGCCGGGGGAGAGGCGGACGCGGTGGGTCGCTGCTGGACCGGTTGCGCAACGGCCTCGGCGAGGAGGCGCCGGAGGCCCCGCTGGAGGGCCGGCGCAGCGAGGCCCGGGCGCGGGGGGAGGACGAGCGACGGACCGACGAGCAGGAGCGCCGGGGACCGGAGGACCAGGGGCAGGAGGGGCAGGAGCAGCGCGACGACGACCAGGACGAGGGGAACTGGTGACGCCCGCCGGCCAAGGGGAAGAGAGCGCACGGACGCGCCACCGGGTCTGCCGCGCCCCGTGAAGGGCGCCGTGCGGCGGCCGGGGGCCGTCTTCGGGCGGGCGTGGCGAGCTTGACACGAAAATCGAACATCCATTCATATGGAGACCTCCGGTCCCTGCTCTTCCACGGTCTCCTCGGCGTTTCCGCAGGTGGCGGCGGAGGCGCGGGAAGTTTTCCACAGGCCGGACAGTGGTCCGGGCGCGTTGTCAGTGGCAGGCGTTAGCGTCATGGACGTGAAGCGATCGACTCAAGCAAACCGGGTGGAACCCATGGCAGGCACCGACCGCGAGAAGGCGCTGGACGCCGCACTCGCACAGATTGAACGGCAATTCGGCAAGGGCGCCGTGATGCGTCTCGGCGAGCGGCCGAACGAGCCCATCGAGGTCATCCCCACCGGGTCGACCGCTCTGGACGTCGCACTGGGCGTCGGCGGCCTCCCGCGGGGCCGCGTGGTGGAGGTCTACGGTCCGGAGTCCTCCGGCAAGACCACGCTGACCCTGCACGCCGTCGCGAACGCGCAGAAGAACGGCGGCTCGGTCGCCTTCGTCGACGCCGAGCACGCCCTTGACCCCGAGTACGCCAAGAAGCTCGGCGTGGACACCGACTCCCTCATCCTGTCCCAGCCGGACAACGGCGAGCAGGCCCTGGAGATCACGGACATGCTCGTCCGCTCCGGTGCGCTCGACCTCATCGTCATCGACTCCGTGGCCGCCCTGGTGCCGAAGGCGGAGATCGAGGGCGAGATGGGCGACTCGCACGTCGGCCTCCAGGCCCGGCTGATGAGCCAGGCGCTGCGGAAGATCACCAGCGCGCTGAACCAGTCGAAGACGACCGCGATCTTCATCAACCAGCTCCGCGAGAAGATCGGCGTGATGTTCGGCTCCCCGGAGACCACCACCGGTGGCCGGGCGCTGAAGTTCTACGCCTCGGTCCGGATCGACATCCGCCGCATCGAGACCCTCAAGGACGGCACGGAGGCGGTCGGTAACCGCACCCGCTGCAAGGTCGTGAAGAACAAGGTCGCCCCGCCCTTCAAGCAGGCGGAGTTCGACATCCTCTACGGCCAGGGCATCAGCCGCGAGGGTGGGCTGATCGACATGGGCGTCGAGCACGGCTTCATCCGCAAGTCCGGCGCCTGGTACACCTACGAGGGCGACCAGCTCGGGCAGGGCAAGGAGAACGCCCGCAACTTCCTCAAGGACAACCCCGACCTCGCGAACGAGGTCGAGAGGAAGCTCAAGGAGAAGCTCGGCATCGGCGTCAAGCCGCAGGAGCAGGCCGTCGAGGGCACCGAGGAGACGCCGGCGGGTGCGGTAGCCGAGGGTGACGCGGCCAAGTCCGTACCGGCTCCCGCGGCGAAGGCCACCCGAGCGGCCAAGACCGCGGCGGCCAAGAGCTAGCCCGGCATGACCCGGCGGACCGAATGGCCCGAGAGCGAGGGAAGGGCCGACGCCTCTCACATGCCGGATGACGCCTCCGTGGGCACGCTCCCCACGGAGGAAGGACCTGCCTCCGGCTCGTCGAGAGCCGAGCCGGAGGCGCGTACGCCGGACACCCGTACGCCGGAGGAGCAGGCACGGGCCATCTGCCTGCGCCTGCTCACCGGGACTCCCCGGACGCGGAAACAGCTGGCGGACGCACTCCGGAAACGGAACATCCCCGAGGACGCGGCGGAGGAGGTGCTCTCGCGCTTCGAGGAGGTCGGGCTCATCGACGACGCGGCCTTTGCCGGCGCCTGGGTCGAGTCACGGCACCACGGTCGTGGCCTCGCCCGTCGCGCTCTTGCACGGGAGCTGCGCACCAAGGGAGTCGCCGCCGAGGTCGTCGAGGAGGCAGTGGGGCAGCTGGACTCCGACGACGAGGAGCGCACGGCACGCGAGTTGGTCGAACGCAAACTCCGGGCCACTCGTGGCCTGGAGCGCGACAAGCGGCTACGGCGGCTTGCCGGCATGCTCGCCCGCAAGGGCTACCCGGAGGGCATGGCGCTGCGTGTCGTCCGCCGCGCCCTGGAGGAGGAGGGGGAGGACGCGGACCTCGACGGCTGTCTCTTCGACGACTGAGCCCGGCCCGGCCCCGGGCTGCCCCCAAGTCGGAGCGGGGAGTGCAGAGAAACACCTGGCCCCGGACGCAACCGAGGCACAGGAGGAGGCGGGATGGTGAGGCGAGCCCTGAGACACCAACCCTGAGACACCAACCCTGAGACACGAGCCCGGAGACACGAGCCCGGAGACACGAGCAGGGTGAACAAGACGCAGCTCCTGCCCAAGGACCTGCCGACTGGGGTGCGTATGTGGTGGTGATCAATAGGCGGTCCTGTGAGGTGTTGGATCCAGATCATCGAGGCACGAAGGTGGAGGCCGACGAGATGGCTCTCGGGGTCTTGTCGTGTCGGGTGGCGATGCCTTGCCAGGCCTTCAGCTTGTTGATCAGGTGCTCAACGGTGTTCCGCTCCTTGCGGAGGGTCGGCATCGCGACTTACGGACCGACCGCCTGGGAGCCCTCCTTCCTACGGTTGGTGGCCTGGTCCCTCTTCTCCGGGAGCGCTGCCTTGATATGACGTTTCCGCAGATAGACGCGGTTACCCCGGGACGAACAGGCCTTGTCCCCGGCGACCGCGTCGGTCCGGGTGCGGGGACGGCCCATCGGCCTCCGGACCCGCACTGCCTTGAGCACCGGGATGAACTGCGGGCTGTCCGCGGCCTGCCCCGCGCTCAGGCCGAACGCCGACGGGCGGCACTTCCGGTCGGCGGCGAGGTGGACCTTGCTGGTTTGTCCGCCCCTCGAGCGTCCGAGCAGGACAGCTTTCAGTCGCAGCTTGCGCCGACGCTGAATGCATCGTCGTTCTCCCCGCTCGGGGTCGTATTAGGTGTCCTGCCCGTCTTGTTCTTCCGGTCCGCCCCTTTTTTGCCGGGCCTTCCCTCTTCGGCGGCGGCCTTCTCCAGGGCGGTGATGACGCCCTGGTCGAGGTGCATTCCGGCAGCGTCGTGGTGGGCCCGGGTGGTGGTGGAGTCCACGCTGACCAGGGACAAGTCCACCTCACCTCGCTTTGCCGGCTTCCGCGACCAGGCCCTCCAGCAGGGCTTCAAAGGCGCCGGTGTCTCCCCACTGCCGGAAGCGGTTGTGGACGGCCGACCAGGCACCGAACTCCGCTGGCCTCTCCCGCCATGGCCCGCCCGTCCTGAACCGCCACACGCCCTCGAACTGTGCCGCAGCCGCTCGGGGTACCGGCCGAACCGGCCGATCGGCAGACAGGGCTCGATGAACGCCCCTTCCGCGTCCGTCAGTTGCACTCGCGTCACGCAAGAAGATCTACCGGTCCAGGCCCGCCGCGAGGCCGAGTTCCGCAGACTCATCACGATGCGACGCGCGCCCTACAGCCACCCCGAATACTGCAACGACTCCGTGGTGTCCTCGTCGCCTGAAGTGGCCGAGCCGGCACGGCCGGCTTCACGACCAGGCGATCTCGCCATGGTGGGAGACGAAGCGTCCAGTGCCGGCGCCGGGCTCCTCGGTGGCGAGGGCGACGATCGCGTCCGTGCCCTCGGTGACGGTCTGGGGGCCGCTGTGACCGTTGAGGTCGGTCGCGGTGTAGCCGGGGTCGGCGGCGTTGACACGGATGCCCTTGAGTCCCTTGGCGTACTGCGTGGTCAGCATCGTCAGTGCCGCCTTGGAGGAGGTGTACAGCGGCGCGACGACGCGCGACTCGGGCCGGTCGGGGTCGTGGGTCAGGGCGAGGGAGCCCATACCGCTGCTGACGTTGACGATCACGGGGTCGTCCGAGCGGCGCAGCAGCGGCAAGAACGCGGTGGTGGTGCGGATGACGCCGATGACGTTGACGTCGAGGACGGCGCGGGCGTCGGCGGCGGTGAGGTCGCTGGGGTCTCCGACGGGACCGTGGACACCGGCGTTGTTGATCAGGACATCGATCCTGCCCTCATGTTCGGCGACGTTCGCGGCCGCGGCGGCCACGGACGCGTCGTCGGTAACGTCGATGGGGACGTAGCGTGCGCCGAGCGCGGCGGCGGCCTCCTCGCCCTGCTCGCGGTTGCGGGCTCCGACGAGCACGGTGTGGCCGCATTCGGTCAGCCGGCGGGCGGTCTCGCGGCCGAGGCCCTTGTTGGCTCCGGTGATGAAGGTGATCGTCATGCCTTCGATACTGGTCCCGACGAGGGAGGCGGACCAGGGACGCTTCGACGGTGGGAAGACCAGTACCACCCTCGCGCCCACACGCACGACCGGAAATGCAGGAAAATGGAGAGCATGTCGACGACACCCGGAACCGGACTGGGCGCGATGATCCGCACCTGGCGGGACCGGCTGGCTCCGTCGGCCGCCGCGTTGCCGGTTGCCCGCGGGCGCCGGGCTGCCGGGCTGCGGCGCGAGGAACTGGCTGCTCTGGCCGGAGTATCGGTCGACTACATCGTGCGCCTGGAACAGGGGCGGGCCACGACACCCTCAGCGCCGGTGGTGGCGTCCTTGGCGCGCGCCCTGCAGCTGTCCACCGCCGAGCGGGACCATCTGTACCGGCTGGCCCAGCTCGTGCCGCCGGCGAACGGCGCGATCTCTGATCATCTCCCGCCCGGCGTGCGGCGGGTGCTCGCCCGGCTCGGGGACGTGGCGGTTGCCGTGTTCGCGGCGGACTGGCAACTGGTGTGGTGGAACCGTGGGTGGGCCGCCCTGCTGGGCGCGCCCGACGCCTCGCCGCCACGGCTGCGCAACTTCGCCCGCGACAGGTTCCCGGTGGACGCCGGCCCCGCCCGCCTCGCGCTGTGGCCAGTGACCGAGACGGACCGCGACGCCACCGACGCCGCCGTCGTCTCGGACCTGCGCCGCGCCACCGGCCGCTTCCCCCAGGACACCCGCTTGGCCGTGCTGATTCGCGAACTGAACGCGGGCAACAGGAGGTTCGCCGAGCTGTGGGCGGCCGGAGAGGTGGCCGCGCACCGCGAGGACCGCAAGACGATCGACCACCCGTCGGTGGGCCCGATCACGGTGGACTGCGACGTCCTGACCGACGGCGACTCCGAGCGCAAGATCGTCATCATGACCGCCGTGCCCGGCAGCGAGGACGAGAGCAAGCTCAAGCTCACCACCATCGCCGGCCCATCGGCCACCACGAACAACTGATCCGCCCAGCGCATCGATCGACCGGCTGGACGGTCGCGGCGACTGCCGAACCACGATGCCGACCTCCACAAGAAGCGTGACACCGTCGAGCACCTGACCAACAACTGCAGGCCTGCGAGCCATCGCCACCCGATGCGACCAGACTCCCGAGAGCCGTCCCGCCGGCCGCCACCTTCGCGCCTCGATGACAGGTCTTCCCCACCGGCCCTCAGCAGTGCCTGTCGGTCGGGGCCGGCTTCGGTCCCAGCCCGCCCTGTGCCGGGGGGAGGACGGGCAGGCCGGCAGCCCGCCAGGCCTGGAACCCGCCGTCCAGGTCGGTGACGTCCCGCAACCCGAGCTGCCTCAGCGACAGCGCCGCGAGGCTGGAGGCGTAGCCCTCGTTGCAGACGACCACCACGGGTCTCTCCGGGCCGGTCGTCTCGGGCGCACGGTGCGGGCAGGTGGGGTCCAACCGCCACTCCAACTCGTTGCGTTCCACCACGAGCGCTCCGGGCAGCAGTCCGTCGCGTTCTCGCAGGGCGGCGTACCGGATGTCCACCAGCAACCCACCCGACCGCTGGATGGCGAGGGCCTCGGATGGCCGTACTCGGCGCAGTCTCGCCCGGGCCTGCGCGAGGAGGGCGTCCACGGCGCTGGTGGCAGGCTGCGGAGGCACAGTCGGGCCGTTGGGTGCGTTGGGTGCGTTGGGTGCGTTGGGTGCGTTGGGTCCGTCGGGTCGGTCGGCTCCGTCGGGTCCGTGGAGTCCGTCGGGTCCCGTGCTTTCGGCGCGTGTCGGTGGCTGGGCGCAGTCCGGGGGCGTTGCCGGTGACGAGGGCCTGTCCTGGGTCATGTCCACTCCTCGGGCACCTCGACACCGGTCAGGCTGAGCGTCCTCCCGACCCTGTTGTACCGCCGCATCAGGGGGAGCGGCGGATAGTACGCGTGCACGGAGACGGCGTGGGCGTGAGCGGAGGTGTTGGCCACATGATGCACGTGGTGGGGGCCGAACGAACGTCCCAGGCCGCGGCTGAGGGTCCGTTCCCGGTCCACGTCCTCTGCCAGTTCCAGTGAGGTCCAGCCCGAGGTCGGCAGTTGGGCGGCCACCGACTGCTCGTCCAGCACACCCGCCGCGGTGGCGAAGGCTCCCCGCGAACCGCCGTGATCGTGCCAGCCGGTGCCGGTCCCCGGTGGCCAGCCGATGAGCCAGGCTTCACTACCGCCGGGGCCGTCCAGACGTCGCCAAGTCCGGTCGTGGGCATGGAGCGGAAGCGTGGCCACCACAGCCGGGTCGGCCGCCGCTCCCTGTACGAAGGCGAGCAACTCCGACACATCGGGGGCGCCGCCTCCGCTGACGGCAGTGGGCGGGGCGAGGCGCAATTCGGACACGGGTACCTCCTGTTGAGACGGGCGAGACGTAGGGGGCGTGGGTGTGAGTGGGCGGTGTCAGGGACGGGGAGGGCAAGGAGAGGGGGAGGGAAGGCACCGGCAGGCTCGGTCGGACTCCGCCGCCGCCCGCACCTACTGGTCGCTTCAGGCCTGACGGCTCACGGGCCCGGGGCCTCGCGAACCCGCGGTTCCGTGAGGCCCCGAGCAGAGAGGGCACAAACGGCGTGCGGTGCGGGGGCAAGGGCCCGGTGCGCAGACGGCTGGTGCCTCAAGTGCCTCGTGCGCGCGCCGGTGTTCGCCCGCTTTCCCTTGCTCGTCAGTGTGCGCCGGACCGGGCGTCGGCCCCCTGTGCGGGTGAAGGCTCAGCCCTCCACGTCCCCGCACCGGTACCCCGCGCTGCAGGATGCGTGAGGTGCCCAGCGCTGCGCAGAACTGCCCCGGCCCCCGGCCGTCCGAGATGCTTCGGCTACTCGCGGCACGAGGTGGGGCGGCCGCACCTCTCGTCAGGACACGAGCCACCACGGCTTGCGTGGTTCGTGCAGCCCGTCCCCGTGTACCGCGGGACTCGGCGGCACCTCACCCGGGGCCCGGCTCTGCCCGCCACCGCGCCGGACCGTCACCCGGACCTCACGCCGAAACGTCACCCGGACCACACGCCGGAACGTCCCGCGGAGCCGTCCCGCTGGCCGACCCACAGGACGGTCTGCGGTCCGGTCATCCGGCAGGAGCGGTGGCGAGGGCGGAGCGGTAGGAGACGGCTTCGGCGACCGGAGTGGGACGGCGGCCCGGTGGCCCCGAGCCCGGTGGTCGCGCGCCCGGTGGTCCCGAGCGGCGGTCCCGGGTGCGGGAGCACAGGTGGGAGGGAGGCCGGCCACTGCTGTCGTCAGCAGGCGTACACGCGCGGCGGTCGTGACAGACGGTCGGCCTTCCCTCGCCCCGGACGCAGCCGCGCCAACGGAAGGGCCGTGCACCACGGACCGGGGACAGCCGACGACGGGGACACGCAGCGGTGTCCGGAACGCCCGGCGTCAGGAGGACGAACAGACGTAGCCCGCGAAGCGGACCAGGTCGACATGGACCCTCCGCCACAACCGCGAACCAGTAATCATCCTCATGGCGCGCAGTCAAACACGAGTCGACGCAACCGGGCAACAGCCGTCCAGGGGGCGGGAGGAGCCGTGCGGGTGCAGGAGGGCGGCATCCCGCGCCTCCCTCCGCCAAGGCCCCACGCCGGCGCGATGCGGCGAGTACGCCCGCGTGCCTGACGACGACTGCTCCGTCCCGCACGCCACCTCCACCTCTCACCCACCGCAGCCCCCTCCACTCCCGGCCCGCGCCACCACCCCGCCTGCTCGCCGGGCAAGCCGGGCAAGCCAAGCAAGCCAGGCAAGGCGGGCAAGCCAGGCAAGGCGGGAGAGGGCAGGGGACGGGCGGCGGGGCGCCAGGGGCGGCGGAGTCGGTCAGGGCCTGGCTGCGGGGCGGCGGGCCACCCAGGTCTGGCGTGTGGAACGCACCACGAGGTCCTCGCGCTGGCGCACGTCCTGCAGGCCGCCGCCGAGCAGGGTGTCGAGGGCGGACAGGTCGGCGGGGGCCACCCTGCCGTCGAGGGCGTCGCGGAGGCGGCTCAGTACGAGGTGCGCGTAACGTCCGGTACCGGCGGGCAGTGGGGCGCGCAGTTCCAGCTCGTCGGTGTGTTCCCGCTCGACGTCGAAGCCGGCGGCGGTCAGCAGCGCGCCCCAGTCGGCGCCCAGGTGCGGCAATTGTTCGGCGAGCAGGGCGGTCAGGGCCGCGCGGCAGCGGATCTCCAGGCCGGGGCGGTCGGCGACGGCGTCCTCGGGGAGGAACCGCGGCATGCCGTCCATCTCCGCGACCGCCAGCAGGCCACCGGGGCGCAGCGCGGCGCGGACGCCGGTGAGAGCCGCGGCGGGATCGTCGACGTGGTGCAGGGAGGCCGACGCCCAGACCAGGTCGACGTCTGCGAGGCCGGGCAGGCCTGCGCCTGCGTCCGTGTGCAGAGGGCGTACGCGGTCGGCCAGGCCCTTCGCCCGGGCGGTCGCCATGAGGCGGGTGAGCATCTCGGCGGAGCTGTCGACAGCGGTGACCCGGGCGGCAGGGAACCGCGCCAGCAGCGCGAAGGTGCCCGTTCCGGTGCCTGCACCGAGGTCGACGATGTGCATGACGCCTTCCCCGGCCGCCGCGGCGAGGCGGCCGGTCACGGAGGTCAGGTGGTCAGCGAACAGTTCGGCGTCGAGGTCGAGCACCTCGGCAAGGTCGGCCCCGGGGTCCGAGGAGGTGCCGTGCGAGTGGCCCGCCTGCTGACCGTGGACATGGTCCTGACCGTGGGCGTGGGTGTGTGGTGCTCTGGGGTGGTGTGCGGGGTGTGCCATGAGGGCGACCCTACGAACGTCTTGCCCTTTGCGCATAAGCTCTTGCCCATGACGCAAGACGGTGACGGGGTCGACAGCCTCGTACGCAAGCGGATCCGGGCGCTGCGGGCCGCGCACGGCTGGTCGCTCGACGATCTGGCCGATCGGTGCCACCTCAGCCCCTCCACGCTCAGCAGGATCGAGACCGGACAGCGCAGGATCGCCCTCGACCAGCTGACCGCCATCGCCCGGGCCCTGAGCACCTCGCTGGACCAACTCGTCGAGACCGCCGCCGAGGATGTCATTTCCCAGCCCACCTACGACGCGGCGCGCGGCCTGACGCAGTGGACGGTGCGTGGCGATCCGGGCGTCACCGTGGCGCGGATGCGGCTGACCGAGCCACCCCCGGAAGGCCCCGCGGCACTCAAGGCGCACCCGGGCCGGGAATGGTTCACGGTGCTGTCCGGCACGGCCGTGCTGTTGCTCGGGGAGCGGCGGCTGCGGGTCGAGGAGGGACAGGCGGCGGAGTTCCCCACCATGCTCCCGCACGCGGTGGGCGCCGTCGGTGGCCCTGCCGAGATCCTGGGGATCTTCGACCGTGAGGGGCGCCGGACCCACCTGCGTGAGCGCCGGTCCGAGGGCTGAGCCCGGCACCGACCGCTGAGGCCACCTTCGAGGGCTGAGACGGCCTCGAGGGCTCTGAGGCTGCGGTCACCGTCAAGGGCTGTGAGCAGCTGCTGTCGTCCTGCTTCTGAGAGGCGGGCCCCTCGGCGATACTGCCGGTCATGGAGCTGCGTGGGGACAGGGTTGTGCTGCGACCGGTGGCGGACGGCGATGCCGAGGTCCTCGGCAGGATCGTGCGGGAGCCGGAAGTCGCGGCGTGGTGGTCGCCTCCGGAGGACTTCCGGGGCAAGCTCGCCGTGGTCTTCGCGGGCGAGGTGATCGGGGCGATCCAGTTCGCGGAAGAGACCGACCCCGAGTTCCGTCGAGCCGGCATCGACGTCTTCCTGACGGCGCGGTACCACGGTCAGGGGCTCGGTACCGATGCCGTGCGCACGTTGGCCCGGTGGCTGGTGCAGGAACGCGGTCACCACCGGCTGACCATTGATCCCGCCGCCGCCAACACCGCGGCGATCCGTAGCTACCGCAAGGTCGGGTTCAGACCGGTCGGGACCATGCGGGCGTACTGGCGGAACCACCGGACGGGTCTCTGGCAGGACGGGCTGCTCATGGACCTGCTCGCTGAGGAGCTCACCTGACCGGGGCGTTCCCGAGCGCAGCCCGAAGCGCCGGCCTCTCGAACGCAGGACCGGCGCGGGTCGCACTGCGAGCGCGGTGGAGGGCACCGGGGGAACGGCGCGGTACAGGTCGATCCCTACCCCTTGGGTCCGTGCGCGGCGCAGGGCGGTGTCTGTTCCTTGGGTCCGTGCGCGGCGCAGGGCGGTGCCTACTCCCCGTGTCCTTCGGGCGGTCGCGGGCGGGAGGACGGTCCTCTCGCCGCCCCGGCCGGGAGCGCGGAGAGGCCTCCGGGGCCGGCCTCCAGCGCCCGGGTGCCCTCGGCCCCGGTCACGCCCCGCCACACCAGGCCTGCGGCGTCCCGCAGTTGCGCCGAGTTGACGCCGTCCACCGCGCACACCAGTCGGCCGTCGGGCCTCACCACCAGCACGGTGTGGGCGACCGTCCCCGGGTACGCCTCGGCCACCAGGACCTCGGCCGGCACCGCCAGGTCCGCCACGACGGCGTTGAGCTGCGGCATGACCCCGGCCGACATCCAGTGGCGCTGGTCCCAGACGGCGGTGCCGGGTGCGACCAGCACCACCAGCAGACGATGGCCCAGCCGGTCGTGGAGGCGTACCCGCGAACCGTCCGGTGCGGTGACGGGCACGTCCGTGGTGAGAGCACCGGGCGGTGTGGCACAGGCGGCCGGCACCGGTGTCCGCTGCCCCCCGCCCCGGCGACCGCCCGGGCCGCCCTCCGGGGTCAGCGGCGAGCCCGTGTACTGCGGTGTCCCGCCGGCCGGGCCACGCCCCAGGTGCCCGTCGGCCAGCAGCGCCAGGGGGCCCGTGCCCGCCTTGGGCAGGAGCCGGCGCAGGCCGGCCCCCTGCACACCGTCGCGCAGCAGCGGAAGCACCTGGTCCGCGGCGCGCAACCGGGCGGCCACCGAGCCGCGACGCTCGTGCTGGTAGCTGTCGAGCAGGGCCTCGTCCGGACCGTGGTGCCAGCACCACGCCAGCTTCCACGCCAGGTTCTCCGCGTCCCGGAACCCCTCGTCCAGACCGTGCGTCCCGAGTGCCCCCAACAGGTGGGCGGCGTCCCCGGCCAGGAAGACCCGCTCCCGGCGCCAGGCCAGCGCGAGACGGTGGTGGACCGTGTGGACACCCGTGTCGAGCAGCTCGTACGGCACCTCCGTGGTCGCGGCAGAGGACCGGTCGTGACGATCATGTGCCGCCTCCGCGGCCCAGTCCGCCAGCGCCTCCCGGACCCGCGTGAGCAGCGCCTGCGGAGTGACGAGGTCACGGCCGGGCGGCAGCAGCCAGTCGAGCCGCCACACGCCGTCCGGCAGCGGACGGGCCGTCACCTCGGTGTCCCGGGCGGCGGCGTCGCGTCGGCGGGGGAAGCGGTGCAGCACCGCTTCGCCGGGCCAGGGCAGCTCGCAGCGGAGCGCCGCCACCGCGTGCCGCTCGACAGCGGTGCGGCCCGGGAACCGGACCCCGAGCAGCTTGCGAACCAGGGACCGTGCTCCGTCACAGCCCACCAGGTAACTACCGTGCCATTCCGCCGGGTTGCCCGGGGTGGCGCCCTGGGTGGTCAACCGGACGCCTGAGGCATCCTGGTCCAGCCGTGCTGCCCGCGCCCCGGTGACCAGGCGTGCGGCCGGCTCCTGCGCCAGCGCGGAGCGGAGCGCCGAGGTCAGGGCATGCTGGGGTACGTGCAGCGGAGAGGGCAACGAGTCGTCGAAGGGCACCCGCTCCATGAGCCGGGTCCGGCGCAGTGTCCGCAGGGCCGTCCAGCGGCAGCCCGCGGCGGCCATCGCCGGTCCGCAGCCCAGCCTCGTCAGGTGGTCGACGGTGTCGCTGCCCAGTACCACGGAGCGGGCGAGCCGGGCCGGTTCCTCCTCGGTCTCCTGCTCCACCACCACGACCGGGACTCCGGCGCGGGCAAGGGAGAGCGAGAGGGCCAGCCCCACGGGCCCCGCCCCCACGACGATCACCGGGTTCACCGCCGCGCTCCCGCTCCCTGATCGCGGTCACGGCCTCCGGCCGCGCGGACGCGTCCGTCGCCGCGTCCGTCGCGGGGCGCGCCGCACGGCGCGAGAGGGGCCCGGTACATGATCACACAGAGTATGCAACCCACTGCGAGCCCTCACGTCAAGCGACGAGGTGGCCGCACCCCTCTCCACCCCGCCCCCTGACGGTTTTCCGCCTCACCACCGACCGGTTTCAGCCCCGCCGTTCGCTCCTGTGCCCTGCGGGCTCGAACGGCCCGCGGGCTGTTCGCCGCGGGCTGTCCGTTTGCGGCTTGCGAGGTGCGGGTTGAGTGAGCGGCGGCCCGGCGGCCCGGCGGGTTGCGGGTTCGGACCAAGGGCCGGGGGAACTTCGGCTGCGGACTCCGGCGGCGCGGGCCCAGTGCCCCACGCTGCCGGAGTCCGCCGCGGTCAACCAGCCGGTGACTCTCAGCTTTCCGAGGTGCCCGGGGCCGCCGGACCCCCGGGGCCCGCACCGCCGTCCTTCGCCAACCCCCCGTCGGCAGGGCCGGGCAGGTCCTCCGCGCTGCGGGCGGCGGGCACGCTGTCCGCCCCACCCCCGGCCGGAGCCGCCCCGGCCGCCACCGACCCGCCGGCCGGCGGACCCGCGTCCGGTCCGGCCGGGCCCACCAGGACGGGGGCCGCCGTGGTCGCCAGCGCGTCCGGCGCCTCCGCGGGCTCGACCGCGCCGGCCACCTTGATGCCGGTGCGGGCCCGACGCCCGCGCTTCTCGATCCAGGTGGCCAGGGCCGAGAGCAGGAGGCACATGGTGATGTAGATGGCACCCGTCACGATGACCACGGGAATGTACGTGTCGTGCCCGTCCACGGTGATGTTGGTGCTCATCTGGCGTGCACCGTAGAGGAGTTCCTCGAAGCCGACGATGTAGCCCAGCGAGGTGTCCTTCAGCGTCACCACCAGCTGGCTGATGATGGTCGGCAGCATCGCGCGCACCGCCTGCGGCATCAGCACGGTCGTCATGACCTGCGTCTTGCTCATGCCCAGCGCGAAGGCCGCCTCCCGCTGCCCCTTGGGCACGGAGTTGACGCCGGCCCGCAGGACCTCCGCCTGCACCGAGCCGTTGTAGACCGTCAGCCCGACGACCAGGGCCCAGAACTGCGGCTGCTCACCGGTCAGTCCGAGGGGCTCGCTGAAGCTCAGGATGAGGACCCACAGGACGTAGACGGTGACCAGCAGCGGGATGGCGCGGAAGAGCTCGACGAAGCCCGTGCCGAACCAGCGCAGCGCCGCGTGGTCGGAGAGCCTGGCCACGGCCAGCAGCAGACCGAGCACCAGGGAGAGCGCACCGGCGATCGCGAAGGTCTCCAGCGTCGTCAGCAGGCCGTCGCGGATGGTGTTCTGCACCCCCGCGTACTCGAAGATCTCCCACAGGCCCGGGTTGAACTGCCCCTGCGCCGCCAGGCGGATGACGACGTAGGCGACGAAGCCGACGACCAGCACCGTCCCGAGCACGCTGTAGACCCGGTTGCGGGCCCGGCCACGGGGCCCCGCCGCGTCGTACAGGACGCTGGCACTCGAACTCGACGTCATCCCCGCCACCTCGTCTCCGGGCGCGCCGTCCGCGCGCGGTGTCCTACCCGTCCCTGCCCGACGCCCCGGAGCCGCCCGGGGCCGCCCCGCCTCATCGCGCGAGCCCCATCCGCCGCTCCGCCAGCCGGAACAGGCCGCTGACGGCGAAGGTGATCACCAGATAGGCGATCGCGGTCCACAGGAAGATCCAGCCGATGGCGTAACCGCGGTCGCTCTGCAGCTTGGCGAAGCTGAACAGGCCGGGCACGCTGAAGGCGCCCGCGATCGCCGAGTTCTTCGTCAGCGCGATGATGATGCTGCTGAGCGGGGGAAGCACCACCCGGGTGGCCTGCGGCAGGACGATCAGCCGCAGCGTCTGCGAGAACGTCATGCCGATGCTGCGTGCCGCCTCGGCCTGGCCGACGGGCACCGTGCTGATCCCCGAGCGCACCGCCTCGCAGACGAACGAGGACGTGTAGAAGCCGAGCGCCAGGGTGCCCAGCAGGAAGGGGCTGGAGCCGGGCAGCAGGATCTGCGGCACGACGAAGAAGAAGATCAGGAACAGCAGGGTCAGCGGGGTGTTGCGCAGCAGCGTGACCCACGCCGTGCCGAAGGCGCGCAGCGGCGGCACCGGTGACACGCGGAAACCGGCTATCAGCACACCGAGGACCAGGGCGAGCACCGCGCTGGCCAGCGTGATCCACACGGTCCCGAGGAACCCTTCGCGGAACTCGGGCAGGTGGTCGAGGAGTACGTTCATGGGGTCTCCGCGGTAGCGGTCTGGAAGGCGGGTGGGCGGTGCCCGGCAGCGGTCGGGGGCGGCCGTGCCGACGAGGGGCGACGGGCCGGAAGCCGGCCGGTGCCACGGGACCGGTACACCGGCGGAGCCCCGCCCCGGTACGCCTGCGGGCGCCCGAGGCCGCAGGGCCCGGCCCCGGGCGACCGGCCGGAGCACGACGGCAGGGCCCGGCCCCGGTCGCACCGCGCGGTCCCCGCGGCGCTCCCGCGCGGGCGGCGAAACCCCGAGGCGGTGGGCCCAGAAGGCTGCGGCCCCACCCGCGCAGGTGGGGCCGCCCGGAGCCGGCGCCTGGGGGGCGGCCCGGCCGACGCGGCGACCGGCCGGGCCGCCCCCCGTGGTACGGCCGGTCCGGCCACCCCGTCGCTCAGTAGCGCGGCAGCGGCGTCTTCGGAGCTTTGTAGGGCGAACCGGACTTGCCGAGCGTGGCCTGGTAGGCGGCCTTGTAGTCACCGTTGGCGATGTGCTTCTCCAGCGCGTCGGTGATCTTGCCGCGCAGGACCTTGTCGTCCTTGTCCATGCCGACGCCGTAGGGCTCCTTGGTGAAGGGCTTGCCGACGACCTTGAGCTGGCCCTGGTACTTGGCCGCGTAGCCCTTGAGGATGGCGTCGTCGGTGGTGACCGCGTCCACCGTGCCGTCGCGGAGCTGCTTGACGCAGTCGGAGTACTTGCTCAGCTCGGTGGTCTCCGCGCCGTACTGCGGCTTCTTGATCTCGGCCAGCGGGGTCGACCCGGTGATCGAGCAGACCTTCTTGCCCTTCAGGCTGCCGGGGCCGGTGATGTCCTTCTCGTCCTTGCGCACCAGCAGGTCGGCGCCGGCGGTGTAGTACGGGCCGGCGAACCCGACCTGCTTCTTCCGCTCGTCGTTCATGGTGTAGGTACCGACGTAGTAGTCGACCTGGTGGTGGGAGATCGCGGTCTCACGGACGTTGGAGTCCACCGTGTCGAACTTGATCTGCTTCTCGGAGAACCCCAGGTCGGCGGCGATCATCCGGGCGATCTCGATGTCGAAGCCGGAGTAGTTGCCGGAGGTGTCCTGATATCCCAGGAAGGGCTGGTCGGCCTTGACGCCCACCACGATCTTGCCGGCCTTCTGTGCGCGCTTCAGGGTGGGCGAGTCGAAGCTGACGTTCTTGGCGACCTTGTAGCTGCCCTCGTAGCCCTCGCCGGCGTTGTCACCCGCGGTACCCGACTTGCCGCCGCACGCGGTCGCGGTGGCGGTGAGCGCGAGCACGACCGTGGCCGCCGCCGCCGTCTTACGCATCCTCATTGTCAACGTCCTTCTGTTCAACGGGAACTGGCGATCATGATGACCCGCGGCGGGTCAGTGATGCAGGATCTTCGACAGGAAGTCCTTGGCACGGTCGCTGCGCGGAGCGGCGAAGAACTGCTCGGGAGTGTCCTGTTCGACGATGCGTCCGTCGGCCATGAAGACGACGCGGTTGGCCGCCGAGCGGGCGAAGCCCATCTCGTGGGTGACCACGATCATCGTCATGCCGTCCCGGGCGAGCTGCTGCATGACCTCCAGCACCTCGTTGATCATCTCCGGGTCCAGGGCCGAGGTCGGCTCGTCGAAGAGCATCACCTTCGGCTCCATGGCCAGGGCCCGGGCTATCGCCACGCGCTGCTGCTGCCCACCGGAGAGCTGCGCCGGGTACTTGTCGGCCTGCGTGCCCACGCCCACCCGGTCCAGCAGCTCGCGGGCGGTCTTCTCGGCCGCCGCGCGGTCCCTGCGGCGTACCTTGACCTGCCCGAGGACCACGTTCTCCAGCACCGTCTTGTGGGCGAAGAGGTTGAAGGACTGGAAGACCATCCCCACCTCGGAGCGGAGCCGGGCCAGTTCGCGGCCCTCCTGCGGCAACGGCCTGCCGTCGATCGTGATCGACCCGGAGTCGATCGTCTCCAGCCGGTTGATGGTGCGGCACAGCGTCGACTTGCCCGACCCGGACGGGCCGATCACGACGACGACCTCGCCGCGCCGGATGCTCAGGTCGATGTCCTGGAGCACGTGCAGTGCGCCGAAGTGCTTGTTGACCTGGTCGAGTACGACCAGGTCGTCCGCGACCGCCGCCGGCCCCTCCGTCTGGTCGGTGACCGGTACTTCGCTCATCGGCTCCAGCTCCGTCCTCCTCGGTTGGGAGGACCCTAGTGAGCCCGCGCGACCAGCGTCATTACTTCTGAGCGGAACTTGAGCATAACGATCCGGCCGCATCGGGACACTCTGGGTGAGGGGTCGGGGAGGATGGCGGACACCGCCGCCGGTGGCACCCGTTCCGGACACGGCCGCGCCACGGAACCCGGCCGCGGGCCACCGGCCTCTTGACGCCCCGCCCCCGATGGGCATGGATGACGGGACCGCCGGGCCGGAGCGGTCCCGCGGCGCCGGACCGGGCGACGCGCGGGGCCTCACGGCGGCCACGGCACGGGACGGGAGGACCTGTGAGACTGATGCTGGTCGAGGACGACGACCATGTCGCCGCGGCCCTGACGGCCGTGCTCAGCCGGCACGGCTTCGCGGTGACGCACTGCCGCAGCGGGGCCGAGGCGCTCCAGGCCATGCTCCCCGACGACCGGGCCCCCTTCGACGTCGTCCTCCTCGACCTCGGGCTGCCCGACACCGACGGCTTCGAGGTCTGCGGACGCATCCGCAAGGTGAGCACCACGCCGGTGATCATGGTGACCGCCCGCTCCGACGTACGCTCCCGCATCCACGGCCTCAACCTCGGTGCCGACGACTACGTGGTCAAGCCCTACGACACCGGGGAACTCCTCGCCCGCATCCACGCCGTGGCCCGGCGCACCACCCCCGGCACCCCCGACCCCGCCGACCCGGTGCCCGGCAGCGACGTGCTGCGCCTGGGAGCCGTGACCGTCGAACTCACCACCCGCCAGGTCAACGTCGGTGGCGCCGCCGTCCCGTTGACCCGCAAGGAGTTCGACCTGCTCGCGCTCCTCGCCGGCCGGCCCGGCGTCGTCTTCCGCCGCGAGCAGATCATCAGTGAGGTCTGGCGCACCAGTTGGGAGGGGACCGGGCGCACCCTGGAGGTGCACGTCGCCTCCCTGCGGGCCAAGCTCCGCACCCCCGCCCTGATCGAGACGGTGCGCGGGGTCGGCTACCGGCTCGTCCCGCCCGCCGCGGCCTGACCGGGCCGGCCCGTGCGCTCCCGACTGCTGCCGCTGCTCATCGTCCTGATGGCCGGCGTCCTCCTCGCCCTCGGCTTCCCGCTCGCCGCCAGCGTGGCCGCCGCCGAACAGCAACGCGTCGTCGTCGACCGCCTCGACGACGCAGCCCGCTTCGCCTCGCTGGCCCAGTTCGTGACCGAGACCCCCGACGAGAAGGGGAACATGCCGGGCGAGAGCCGTTCGGTGAAGGCCGACTGCGACCGGCTCCAGGAGGGCAGCGCGCGGCTCCAGGAGGGCGACGGCAGACTGGCCACCCTCACCGCCGAACTCTGCCGCTACCACGAGCTGTACGGCATACGGGCGGGCGTCTTCTACCGCAACAGCGACCAGTCCATGGCCCGGGCCCCCGGCAACTGGTCGGTCCCCGCCGACGGTGAGGCGCGCAACGCCTACAACGAGGCGCTCGCCGGCCGGCGCAGCCACGACCCGCACCAGGTGTGGCCGTGGAGCACCGGGGAGCTGCCGGTGGCCTCGCCCGTCGTCCGCGACGGTGACGTGGTCGCCGTCGTGCTCACCGACTCACCCACCGACCAGCTGCGCTTCCGCATCCTGCGCCGGTGGCTGGTGATCGGCGTGGGGGAGACCGTGGCGATGCTCGTCGCCCTTGGTGCCGCCGTCCGCCTGACCGGCTGGGTACTGCGCCCGGTGCGGGTGCTGGACGCGGTCACCCACGACATCGCCACCGGCCGCATGAAGTCCCGCGTCGCCTCGTCCGGCGGGCCACCCGAACTGCAGCGCCTGGCGGGCTCCTTCAACGACATGGCCGACCACGTCGAGGAGGTCCTGGAACAGCAGCGCGCCTTCGTGGCCGACGCCTCCCACCAGCTCCGCAACCCGCTCTCCGCGCTGCTGCTCCGCATCGAGCTGCTCGCCCTCGAACTGCCCGAGGGGAACGCGGAGATCGCCTCGGTGCGCACCGAGGGCAAACGGCTGGCCAGCGTCCTGGACGACCTGCTGGACCTGGCGGTCGCCGAGCACGCGACGGCCGACCTGCAGCTCACCGACGTCGCCGCGCTCGCCGTCGAGCGGGTCGACTCCTGGCGCCCGCTGGCCGAGGACCGCGGCGTGCACCTCGGCTACGAGGGACGCCGGGCGGTGACCGCCTGGGCCGACCCGGTGAGCCTCTCCAGCGCACTGGACGCCCTGGTGGACAACGCCCTGAAGTTCACCCCGCGCGGTGAGCGGGTCAGCGTCGCGGTCAACGACGAGGGGGACCGGGTGCACCTCGTCGTCGCCGACCGCGGCCCGGGCCTCGCGGACGACGAACTGGAGCGGATCGGCGACCGGTTCTGGCGCAGCAACCGCCACCAGAACGTCTCCGGCTCCGGCCTCGGCCTGTCCATCACACGGGCCCTGCTGGCCGCCGGCGGCGCCGGCCTCGCCTTCGCCCGCAACCCCCCGCACGGCCTCCTCGTCACCGTCACCCTGCCGCGGACGGCGCCCCATCGGGACGCGCCTCCCACCGCCGTCTCCCGGCTCTGACCGGCCCGGCACCGGCGGCCGGCCCGGAGCGCCGGACGGCGGCGCCCCTCAGGGCCTCCCCTCAGGGTTTGGTGGAGACGTAGTAGCGCCGGGCCCCCACGTGCAGCGGGAGCGGGTCGGTGAAGACGGCGGTGCGCAGGTCCACCTTCTGCGCCGCGTGCACCTTCTTGCCGATCCGGTCGCGGCTGTCGATGACCGTCCGGGTCACCGCCTCGGTCAGCCGGGGATCGGTGCGGTCGGTGGTCACCAGCAGGTTGGCGACCGCCACCGTCTTCACCGCCTGCCCGCCCTGCACGGCCGGGTAGGCGTCCGCGGGCATCACCGCGGACCGGTAGTAGACGGACTCCTCCTGCCGGTGCAGCGGGGCGACGAGGTCGCCCAGCGGGACCAGCCGGATCGGGAAGGTGTCGGCGAGGTCGGTGAGGGCGGAGGTGGGCAGCCCCCCGGACCAGAAGAACGCGTCGAGCCTGCCGTCCCGCAGCCGGTCCCGCATGTCGATGAGCGAGACCTCCACCGGCTTCACGTCCTGCCCGTACCGGAGCCCGGCGGCTTCCAGCAGCCGCCGGCTTATGATCTGCACGCCCGAGCCCTTCGCCCCCACCCCGACCCGCAGTCCCCGCAGGTCGGCGGCGGACCGCACCTTGGAGTCCCGGGCCACCACCAGCTGCATGTAGTCGTCGTACAGCCGGGCGCAGGCCCGCAGGTGGCGGGCGCCCGGGGCGTCGCTGCTCTGGTACTGCTGCACCGCGTCGGCCGTGGCGAAGGTGAACGCCGCCTTGCCGGTGGCCAGTTTGGAGAGGTTGTCCGGTCCGCCCTCGGACGGGGTGAGCCGCACCCGCAGGTCGGGCTGGTCGTGGGCGAGGTCCTGCTGCAGCAGTTCGCCGTACAGGTGGTAGACGCCCGCCGGAACCCCGGTGGCGATGGTGATGTGCCCGCTGACGGAGTCCTCCCCGTCCAGCGTCACCACACCCCACGCCAGCAGGCCGAGCAGGGCGCACACCACGGTGCCCAGGAACACCGCGCGACGGCCCCCGGGGCGGGGGAGGGCTCTCACCATGCGGGCATCCTGCCACCGGCGGGTGCCCGGCGGGAGGGGGCGGCGCAGCACGCGGCTGGGCCGGCGGGCGGCCCGGGTGAGCAGGGACACAGAGGCGGTGGCGGCGCAGGCGTCCAGACGTCCGCCCAGCACACGGCCGCGGCCCGCCCCGCCGCGGCGGCGGCCGGCGGTGGCCGGGACGGCCGCCGGGTCGGAGGCGGTCGCCGGCACGGCCTACCCTTGAGCCATGACCAGCAGCGACCGGAGCCAGGCAGTGGACGTCAAGCGAAGCTACGAGATCCGCACCCACGGGTGCCAGATGAACGTCCACGACTCCGAACGCCTGGCAGGCTTGCTGGAGGCCGCCGGGTACGTCGCCGCCCCCGAGGGTGCGGACGGTGCCGACGTCGTCGTCTTCAACACCTGCGCGGTGCGGGAGAACGCCGACAACCGGCTCTACGGCAACCTCGGCCAGCTCGCGCCGAAGAAGACCGAGCGGCCCGGCATGCAGATCGCCGTCGGCGGCTGCCTGGCGCAGAAGGACCGGGACACCATCGTCAAGAAGGCCCCCTGGGTCGACGTGGTCTTCGGCACCCACAACATCGGCAGGCTCCCCGCCCTCCTGGAACGCGCCCGGGTGCAGGAGGAGGCGCAGGTCGAGATCGCCGAGTCGCTGGAGGCGTTCCCCTCCACGCTCCCCACCAAGCGGGAGTCGGCCTACGCGGCCTGGGTCTCGATCTCCGTCGGCTGCAACAACACCTGCACTTTCTGCATCGTCCCCGCGCTGCGCGGCAAGGAGAAGGACCGCCGCCCCGGCGACATCCTCGCCGAGGTCGAGGCGCTGGTCGCCGAGGGCGTCAGCGAGGTCACCCTGCTCGGCCAGAACGTCAACGCCTACGGCTCCGACATCGGTGACCGCGAGGCCTTCTCCAAGCTGCTGCGCGCCTGCGGCCGCATCGAGGGGCTGGAGCGCGTCCGCTTCACCTCGCCCCACCCGCGCGACTTCACCGACGACGTGATCGCCGCCATGGCCGAGACCCCGAACGTCATGCCGCAGCTCCACATGCCGCTCCAGTCCGGCTCGGACGCCGTCCTGAAGTCCATGCGCCGCTCCTACCGGCAGGAGCGCTACCTCGGCATCATCGAGAAGGTCCGCGCCGCCATCCCGGACGCCGCCATCTCCACCGACATCATCGTCGGCTTCCCCGGCGAGACCGAGGAGGACTTCGAGCAGACCCTGCACGTGGTCCGTGAGTCCCGCTTCGCCCAGGCCTTCACCTTCCAGTACTCCAAGCGCCCGGGCACCCCGGCCGCCGAGATGGACGGGCAGATCCCCAAGAAGGTCGTCCAGGAGCGCTACGAGCGCCTGGTGGCACTGCAGGAGGAGATCTCCTGGGAGGAGAACAAGAAGCAGGTCGGCCGGGTCCTGGAGGTCATGGTCGCCGAGGGCGAGGGCCGCAAGGACGACGCCACCCGGCGCCTGTCCGGCCGTGCCCCCGACAACCGGCTGGTCCACTTCAGCCGGCCCGAGGAGCCGGTGCGGCCCGGCGACATCGTCACCGTCGAGATCACCTACGCCGCCCCCCACCACCTGCTCGCCGAGGGGCCGGCCAGGGGCGTGCGCCGCACCCGCGCCGGTGACGCCTGGGAGGCGCGCACCGCCGCCTCCGAGCCCGCCGGCGTCATGCTCGGCCTGCCGACGGTGGGCGTCCCCGCCCCCCAGCCGGAGACCGCCGCCTCCTCCTGCCGCACCTGCGGCTGAGAAGTACGCCTGGGCCAGGGCCTACCGGAGGCGGACGCCGGAGGTCCGCGTAGGGTGACGGCATGTTGGTTGCCGCCGGTGTCGTACCCGCCACACCCCTGCTCGTCCCCGAGGTGGCCTCCGGAGCCGCCGCGGAACTCGACGACCTCCGCGCCACCGCGCTCGGTGCCGTGGGGGTGCTCGCCGCCGCCCGCGCGGACCGGCTCGTCGTCGTCGGGCCGGCCCTCGCGGACGAGGAGGGCACCTGCCCCGCCGGCAGCCGCGGCACCTTCCGCGGCTTCGGCGTCGAACTGGACGTCACCCTCGGCCCCGGCACCCCCGAGGCCGGTGGCCGGCTGCCGTCCTCCCTCGCGGTGGCCGCCTGGCTGCTGGAGCGGGCCCACTGGTCGGACACGCCCGTCACCGGCCTCGGCGTGGCCGAGACCCGCTCCCCCCAGGAGTGCCGGGCGACCGGCCGTGAGCTGGCCGCCTCCGCGCCGCGCACCGCGCTCCTCGTGGTCGGCGACGGCAGCGCCTGCCGGACCGTGAAGGCGCCCGGCTACCTCGACCCGCGCGCCGAGGACTTCGACCGCCGTGCCGCACGCGCCCTGGCCGAGGCCGACCTCGACGCGCTGCACGCCGTGGACGCCACGCTCGCCGCCGAACTGAAGGCCTCCGGGCGGGCGCCCTGGCAGGTCCTGGCGGGCGCTGCCGAGGGCGCGGGTCTGCGCGGCGAACTCCTCGCCGACCAGGCGCCCTACGGCGTCGGCTACCACGTGGCCACCTGGACGTGAACCCGCTGCCGCCGGCCGCCGCCGTCCGCAGTGCCCGCGAGTGGGGGCCGGCGCCGGGCTTTGGGAGACTGGCGGGGTGAACACCGCAGACCGTGCACCCCAGGTCGTCGCCGTCGTCGGTCCCACCGCGGCCGGCAAGTCCGACCTGGGCGTCGCGCTCGCCCGACACCTCGACGCCGACGTGGTCAACACCGACTCCATGCAGCTCTACCAGGGCATGGACATCGGGACCGCCAAGCTGCCCCCGCACGAACGCGGCGGCGTGCCCCACCACCTCCTGGACATCTGGGAGGTCACCGTCACCGCGAGCGTCGCCGAGTACCAGCGGCTCGCCCGCGCCGAGATCGACCGGCTGCTGGCCGCCGGCAGGAGCGCCGTGCTCGTCGGCGGGTCCGGGCTCTACGTCCGGGGCACCATCGACGCCATGGAGTTCCCCGGCACCGACCCGGCCGTCCGCGCACGGCTGGAGGCCGAACTCGCCGAGACGGGCAGCGGCCCGCTCCACGCGCGCCTGGCGGAGCTGGACCCCGCCGCCGCGGACGCCATCCTGCCGGGCAACGGCCGGCGCATCGTACGGGCCCTGGAGGTCATCGAACTCACCGGCAGGCCTTTCACGGCCAACCTCCCCGGTCACCGCGCCCACTACGACACCCTGCAGATCGGCGTGGAGGTCCCCCGGCCCGAACTCGACGAGCGCATCACCCGCCGGGTGGACCGGATGTGGGAGGAAGGGCTGGTCGAAGAGGTCAGGCGGCTGGCGGGGCTGGGGCTGCGGGAGGGCCGCACCGCCTCCCGCGCCCTCGGATACCAGCAGGTGCTCGCCTTCCTGGCGGGGGAGTGCACCGAGGACGAGGCACGGGAGCAGACCGTGCGCGCCACCAAACGCTTCGCACGCCGGCAGGAGAGCTGGTTCCGGCGTGACCCGCGGGTGCACTGGCTCAGCGGCGCCGCGGACGATCTCGACGAGCTGCTTCCGAGCGCATTGACGCTGCTCGAACGAGCGGTCACAGCCTGATCACGTCATGGCATCGGGACGCTCCGGCGGTGAGTGGGCCCCCTCCGGACATGCCATTATCGAGCTCGATCACACCAGGCGGCGGGATGTTGGGAGGGCGCGTGGCGATGGAGGCCGGCCCTCAGGACAGACCCCGGGGCCACGACCCCTTCCACCCCGACGAGCCCTCGCAGCGGCCCCCGGTCGCACACGAGGGGCCGGCGGCCGAGGACCCGCCGTCGCTCTCCGCCACGGACGGCCTGGGCCCGCCGGTCGACGGCGGGCCCACCGCCCTCGACCGGGGACCGGCAGGCCCCCCGGAGGGTGAGGACGCCGAGTCCTTCCGCGAGCTGCGCCCACCGCGCCGCCTGCGCCTGTGGCAGCTGGCTCCCATCGTGTGCCTGGCCACCCTCGGGTCGCTGATGTTCGCCTTCCCGCTCGCCTTCGAGTTCGGCGGCGAGGGCGGCGCCGTGGTCGCCATGCTCGGCCTGCTGCTGTGCTGCTGCGCGGCGGGCTGGGGTATGACCGCCGCCCGCAAGGTCGGCCACACCTGGCCCGGGCTGGCACCCGGCGCCCCACGCCGCCGCAGGTGGCAGGCGCTCCTGGCGTACACCGCGGTCACCCTGGTGCTGGCCGCCCTGGCGATCTGGCGCGTGGCCCGACTGCGCTGACCGGCTACGGTCGGCAGGGCGGACCGGGCAGGCCCGGCGGCTGCCCCGCCGGGCCTGCCCGGGAACCGCGCCGCGCCGGCCTGCCGGCCGCTCCGGCCCCGAGGGCGGCCACCGGCCGACCGGCCGGGAAGCCCGTACCATGCAGGCATGAGCACCACGCAGCGCGTCACCTTCCTCAAGGGCCACGGCACGGAGAACGACTTCGTCATCCTTCCCGACCCCGACGGGACGCTGGACCTCCCGCCGTCGGCGGTGGCGCGGCTGTGCGACCGCCGCGCCGGGATCGGCGGGGACGGCGTGCTGCACGTCGTGCGCAGCGCCGCCCACCCCGAGGCGCGCGCCATGGCCGACGAGGCCGAGTGGTTCATGGACTACCGCAACGGCGACGGCTCGGTCGCCGAGATGTGCGGCAACGGCGTCCGCGTCTTCGTCCGGTACCTCCAGCACGCCGGGCTGGTCGAGCCGGGCGACCTCGCCGTCGCCACCCGGGCCGGCGTCCGCCGCGTCCACCTGCCCAAGCCGGGTGAGGAGAGCGCGGGCATCACCGTGGGCATGGGCCGCGTCTCACTGCCCGAGGCCGGCGTCACGGTGACCGTGGGTGACCGCAGCTGGCCGGCCCGGAACGTCGACGTCGGCAACCCGCACGCCGTCGCCTTCGTCGAGGACCTCGCCCACGCCGGCGACCTGCACACCGCACCGCACCACAGCCCGGCCGGCGTCTACCCCGAGGGCGTCAACGTCGAGTTCGTCGTCGACCGCGGCCCCGGGCACGTCGCGATGCGGGTGCACGAGCGCGGCTCCGGCGAGACCCGCTCCTGCGGCACCGGGGCGTGCGCCGTCGCCGTCGCCACCGCCCGCCGCGACGGGCTCGACCCGGCCACCGACGGCCCCGTCACCTACCGGGTCGACGTCCCCGGCGGCTCCCTGGTCATCACCGAACTCCCCGACGGCACGGTCGAGATGAGCGGCCCCGCGGTCCTCGTCGCCGAGGGCACCCTCGACCCGGCCTGGCTCGCCGCCGGCGAGTGACCCCGCGCGGCTCCGGCCCCGGTTCCCGCAACGCCCCGCGCCCTCCGGGCCCCTGACGCCCGGTCCGGCGCGGAGGCGCGGAAGGGCCCCCTCCGATCGCTCGTACGGGTGACAGCCTCCCCGCGAACGGGGAGGGGGCCGAGGGCGCGTGGTGGGCTCGGTAGCATCAAGCACCGGCCCGGGCGGCCATTCGGCGTCCGGCCGCCGGTCGACGCAGCCGGAGGGTGCCCATGAGTGTGCAGGCCACCGACGCCGGGGACTTCCCGGACCGTCCCGCGGACCCACCCGGGACACCCCCTGCCCCGACCGGGGCCTGCGCCGGCGGTGACCTCGACCCCCGCCGCAAGGGGCTGCACCGCCTCGAACTGCGTGGGCTGCGCCGCATCGGCCTCGCCGCACTCGGCCCCGCACCGCGCGGTGGACTGCCCCACGCCCTCGAACACGTCGCCAAGGTCCACCGGGGCCACCACCCCGACGCCGACCTCCGCCCGCTGACCAGCGCCTACACCCTCGCCGAACGCTCGCACCGCGGCCAGATGCGCAAGAGCGGCGACCCGTACATCACGCACCCGCTCGCCGTCACCCTCATCCTCGCCGAACTCGGCGCCGAGACGACGACGTTGACCGCCTCCCTGCTGCACGACACGGTCGAGGACACCGACGTCACCCTCGACCAGGTCGGCGAGCTGTTCGGCGAGGAGGTCCGCTACCTGGTCGACGGCGTCACCAAGCTGGAGAAGGTCGACTACGGCGCCGCCGCCGAACCCGAGACCTTCCGCAAGATGCTCGTGGCCACCGGCAACGACGTCCGGGTCATGTCCATCAAGCTCGCCGACCGGCTGCACAACATGCGCACCCTCGGCGTCATGCGGCCGGAGAAGCAGGCCCGCATCGCCAAGGTCACCCGCGACGTGCTCATCCCGCTCGCCGAGCGCCTGGGGGTGCAGGCGATCAAGAGTGAGCTGGAGGACCTCGTCTTCGAGGTGCTGCACCCGCGCGAGTGCGCTGCCGCCCGGGAACTGGTCGCCCGGCACGCGGCCCTCCCCGACCCGCTGGCCGCGGTCGCCGCCCGGGTGCGCACCGTGCTCGCCGAGGCACAGATCCCCGCCCAGGTGCTGGTACGGCCGCGCCACCTGGTCTCCGTCCACCGCATCCGCTGCGCCCGCGCCGCCGTGACCGGCGCCGATCTCGGACGGCTCCTCGTGCTGGTGGCCGAGGACGCCGACTGCTACGCCGTCCTCGGCGAACTGCACACCTGCTTCCCGCCGGTGATCTCCGCCTTCAAGGACTTCGTGGCGGCCCCCAAGTTCAACCTCTACCAGTCCCTGCACACCGCCGTGACCGGTGAGGGCGGCGTGGTGGCCGAGACGCTGATCCGCACCCACCGGATGCACCGGGTCGCGGAGGCCGGCGTGGTGGCGCTGGGCAACCCCTACGCCCCCACCGACCGGGCCGCCGACGCAGGACGGGCCGGCGGCGACGAGCGTGCCGACCCCACCCGCCCGGGCTGGCTGTCCCGGCTCCTGGAGTGGCAGAGCGCCACCCCCGACCCCGACGCCTTCTGGTCCTCACTCCGCGCCGACCTCGCGGAGGACCGGGAGATCACGGTCTTCCACACCGACGGCTCCGAAGCCCCCCATCGCGCCGACCGGGTGCTGCTGCCGGCGGGCGCCAGCTGCCTGGACGCCGCCTACGCCCTCCACGGCGCCGACGCCCACCGCTGCGTGGGGGCCCGGCTCAACGGCCGCCTCACCTCCCTGGCCACGCCCCTCGCAGACGGCGACAGCCTGCACCTGCTGCTGACCGGCGACCCCACGGCCGGCCCCGCACCCGACTGGCTCCAGCACACCCGCACCCCCGCCGCCCGCCTGGCCATCGGCCGGTGGCTCGCCGCCCACCCCGAGGAACGCGCCGCCACCGACACCGGGACGGCCCCGGGCCCGTCCCCGGCTGCGGACCGGCCGGCCGGGGCGGGAACGCCCGTCGCCGGCACCACCGCCACGGGCCTGCCCCGCGCCGCCGTGCCGCCGGGGGAGGAGCCCGCAGCGTCCGGCCGCCGGGCGCGGACCGGCGGGCCGGCCCCACAGCACCGGGGCCCCACCGCCGTCACCGACCTCGCCGGCGCCACGGTCCGGCTCGCCGGGTGCTGCACGCCGGTGCCGCCCGACGCCGTGACGGGGTTCGCCGTGCGGGGGGGCGCGGTGACCGCCCACCGCGTGTCCTGCCCCGTGGTCAAGCGCATGACCGCCGGCGGACGGGAGCCCGTGGCCGTCCGCTGGGCCCCCACCGGGCCCGAGGGGCCCCGGCAGGACTGCCGCGTCACGCTCCTGGCCGAGGCCTTCACCCGCCCGCACCTGCTGGCCGACCTCACCGAGGCCATCGCCGCACGCGGGGCGGCCGTCATCACCGCCGTGGTCGAGCCGCCCCACGAACAGCGCGTCCACCACCGCTACACCCTCCGGCTGCCCGACCCCGCGGAACTGCCCCGCCTGATGAGGGCGATGCGCAGCGTCCCCGGGGTCTACGACGTGTGGCGGGCCGGCCGGGCCGTGCAGCAGGCCGGAGCGGTGCGGGGCTGAGCCGGGGCCCCGCCTCCCCGCCCGGGAGGCCCCGGAGCCAGCAGTGCTTCGTTCAGGTTCTGCTCCGCACAGAAAACCGGGGCAGAACCTGAACGAAGCACTACCAGTCAGCGGCAGGGGGCGGGCGCGGGGGCTCGGCGCGAGTGCAGACGCGTCGCGCACGCCCCTCGTTCGGGTGCCGTGGAGCCGTGCCACCACCCGGTGACCTGCGTGCGCTGGTAGCCGTAGGCCATGTCCTTCTTCCGCCGCCCGCCGCAGGTGGGCCCCACTGCACCGCCGGCGGGCGCTCCCGCCGTTCCCCGCCCCGCCGGCCGGCGCGCCGCAGCCCGCACCCGGTCGGCGCTCGCGGCGGGGGCCACCACCGTCGCGCTGGTCGCCGCCGCTTCTCCTCCGCCCGGGGCCGCCGGCATCGGCGACCGCCTCTTCCCCACCCTCGGCAACCCCGGCTACGACGTGCTCTCCTACGACGTCTCGCTCCGCTACTCCGGCGCCAACGACCGGCCGCTGGACGCCACCACCCGCCTCACCGCCCGGGTCACCGACCGCCTCGACCACCTCAACCTCGACTTCGCCCGCGGAACGGTGCGCTCGGTGGAGGTCGACGGTGCGCCCGCCCGCTTCCACCGGGACGGTGAGGACCTGGTCCTGCGCCCCTCCCGCCCGCTGTGGCCCGGCGAACTCGCCCAGGTCACCGTCCACCACACCAGCGACCCCACCGGCCCCAAGGACGCCTCCGACGGCGGCTGGGTGCGCACCTCGGACGGACTGGCCATGGCCAACCAGGCCGACGCCGCCCACCGCGTCTTCCCCTGCAACGACCACCCTTCCGACAAGGCGTACTTCACCTTCCACGTGACCGCCCCCAAGGAGCTCACGGTCGTCGCCGGGGGCACGCCCTTCGCCGAGCGCCACCCCCACGGCGACGCCACCACCTGGACCTACCGCACGGCCCACCCGATGGCCACCGAGCTCGCCCAGGTCTCCATCGGGCATTCCGCGGTGGTCCGCCGCGAGGGCCCGCACGGACTGCCGCTGCGGGACGTCGTCCCGACCGCCGACCGCGCCCGCCTGGAGCCCTGGCTGGCCAAGACGCCGGAGCAGGTGCGGTGGATGGAGGCGCGCGTCGGACGGTTCCCCTTCGAGACCTACGGCGTGCTCATGGCCCATGCCCGCACCGGGTTCGAGCTGGAGACCCAGACCCTCTCCCTCTTCGAACGGGACCTGTTCACCACCAAGCTGCGCATCCCCGAGGGCTACCTCGACTCGATCATGGTCCACGAGCTCGCCCACCAGTGGTTCGGCGACAGCGTCAGCCCCCGCCGCTGGTCGGACGTCTGGCTCAACGAGGGCCACGCCACCTGGTACGAAGCGCTGTACGCGCAGGAGAAGGCGCACGCGCCCATGGAGACGCGGATGCGCAACGCTTACCGGATGTCGGACGCCTGGCGCGCCGACGGCGGCCCGCCCGCCGCCCCGCGGGCCCCGGAACCCGGCAAGAAGGTGAGCATCTTCCGGCCCTCCGTCTACGACGGCAGCGCCCTGGTCCTCTACGCCCTGCGGACCCGGATCGGTGCCGACGCCTTCGGCCGGCTGGAGCGCCTCTGGGTGGCCCGCCACCGCGACGGTGTGGCGGACACCGCGGACTTCGTCCACCTGGCCTCGGAGGTCTCCGGCGCCGACCAGTCCGCCTTCCTCCACCACTGGCTCTTCGACGCGAAGACCCCGCCGATGCCGGGCCACCCCGACTGGCACGCCCAGGCACCGGCCAAGGCCCCCCGGGCCGCCACCCGCGCCGCCCGGCCGGCCGAGGCGGTCCGGAGCCGGGCCGCGGGCGGCCCGCAGCACGGCCGCCCCTGACGCGGACGACGGCCAGGGCGGGCCCCGGGCCCTGGCCGCCCCGCAGCAGGTGGGAAACGTGGTGACGCCCCGCGCCCGGCATGCGACCATCGGTAGGTCGCCACCGTTCCGTCGCCCCCGGGGAATCTTCGGGTACGGTCCGGCGTTCTCCGAAAACGACAGGTGCGGTGACCGCCGTGCCACCTCGACCCGTAAAGGACCACATGACCCCCTCTTCCTCGCTTCCTCAGGACCAGGAACCCACCACGGCCCCCACGGGTCGCCACGACGGTCTGCGGGCCGACGCCCTGATGGAGGAGGACGCCGCCTGGAGCACCGAGATCGACGGCGAGCGCGACGGTGAGCAGTACGACCGCTCCGAGCGGGCGGCGCTGCGCCGCGTGGCGGGCCTCTCCACCGAACTCCAGGACGTCACCGAGGTCGAGTACCGGCAGCTCCGTCTGGAGCGGGTGGTGCTCGTGGGCGTGTGGACCTCCGGAACCGCCCGGGACGCGGAGAACTCGCTGGCCGAGCTCGCGGCGCTCGCCGAGACCGCCGGCGCCCTGGTGCTGGACGGCGTCGTGCAGCGCCGCGACAAGCCCGACCCGGCCACCTACATCGGCTCCGGCAAGGCGCTGGAGCTGCGTGACATCGTTCTGGAGAGCGGCGCCGACACCGTCGTCTGCGACGGTGAACTCACCCCCGGCCAGCTCATCCACCTTGAGGACGTCGTCAAGGTGAAGGTCGTCGACCGCACAGCGCTGATCCTCGACATCTTCGCCCAGCACGCCAAGTCCAGGGAGGGCAAGGCGCAGGTCTCGCTCGCGCAGATGCAGTACATGCTGCCCCGGCTGCGCGGCTGGGGTCAGTCCCTGTCGCGACAGATGGGTGGTGGTGGTTCCGGTTCCACCGGCGGCGGCATGGCCACCCGTGGTCCCGGTGAGACCAAGATCGAGACGGACCGCCGGCGCATCCGCGAGAAGATGGCGAAGGCCCGCCGGGAGATCGCGGACATGAAGAAGGGCCGCGACACCAAGCGCCAGGAGCGCCGCCGCAACAAGGTGCCCTCGGTGGCCATCGCCGGCTACACCAACGCCGGGAAGTCCTCCCTGCTCAACAGGTTGACCGGCGCGGGCGTCCTGGTGGAGAACGCGCTGTTCGCCACCCTGGACCCCACCGTCCGGCGCGCCGAGACGCCCAGCGGCCGGCTCTACACCCTCGCCGACACCGTCGGTTTCGTCCGGCACCTGCCGCACGACCTCGTCGAGGCGTTCCGCTCCACGATGGAGGAGGTCGGTGACAGCGACCTGATCCTCCACGTGGTCGACGGCTCCCACCCGCAGCCCGAGGAGCAGCTGGCCACGGTGCGCGAGGTGATCCGCGAGGTCGGTGCCACCCACGTCCCGGAGATCGTCGTCGTCAACAAGGCGGACCTGGCCGACCCGCTGGTCCTCCAGCGGCTGCTGCGGCAGGAGAAGCGCGCGTTCGCCGTCTCCGCCCGCACCGGGCAGGGCATCGATGACCTGCTTGCCCTCATCGACGAGGAACTCCCGCGTCCCGAGGTCGAGTTGGAGGTGCTCGTGCCCTACCACCGCGGCTCGCTGGTGTCCCGGGCGCACGCCGAGGGCGAGGTGCTCTCCGAGGAGCACACCCCCGAGGGCACCCTCCTGAAGGTCAGGGTCCACCCGGAACTGGCCGCCGAACTGGAGCCGTACGCCCCGGCGCACCACTGACGGCAAGCACAGGAGGGCCCCACCCGGCAACGGGTGGGGCTCTCCGCGCGTCTCACGGACGCCCCCGCCTCCTCCGCCTGCGGACGGACGTGACGGGCCCGGCGGATCAGCCGGCGGCGTGCGCCTTGCTCATGGTCTGGTACATCTTCTGCGCCTGCGCGCCGAGGTGCGGTCCGGCCAGCCACGTCGAGGGGCTCGGGCCGATCGAGGTGTTCGACACGATCTTCTTCACCCCGCCCTTCGTCTCGAACCAGGGGCCGCCGGAGGAGCCGGGCGTCATGGTGCAGCCGATGCGGTACATCGTGGGGTCGTTCTGGTCCAGGGTGAGGCGCCCCGGTCCGTCGACGCACTGCTCGGCCTTGGAGCCGTCGAACGGTGCCGCCGCCGGGTAGCCCTGGGCGGTGATGTCACCGACACTGCTCATCGACGGGGTGTTGAAGTCGATGTCGTAGGCCCCGCCCGCGACCTCCTCCAGCGACTTCGTCGTGCCCTTCTCCGGCTTGACGTGGATGATGGCGAAGTCGTACGGGGCCATCGGCACGCCGTTGTTCTGCTCGCCGCCGTCGGAGATCCACTGGTTGGTGGTGGCCGCGTCGTCCGCCCACCACACGCCCTTGGGGAAGACCTGGTCGCGCGGGGCTGAGTTGACCTGGTCCTCCGTCAGCTTCCCGGCGTCGTTGAAGGACGGCGCGAAGATCATGTTGCGGTACCAGCCGCCGGACTTGCCGGCGTGCACGCAGTGGCCCGCGGTCCACACCAGGTTGGACTTG
Organism: Streptomyces sp. NPDC059740; assembly: GCF_042733155.1. Classification (NCBI taxonomy): domain Bacteria; kingdom Bacillati; phylum Actinomycetota; class Actinomycetes; order Kitasatosporales; family Streptomycetaceae; genus Streptomyces; species Streptomyces sp. NPDC059740. Next base: position 73,582 of record NZ_JBHWGP010000016.1, on the reverse strand, counting down.
CCGGGGTGCGCCGGGTCCTTGACGACGGCGGCGGAGCAGGCGGCCTGACCCTCCGGGGTGTCGAACAGCAGCCGGCCCAGGCCCGGGGCGCTCTGGCTGTAGGGCGCGGTGATCGCGGTGGCCCGCACCGGTGCCGGCTCCGGGTCGGTCTGGCCCTGGTCGGCCGGCGGCTGGGCCGGGGTGCTGGGCTGCTCGGGCTTGGCCTTCCCCGCCCGGTCCGGGTCCCACAGCCCCTTGATGATGGGGTTGAGGAACTCACCGGCCTCCCGCATCCACTGGTCCTTGTCCCAGTTCTTCCACTCGCCGTTCTTCCACTTGTCCAGGTCGATGCCGTGCTGCTTCAGCTTGTCCTGCAGGCCCTTGGGGATGGTGAACCCGCCCGCACCCGAACCTCCCGTGGTGGCGGCCGTGGCGGACTCGCTGGGCTGCCCGCCCGCGTTGTCGTCCTCCGGTCCGCACGCCGTGGTGCCCATCGCCAGTGCGGCGGTCAGGGCCACCGCCGCACAGACCTGCCGACTCATCGATCGCATGGGTTTGTGTTCCCCCTGTGGTCTCTCGCGTGTCCGCGCGGCGGTACCAACCGCACACCGCACGTGCGCGTCACGCCTAAGCATTTGTCATGCACCTCGAAAGGTGTGCGCACCCACTATGCCGGTGTCCGAGGGGACGCCGGCAGTCGGGTCCTGGTTCCACCCCCCGATCGATCGACTGACAGGCCGTTATCCCGACCGGCCGTGCTCGTTGGTACGTACGGGGGAGCAGATCCGCCGCGTCCAGCGGCATGCCGCAGCAGCAGGAGGACGAGACCGCCGTGGTCCTGACCGAGCCCGCGCCGACCGCCGAGCCGGCGGCCTGCGAGGGCGTCCTGCGCCGCCACTGCCCGCGGGAGTCCGCCGCCCGCACCTACGCGCGCGCCCTCCCCGTGGTACCGGTGCGCGCCCGCGGCCTCACCGTCGAGGCAGCCGACGGCCGGCGGTACCTGGACTGCCTCTCCGGGGCGGGCGTCCTGGCCCTGGGCCACAACCACCCGGTGGTCCTGGAGGCGGTCCGCGCGGTGCTCGACTCCGGAGCCCCCCTCCAGGTGCTGGACCTCGCCACCCCCGTCAAGGACGCCTTCGTCGAGGAACTCCTCGCCTGCCTCCCCCCGGCCCTCGCCGCACACGGCAGGATCCGGTTCTGCGGGCCCGCCGGCACGGACGCGGTGCAGGCGGCGCTCGGACTGGTCCGCGCCGCCACGGGCCGGCCGGGCGTCCTCGCCTTCTCCGGCGCCTCCCACGGGACGACCACCGGCGCGCCCGCCGTCTCGGGCGGCATCCCTCCCGCGGACACCTGCGTCAGCCACCTTCCCTACCCGCACTCCTACCGGTGCCCCTTCGGCGTCGGCGGGGACCGGGGCGCCGGACTCTCCGCCCGCCTCGTCCAGAGCGTCCTCGACGACCCCGGGCACGGCGTGCCGCTGCCGGCCGGGGTCGTCCTGGAACCGGTGCAGGGCGAGGCCGGCGTCATCCCCGCCCCCGACGCCTGGCTGCGACGCATGAGGCAGCTGACCGCCGCCCGTGACCTGCCCCTGGTCGTCGACGAGGTGCAGACCGGCGTCGGGCGGACGGGAGCGTTCTGGGGCGTCGACCACGCCGGTGTCGTCCCCGACGTCATGGTCCTCTCCGGGGCTGTCGGCGGAAGCCTGCCGCTGGCCGCGATCGTCCACCACGAGGACCTCGACGCGGGGGCCCCCGGCGCCCCCACCGGCACCTTCCGGGGCAACCAGCTCGCGATGGCCGCGGGCCGGGCGACGCTCGCCCACGTCCGCCGCGGCGACCTGGCCGCGCACGCCGCCGGCCTGGGCGCCCGCATGCTCCGGAGCCTTCGGGAACTGCCGGCGCGCCACCGCTGCGTCGGCGACGTCCGCGGCCGGGGACTGATGATCGGCGTCGAGATCGTCGACCCCGAGGCCGCCGACACCACGGGTGCACCGCCACCCGCCCCCGAACTCGCCCTCGCCGTGCAACAGGCGTGCCTGCAACGCGGGCTCATCGTCGAACTCGGCGGACCCCACCACAGCGTGGTCCGGCTCCTGCCGCCCCTGACCCTCACCGACGAACAGGCCGACGCCGTCCTCGACCGTCTCGCCGACGCAGTCGAGGCCACCGCGCGCACCCCACGCCCGCCCGCGCGCGTCCCCCACCCCACCCTGCGAGGCACCACCCGATGAACCACAGCCCCGACACCGACGACGCCCCGGTCCCCGGCGCGCCCCCGGCACCGACCACCACCCGGCTCGCCGACCCGGGCGTGCCGCGCCAGGGCCTCCCCGCCGAGGCCGGCCCGCTCACCGCCGCCCCGCTGCTCTCCTGCACCGAGCCCGCCGGCCACGGCGACCCGCTCGACCACCCCGATCCCGCCGTCGCCGCGGACGCCGCCACCACCGAGAACCTGCTGCGGTGCTGGATCCGCGAGACCGACCTGCCCAGGCCGCTCGGCGACACCCTGACCGTCCCGCTCGCCTCCAGCGCCCTGACCCTCCACGTCCCGGTGCACCTGTGGTCCGCCACGGGCGCGCACCGCCTGGGCAGCCCGCGGCTGGCCGTCACCGCCGGGGCCACACCGCCGCTGGACGCCGTGACCCTCGCGACGCTGCTCCACCGCGAGGCGGTGCACCGCGCGGGCCGCGGGGACGAGCCCGGCACCTCGGCGGACGGCGCCGAACTCGTCGGCCGGGTGGCCGACTCGGTGCGCTGCACCACCACCTTCCTCGCCCACCGCCGGGCACAACCCGCCGACGAACAGGCCGCCCTCTTCCTGGAGGCCGAACAGTCGCTCCTGCTGGGCCACCCGCTCCACCCCACCCCCAAGAGCCGCGAGGGCCTCACCGAGGCGGAACTCCTGGCCTACTCGCCCGAGACCCGCGGCAGCTTCCCCCTCCACTGGATCGGCGTGGACCACCGCGTCCTGGCCGCCGACTCGGCCTGGACCGAACGCGGCAGGACGGTGACCGCCCCCGCCCTCGTCGAGCGCCTCGCCGACGGCGCTCCACAGGCGCCCGCCGGCACCGTGCCGCTGCCGCTGCACCCCTGGCAGAGCCGCGAGCTGACACACCGCCCCGACATCGCCGCCCTCCTCGCCGACGGCCTGCTGCACGACCTCGGTCCCGGCGGCGCCCCCTGGTACCCGACCTCCTCGGTGCGCACCGTCCACCGGCCCGACGCCGCCGCGATGCTCAAGCTCTCCCTCGGTCTGCGCATCACCAACTCCCGGCGGGAGAACCTCCACAAGGAGCTCCTGCGGGGCGTGGAGGTCCACCGCCTGCTGCGCACCGGGCTCGCCGACGAATGGCGCGCCGCCCACCCGGGGTTCGACATCGTCCGCGACCCGGCCTGGCTCGCCGTCACCACCCCCGACGGGGTCCCGGTGCGCGGCCTGGACGTCGTCATCCGGCACAACCCGTTCACCGTCACCGACGACGCGGTCTGCGTGGCGGCCCTCACCGCCCTGCGCCCCTGGCCGGGCCAGGACACCGTGGCCTCCCGACTGGGCCGCGTCATGGGGACGCTCGCCGCCCGCACCGGCCGGCCCGCGGCAGCCGTCGCCACCGAGTGGTTCCTGCGCTACCTGCACGCCGTGGTGGCGCCCGTGCTCTGGCTCGACGGGACCGCCGGTGTCGCCCTGGAGGCGCACCAGCAGAACACCCTGGTGCTGCTGGACCCGGAGGGCTGGCCGGTGGGCGGCCGGTACCGCGACAACCAGGGCTACTACTTCCGCTCCTCCCGGCGCAGCGAACTCGACGCCCGGCTGCCCGGCATCGGAGTCGCCAGCGACACCTTCGTCCCCGACGACGTCGTCGACGAACGGTTCGCCTACTACCTCGCCATCAACAACGTCCTCGGCCTCATCGGCGCGTTCGGCTCCCAGCGACTCGCCGACGAGACGGTGCTCCTCGCCGCGCTCCGCCGCTTCCTGGCCCAGGCCGCCCGGGCACCGCTGGCCCACCGCTCGACCCTGCCGGGGCGCCTCCTGGCCGCACCGACCCTGCGCTGCAAGGCGAACCTGCTGACCCGCGTCCGGGGGCTGGACGAGCTCGTCGGGCCCGTGGACACCCAGTCCGTCTACGTCACCGTCCCCAACCCCCTGCACCTCTGAAGCCCGCGACGGCCCGGCCCGCCCCGGGCCGGGCCGTCCGGCAGCCCACCGCACGTCTGAAAGCCCAGCCCGTTCACGCCCCGCCCACCGGTCAGATGACCACACCGCCTCCGGCCGCCTTCCCACGGCGGACCGGACGAGGAAGGAGAGCCCACCGTGCCGACACCAGGTGCCCGTCCCCGCACCGCCGACGAGCAGGTCCGTCCCCCCACGCCGGCTGCCGACCGGCTGCCGACCGGCGCCGCGGACCCGGAGGCCACCCTCGTCCTCAGAATCCCCCCGGGCCTGGCCGGTCACCTTCCGGCGCAGAGCCGCCCGCCGGCCGCCGAGCCCCCCGGACCGGGCGACATCGCCTCCTGGCAGCCGGCCGTCACGCCCTTCGGGACGTTCCAGCTGGTGCCGGTGCGCCTCCCGCGCGATCTGCCGCTCCTCGCCGCGTGGATGAACGACCCGGTGGTGAACGCCTTCTGGTCGCTGGCCGGGCCCGCCGAGCGCACGGCCGCCCACCTGCGTGCCCAGCTGGAGGGGGACGGCGCCAGCGTGCCCTGCCTCGGACTGCTGGACGGCGTCCCCATGAGCTACTGGGAGGTGTACCGGGCCGACCTCGACCCGCTCGCCGCCCACTACCCGGCGCAGCCGCACGACACCGGTCTCCACCTGCTCATCGGCCCCGACGGCGACCGCGGCAGGGGGGTGGGCTCCGCACTGCTGCGTGCCACTGCCGAGTCGGTGCTGCGCCACCGCCCCGCCTGCTGCCGGGTGCTCGCCGAACCGGACGTGCGCAACAGCCCGTCCGTCGCCGCCTTCCTCAAGGCCGGCTTCCGGTTCGCAGCGGAACTCAGTCTGCCCGACAAGCAGGCGGCGCTCATGGTGCGCGACCGGGGCTGACGCCTCGCCCGGTGCGGCAGGCCGTGGCCGGCATCCGGTCTCCCGGCGCCCGCGGCAGCCGTGGCGTGCCGCGGTCGCCGTCGCCCGACCGTGCTCACGCCGGCCCTCTTCACGGACCGCACCCCGTTGCCTACTCTCTGCCTCCCCGCCCGGGCGGCCGGGCGCCGCCCACACCGGCCGCCCCGCAGCACCCGTCCCCGTCAGCAGCCCTCCCACCGGTCCCGCCAGAGGAGCCCGCCGTGCCGACCGCCTCACTTCCCCCCGACAGCGCCTGGGATCACGCGGCGCGCCGCCTTCTCGCCAAGATGCTGGCGGAGTTCGCCTACGAAGAGGTCATCGCCCCGCAACGGGACGGCACCGCCGAGGACGGCACCCCCCGCTACCGCCTCCCCCTCGACGACGGGGTGACCTACCGCTTCCAGGCCCGCCGCGGCTCCTACGGCGACTGGCACGTCGACGCGGACTCCGTCACCCCCACCGGCGACCCCTTCCACTTCCTCCTCCACAGCCACGGCACCGCCCTGGCGCTGAGCGGCGACACCACCGGCCACCTCATCCGCGAGCTGACCGCGACCCTCGACGCCGACGTCCACCTGGCCGAGACGGCCCTCGACGCGGCGGCACTGGCCGACCTGGACTACGCCGCCCTGGAGGGCCACCAGACCGGTCACCCCTGGCTGGTGGCCAGCAAGGGGCGGCTGGGCTTCTCTGCCTCCGACACCGCGCGCTGGGCCCCCGAGGCCCGCACCGCGCACCGGCTGCCCTGGGCCGCCGTCCACGAGGACCTGGCCCACTACCGGGGCGTCGCCGCGCTCGCCACCCCAGGGGCCCTCTACGACCGCGAGCTGTCCCGGGCGAGCCGGGACCTGTTCGCCGAGACCGTGCGCGGCCACGGCCGCGACCCCGCCCGCTACCTCTACCTGCCCGTGCACCCCTGGCAGTGGGACGAGACGATCGCGCCCCTCTTCGCGCGGGAGATCGCAGCGGGCGCGCTGCTGCCGCTGCCGGCCGACGAGGACCTCCGGCTGCCGCAGCAGTCCGTGCGCACCTTCCTCAACCTCAGCCGGCCCCGCGCGTACTCCGTCAAGCTCCCCCTCTCCGTCCTCAACACCCTCGTCTGGCGCGGGCTGCCGACCGAACGCACGCTGGCCGCGCCGGCGGTCACCTCCTGGATCCACGCACTCCGCGACGGCGACCCGTTCCTCACCGAGGAGGCGAGGGTGATCCTGCTGGGCGAGAACGCCTCCGTGGCGGTGCCCCACCCGCTCTACGACCGGCTTCCGAAAGTGCCCTACCAGTACCGCGAGCTCCTGGGCTGCATCTGGCGCGAGCCGGTCGCCACCGCTCTCGACGCCGGTGAGCGGGCCCGCACCCTCGCCTGCCTGCTCCAGGTCGACCCCGGCGGCAGGGCGCTCGTCACCGAGCTGGTGCACCGCTCCGGGCTGGCCCCGGCGGCGTGGCTGCGCCGCCTCTTCGCGGCGCTGCTGCCGCCGCTGCTCCACTTCCTCTACCGCTACGGGGTGGTCTTCTCCCCGCACGGCGAGAACGCGATCGTGGTCTTCGACGAGGCCGACGTGCCCACCCGCCTGGCCGTCAAGGACTTCGTGGACGACGTCAACACCAGCTCCGTGCCGCTGCCCGAGCACGCCGGCATGCCCGAGGACGTGCGGCGGGTCCTGCTGACCGAGAAGCCCGGTTTCCTCACCCAGTTCATCCACTCCGGCCTCTTCGTCGGCGTCTTCCGCTACCTGGCACCGCTCTGCGAGCGGCAACTGGGCGTACCGCAGGGGGCGTTCTGGTCGATGGTGCGGGAGGAGATCCTGCGTCACCAGCACCGGTTCCCGGATCTCAAGGAGCGGTTCGCCACCTTCGACCTCCTCACCCCCCGCATCGACCGGCTCTGCCTCAACCGCAACCGTCTGCATCTGGACGGTTACCGGGACCGGTCGGTCCGGCCCCACGCGGCCGTGCACGGGACCGTCCCCAACCCTCTCCACGCCCCGTGAGCCCGCGCCTCCGCGGGCGCCGTCGCGGGGTGACCGCCGGGAGCCCTGTCCTGCCCGGACCGGTCCACCGGCCGTGGCGGGCGGTCCGCAAGGCTCCGGTCCGCGCCCGGTCCACCGGCGCCCGCAGCGTGATGTCGGTGGGGCCGCGTAGGGTGGCTGCGCTATGACCAAGCCCTCCCTCCCCGACCTGCTGCACGCCGCCGTCTCCGCCGTCGGCGGTACCGAGCGGCCCGGCCAGGTGGCCATGGCGCAGGCCGTGGCCGACGCCGTCGGCGACTCCTCGCACCTGCTGGTCCAGGCCGGCACCGGCACCGGCAAGTCGCTCGGCTACCTCGTGCCCGCTCTCGCCCACGGCGACCGGGTCGTCGTGGCCACGGCCACCCTCGCCCTCCAGCGTCAGCTGGTCGAACGCGACCTGCCGCGCACCGTGGACGCACTCCACCCCCTGCTGCGGCGACGCCCCGAGTTCGCCATGCTCAAGGGCCGCTCGAACTACCTGTGCCTGCACCGCCTGCACGAGGGCGCGCCCCAGGACGACGAGGACGGCCTCTTTGACGTCTTCGAGGAGGCGGCGCCCACCAGCAAGCTGGGGAAGGACCTGCTGCGGCTGCGTGACTTCGCCGACGAGACCGAGACCGGTGACCGCGACGCCCTCACCCCCGGTGTCTCCGACCGGGCCTGGGCGCAGGTCTCCGTCTCCTCGCGGGAGTGCCTGGGTGCGTCGAAGTGCGCCTACGGCGCGGAGTGCTTTGCCGAAGCCGCGCGGGAGCGGGCCAAGCTCGCCGACGTCGTCGTCACCAACCACGCCCTGCTGGCCATCGACGCCATCGAGGGCGCGCCGGTGCTGCCCTCCCACGAGGTGCTGATCGTCGACGAGGCGCACGAGCTGGTCTCGCGGGTCACGGGCGTGGCGACGGGGGAACTCACCCCCGGCCAGGTCAACCGGGCGGTACGCCGTGCCGCGAAGCTGGTGGACGAGAAGGCCGCGGACCAGCTGCAGACGGCTGCGGAGACCTTCGAGCGTCTCATGGAGCTTGCACTGCCCGGCAGGCTGGACGAGGTCCCCGAGGACCTCGGCTACTGCCTGATGGCGCTGCGCGACGCCGCGCGTACCGTTCTCTCCGCGCTCAACACCTCCCGCGACAGGTCCGTGCAGGACGAGGACGCCGTCCGCAAGCAGGCGGTCGCCGCGGTGGAGAACGTCCACGCCGTGGCGGAGCGCATCGCCAACGGCTCGGAATGGGACGTGGTCTGGTACGAGCGCCACGACCGCTTCGGGGCCTCGCTGCGGGTCGCGCCGCTCTCGGTGTCCGGGTTGCTGCGGGAGAAGCTGTTCACCGACCGGTCGGTGGTGCTGACCTCGGCGACGCTCCGGCTCGGCGGCGACTTCAACGGCGTGGCGGCCTCGCTCGGGCTGCCGCCGGAGGGGCAGGCCGGCGAGGACGAGCCCGACTGGAAGGGGCTGGACGTCGGTTCGCCGTTCGACTACTCCAAGCAGGGCATCCTCTACGTCGCGGGCCACCTCAACCAGCCGGGCCGGGAGGGCAACCGGACGGACATGCTGGAGGAGCTGGCAGAGCTCGTGGAGGCGGCCGGCGGCCGTACCCTCGGCCTCTTCTCCTCCATGCGGGCCGCACAGGCCGCCGCCGAGGAACTGCGCGGACGGCTGGACGTGCCGATCCTGCTGCAGGGCGAGGAGACGCTGGGCGAGCTGATCCGCAACTTCGCCGCCGACCCGCGCACCTGCCTGTTCGGGACGCTCTCCCTCTGGCAGGGCGTCGACGTCCCCGGGCCCAGCTGCCAGCTCGTCGTCATGGACCGGGTGCCCTTCCCCCGGCCGGACGACCCGCTGATGAGCGCCCGGCAGAAGGCGGTGGAGGAGGCTGGCGGCAACGGCTTCATGGCTGTGGCCGCCACCCATGCCGCTCTGCTGATGGCGCAGGGCGCGGGGCGCCTGGTGCGGGCCACGGGCGACCGCGGTGTGGTCGCCGTGCTCGACCCCCGGGTGGCGAGGGCCCGCTACGGCACTTTCCTGCGGCGGTCCATGCCGGACTTCTGGTACACCACGGACCGCAACCAGGTCCGCCGCTCCCTCGCCGCCATCGACGCGGCGGCGAAACTGGCGGAGACGACTCCGCCGGCCGTCTCCGAGGCGGAGGCGGGCGAGTAGCCGGCCGACCTCGTACGGTCACGCCCGTGCCGGGCGGAACGCAGCGGTGACGGGGAGCGCAGCGGTGACGGGGAGCGCTGCGGTGACGGGAACACAGCAGGGCCCCGGAACCGGCGCAGTGGTTCCGGGGCCCGGTCAGGGGGCTCGCTCAGACGCGCCGCAGTACGGCGACCACCTTGCCGAGGATGGTCGCCTCGTCACCGGGGATGGGCTGGTAGGCCGCGTTGTGCGGCAGCAGCCAGACGTGGCCGTCCTCGCGCTTGAAGCGCTTGACGGTGGCCTCGCCGTCCAGCATCGCGGCCACGATGTCGCCGTTCTCCGCCACCGGCTGGCGGCGGACGGTGACCCAGTCGCCGTCACAGATGGCCGCCTCGATCATCGAGTCACCGACGACCTTCAGGACGAAGAGTTCGCCGTCTCCGACGAGCTGGCGGGGGAGGGGGAAGACGTCCTCGACGGACTCCTCGGCCAGGATCGGGCCACCTGCGGCGATCCGGCCGACCAGGGGGACGTAGGAGGCTGCCGGCTTGCCGGTGGTGTCCGCAGGGAGGCTGCTCGGCTGGTCGGAGGCGCGGACCTCGTAGGCGCGGGGGCGGTGCGGGTCACGACGGAGGAAACCCTTGCGTTCCAGCGCCATGAGCTGATGGGCTACCGAGGAGGTACTGGAGAGGCCGACCGCCTGTCCGATCTCCCGCATGGACGGCGGGTATCCGCGCCGCTGGACGGAGTCGCGGATCACCTCGATGACGCGACGCTGCCTGTCGGTCAGACCGGAACTGTCGGCCCGAACACCAGGTGGCCTCCCTGGCAGTGCACGCGCGGGCTTCTGGCCCTCCGCGAGCGCCGTGGCGTCGTCCCTCGTGCCGTTGCGGGCCTGCTCGAAACGGCCCGGTGTGGCGCCCTGGGCGGTGTTCTGGGCGGTAAGCGTGGCGCTGTCTGCGGTAGTGGTCACGTCGGCCCCTCTCGGAATGTTCTCCCTGGTTAGCCAACGGTAGTTCCTTTCGAAAGGTTGCGCCAAACACACGTTCGAGTGAAAAATCGACGATTTGGTCGCATCGCTTTAGCGGGCGGTGGTAGGCCCCGAATCCGTTGGCCGGAAGGGGCAAAGCGTGTCCCGCGGAAAGAAAACGTGGCACGTGAAAGCCGGTGTCCCCGTCCATCCTCCCCGGTCCGCTCCGCGCTCTTCTCCGCGGGGTGGGCGGGGAAATCGCAGACGGCCGGGCGGTCGGTCCCGGCCGTCCCGTGGCGCACCCGGCCGACACCGGGTGCGCCTCGCCCCGTCCGTTCCCGGGCGCGTCGCGGCAGTCTGTGGGCACCGGGGCGAAGGCGCGGGCGGGGGTGCGCCCAGCCGCCGCCCCGGCGCGGCGGGGCGCCGGTGGAGTGGGCCGCCGGCCCGCGTGGCGTATGGGCCGCCCGGGTGGGGCCGTGCCGCCGGAGTGTGACACGCGGTTGTGGGGAGAGTAGCCGCCGTGCCACCACATGTAGTGGTTTGATGGGCACACGCCACCACAACTAGTGGTCCCCCGTCTTCCGGCGCGAGGGGCATCGCCTATGCTTGTGGCCGCCCCGAAGGGACCTGTGGGTCCTGTGGGGCTCATCAGTCGTACCCGTGCAGGCAGCAGCCGCCGCGTACGTCCGTACACCGAGGGCGAGGAGGACCCGGCCGTGCACTGCCCCTTCTGCAGGCACCCCGACAGTCGGGTCGTGGACAGCCGCACCACCGACGACGGCACCTCGATCCGTCGCCGTCGCCAGTGCCCCGACTGCTCCCGCCGCTTCACGACGGTGGAGACGGCGTCCCTGATGGTCATCAAGCGCAGCGGGGTCACCGAACCCTTCAGTCGCGACAAGGTCATCTCCGGCGTCCGCAAGGCGTGCCAGGGGCGCCCGGTCACCGAGGACGCCCTGGCGAAGCTGGGGCAACGGGTGGAGGAGGCGGTCCGGGCCACCGGCAGCGCCGAGCTGACCACCCACGACGTGGGGCTGGCGATACTCGGCCCGCTGGAGGAGCTCGACCTCGTCGCGTACCTGCGGTTCGCCTCCGTCTACCGGGCCTTCGACTCCTTGGAGGACTTCGAGGCGGCCATCGCCGAGCTCCGGGACGAACGGGAGCACGGGGCTCCGCCGCCGGGCGACGGCGGCCGGACGCCCGAGGCGCCGGTGGCCACCGTTTCGGCCGAGACGGACTGACCGCCGCGTTTCCGGGAACCCGCCCCGGTCGCGATCCCGTCCCGACGCGGAGGGCGCGGCCCGTGCGGCGGGGCTTCCCCGGGGTGCCCGGCCGTGCCGGCCGGACACCGGAACCAGGACTCACCAGGCGTCCACGACGTACTGGTACCAGACAGACACACACCGTGCACAGGAAGAAGTGTGCACATATGGGCGTTTGCCCGTACAGGGAGGCGGAATGACAGAGACAGCGAGCGGCCCGGCACGAGGCTCCCGCTCCAAGGGAAGCAAGGGCGGCGCGGCCCGCACGGGGCTCCGCGTCGAGCGCATTCACACCACTCCCGGTGTGCACCCCTACGACGAGGTCGCATGGGCGAAGCGCGACGTCGTCATGACCAACTGGCGTGACGGCTCGGTCAACTTCGAGCAGCGCGGTGTGGAGTTCCCGGAGTCCTGGTCGGTCAACGCGACCAACATCGTCACCAGCAAGTACTTCCGGGGCGCCGTCGGGACGCCCCAGCGCGAGAGCAGCCTCAAGCAGCTCATCGACCGCGTGGTGAAGACCTACCGCAAGTCCGGTGAGGACAACGGCTACTTCGCCTCCCCGGCCGACGCGGAGATCTTTGAGCACGAGCTGGCGTACGCCCTGCTGCACCAGGTCTTCAGCTTCAACTCGCCGGTCTGGTTCAACGTCGGCACCCAGCAGCCGCAGCAGGTCAGCGCCTGCTTCATCCTCTCCGTCGACGACTCCATGGAGTCCATCCTGGAGTGGTACAAGGAAGAGGGGATGATCTTCAAGGGCGGCTCCGGCGCCGGCCTGAACCTCTCCCGCATCCGCTCCTCCAAGGAGCTGCTCTCCTCCGGCGGCAACGCCTCCGGCCCCGTCTCCTTCATGCGCGGTGCCGACGCCTCCGCCGGAACGATCAAGTCGGGCGGTGCCACGCGCCGCGCCGCCAAGATGGTCGTGCTCGACGTCGACCACCCCGACGTCGAGGCCTTCATCGACACGAAGGTCAAGGAGGAGGAGAAGATCCGCGCCCTGCGCGACGCGGGCTTCGACATGGACCTCGGTGGTGACGACATCACCTCCGTGCAGTACCAGAACGCCAACAACTCGGTCCGCGTGAACGACGAGTTCATGAAGGCGGTGGAGGCGAACGCGAAATTCGGCCTGCGGGCCCGCCAGACCGGCGAGGTCATCGAGGAGGTCGACGCCAAGGGCCTGTTCCGCAAGATGGCGGAGGCAGCCTGGGCGTGCGCCGACCCCGGCATCCAGTACGACGACACCATCAACCACTGGCACACCTCGCCGGAGACGGGCCGCATCACCGCGTCCAACCCGTGCAGCGAGTACATGCACCTGGACAACTCGTCCTGCAACCTCGCCTCGCTGAACCTCATGAAGTTCCTGCGGGACGACGACGAGGGCAACCAGTCCTTCGACGCCGAGCGGTTCGCCAAGGTCGTCGAGCTGGTCATCACCGCGATGGACATCTCCATCTGCTTCGCCGACTTCCCCACCGAGAAGATCGGCGAGACCACCCGCGCCTTCCGGCAGCTCGGCATCGGCTACGCCAACCTCGGCGCCCTGCTGATGGCCACCGGCCACGCCTACGACTCCGACGGCGGCCGCGCGCTGGCCGGGGCCATCACCTCGCTGATGACCGGCACCTCCTACCGCCGCAGCGCGGAGCTGGCAGCGATCGTCGGCCCCTACGAGGGCTACGCCCGCAACGCCGACGCCCACAAGCGCGTCATGCGCCAGCACGCCGACGCCAACCGCGACGCCAAGCGGATGGACGACCTGGACAACCCCGTCTGGGCCGCTGCCACCGAGGCCTGGCAGGACGTGGTCCGCCTGGGCGAGAAGAACGGCTTCCGCAACGCCCAGGCCTCGGTGCTGGCCCCCACCGGCACCATCGGCCTGATGATGGACTGCGACACCACCGGCGTCGAGCCTGACCTCGCCCTGGTGAAGTTCAAGAAGCTCGTCGGCGGCGGCTCGATGCAGATCGTCAACAACACGGTGCCCAAGGCGCTCAAGCGCCTCGGCTACCAGGACGAGCAGGTCGAGGCGATCGTCGCCCACATCGCCGAGCACGGCAACGTCATCGACGCCCCGGGGCTGCGCACCGAGCACTACGAGGTCTTCGACTGCGCCATGGGCGAGCGCTCCATCTCCCCGATGGGCCACGTGCGGATGATGGCCGCCGCGCAGCCGTTCCTCTCCGGTGCCATCTCCAAGACGGTCAACGTCCCCGAGTCGGCCACCGTCGAGGAGATCGAGGAGGTCTACTACGAGGGCTGGAAGCTCGGCCTGAAGGCCCTCGCGATCTACCGCGACAACTGCAAGGTCGGCCAGCCCCTCTCCGTGAAGAAGAAGGAGGAGGCGAAGAAGGCCGAGGAGACCAAGGCGGAGGCCAAGCCGGAGAAGGTCGTCGAGTACCGTCCGGTCCGCCGCCGGCTGCCCAAGGGCCGCCCGGGCATCACCACCTCCTTCACGGTCGGTGGCGCCGAGGGCTACATGACGGCCAACTCCTACCCGGACGACGGGCTGGGCGAGGTCTTCCTGAAGATGTCCAAGCAGGGCTCGACCCTCGCGGGCATGATGGACGCCTTCTCCATCGCGGTCTCCGTGGGCCTCCAGTACGGCGTGCCGCTGGAGACCTACGTCTCGAAGTTCACCAACATGCGCTTCGAGCCGGCCGGTATGACCGACGACCCGGACGTGCGGATGGCGCAGTCGATCGTCGACTACATCTTCCGCCGCCTGGCGCTGGACTTCCTGCCGTTCGAGACCCGCTCGGCGCTCGGCATCCACTCCGTCGAGGAGCGTCAGCGCCACCTGGAGACGGGCTCCTACGAGCCGGCCGAGGCCGAGGAGGACACGGACTCCCTCGCCCAGTCGGCGCCGACGCAGAGCAGCCAGGCACCGCACGCCGCCTCGGACATCGTCGAGGAGAGCGCGGCGCCCGCCCCCAAGCAGGCGCACACCAACGCCGAACTGGTGGAGATGCAGCTCGGCATCAACGCCGACGCCCCGCTCTGCTTCTCCTGCGGCACCAAGATGCAGCGGGCAGGCAGCTGCTACCTGTGCGAGGGCTGCGGCTCCACCAGCGGGTGCAGCTGACGGCCGGCTGAGTCGGACCCGGGTCGCCCGCCTCCCGCGGGCACCGGGTACCTGACCGACGCGACCGGGGGCGGTCCGGAGAACTTCCGGGCCGCCCCCGTCGCGCTGCCGTCCTCGGGACGCTCAGGTGGGTTCCCCACCAGGAGGCGTGCCGAGCAGTAATTGCCTTGCGGGCAGCGGATGGCAGGCATAGACATGGCTGTCCGACGCCCGCCGGGACCGACGGCCGGCCTGACAGCGAAAGGAGGCGGAGTCCCCGTGTGTGCCACGTTCACCGCGCCTGCCTCCTCCGGGGAGGCCGACCACGTCCGGCCCCGGAACGGGTAGGCACCTTCCTCAGGAGCCCGCCTTGCCCAAGGCACCGAACGACCTGACCGTGCGCCCGCTGGCCGACCGCACGGAACTCGGCCTCTTCCGCCGCCTGCCCTACGTGCTCAACGAGGAGCTGACCGAGGACCTCGCCGCCGGCCGCCGACGTCCGGAGTGGATGTGGGTGGCGCTGCGCGGGGACCGACTGCTCGCGCGCGCGGCCTGGTGGAGCCGGCCGGGGGACGACGTCCCCTGCTTCCTGGACGTCCTGGACATGGCCGAGGACCTCCCGGACGCCGAACGCCTGGCCGTGGGTGAGCGGCTCCTGCGCACGGCGACGGCCGCCACCTTCCCGAGCGGGGTGTGCCCACCGGAGTACAGCCGCTTCGTCCCGCCCCGGTGGCGTGAGGACGCCCTCGCCCGCCGCACCGTCAGCGACCGCATGGCGGTGGCGGAGCGCACCGGCGCCCGCCTGTTCGTCGAACGGCTGCGCCTGGAGTGGCGGCAGGGGACCCCGCTCCCCGAACCGGGCGGGCGCCTGCGGTTCCGGCCGGTCGAGGAGACCGGGGAACTGCTGGCCCTGATGGTCTCGGCACTGGACGGGACGCTGGACGCGCACAGCCGTGACCAGCTGACCCGGATGTCCGCGCGCGACGCGGCCAGAGAACACCTGGAGGACGAGTTCCTGCGGTACACCTCGCCGAGGCGGTGGTGGCGGATCGCGACCCTGGCCGACGGAGAGCCGGTGGGCCTGGTCGTCCCGGCCCGCAACGACTACAACCCCGTCATCGCCTACCTGGCCGTACTGCCCGGTCACCGCGGCAGCGGCTACGTCGACGAGATCCTCGCCGAGGGCACCCGCGTCCTGGCCGGACAGGGTGCTCACCGCATCCGGGCCGCCACCGACCTCGGCAACGCCCCGATGGCCGCCGCCTTCGAGCGTGCCGGATACGTCAACTTCGGACGGGAAATCATGATGACCTGGGGCTGAGCGGCACCACGGAGGGGTGGGCACCGGCTCTCGGAGGCACCGCGGGCCTCACCCGAGGAGGGCCGTCAGCCGACGTGCCTGCTGCTCGGCGGTGCCCGGCGGGTTCCGCGGAACCTCCCGTTCAGCATCGAGGGCCAGCAGGAAGAGCCACACGAGGGCGAGCAGGCGCCGGCAGTCCGTCAGCCGCTCGCGTTCCGCCGCGGAGAGGTCGAAGCGGTGCAGGAAGGACGCCACGTCCAGCGGCGGGTCCTCCCAACTGGCCAATGCTCGGTGATCTCCGCCAGCTCGAGGACACGGTCGCTGCGCCCCGAGTCCTCGAAGTCGACCACGCGCACCCGCTCCCCGTCCCACAGGTAGTTGGCGAGGTTGCCGTCACCGGCCCCGAACACGGGCCGTGCCCCCGCCGTGCCCCCGGCGTCCAGCCCCGACCCGGCCAGCCAGAGGAGCCCGCGTTCCGCGGCCCGGGCCACCTCCCCGCCGTGCGGTGGCCCGGGCCGCGCGGACGCCCAGGAGCGGAGGCGTGCGACCAGGTCCTGCTGGTGCCCGGGCCGGAGTGGGAGGGAGCGCACCACCTCGGACGGCACGGCGCAGTGGAGCGTCCGCACCGCCTCGGCCAGAGCGTCCAGTCGCCGCTCGTCCAGCGGACGGCCGCGCAGCGCTACGCCGGGCAGCCGCGACATCACGACGAGCGGTCGGCCGGCCGTGAGCTCCGCCCGCCGGGGGACGGGGGCGAGCCCCGGCGCGTACCGGGCGAGCAGCGTCAGCCCGCGCCACTCGCGCGCACACCGCCCCCGCTCGCCGGCGGAGAACTGCTTGGTCACCTTCCGGCCGCTCGGTTCCACCGCGTGCGTGCGCCAGGAGACGGAGGACATGGGAGGCATCCTGCCAGGGGCCTCCACGGCCAGGGGATGTGTGCGGAAGGTGATCTTCTCGGGACTCCTGTGGGGGAACCTGATCCAATCCACCCGAGCGGCCGTGCACTTGGCCCTACCATGGCGCGGTGCTGGTGAAGTGGATCCGTTGCTCCGTCGTGGACCGTCGAGGGTTCGAGCGGGGGCAGCGGAAATGGGCGGGCCTGCTGGGCGAACCAGGTTTCCGGGCGCAGGCCGGAGGCTGGAGCCGGCTGCGGCCGGGCGTGGCGCACCTGGTCGCCTTCTGGGAGAGCAGGGCCTTCTACGACTCCTTCATGGCGCGCTCCCACGACCGCCTGGCCGCCGCCCAGGCCGGTACCTACTCGAAGGTACAGACGCGGCTTTTTGAATACGGTTTCGACGTCAAGGTGGGGTTCGAGCCGGTCTTCGCCGACGCGGACGTGCTCCGGCTCGCCCACTGCCAGGTGCACCCCGACCGCGTCGAGCACTTCACGCTCATGCAAGAGAAGGTCTGGAACCCCGCCATGGCCGGGTCACCGGGCATGCTCCGAGGGCTGCTGGGCAGCGCCGCGGGCGAGGAGTTCCTGATCCTCTCGGTGTGGCAGTCCTCGGCCGAACGGGGCAAGTACCGCCAGGAACGGGTGGAGCGGCTGGGACTGCGGGCGCAGACGGAGGCCGACGTCCGAGCGGTGGACGGGGACGTGGTCGCGCTGGAACCCTCCTGGACGGTGTGAGCCCGCTGTTTCCCGCCCCCGGCCACCCGAGCAGCGGCCCGGACCGGGGAGGAGCCGCCCGCCGCGCGGACGGAGCGCTTCGGCCCCCGCTTGCGGACGCCTGGGTGGCCTCGGTGGGCGCAGGCGCAGTGGGCAGCGGCCTGGCCGGGACGGCGGGCCCGCTCCGGGGTACGGCGACCCCGCGCGTTGACCGCGCCCGAAGGGGCGCAGCTGCGGTCCCGGACGGCGGGTGCGGTGCGCGGGCCGGCCGACACGCCGGTGGTGGCGGGGGAGTGGCGGATGCCGGAGGGGGAAGGAGGCGACTTCCGTACCTCAGGTCTTAGGGTGGTTCGCATGGCAAGGCCGCGACGCATCGTCCTCCTCCGGCACGGGGAGTCGGAGGGCAACATCGACGACACGGTCTACGAACGCGAACCGGATCACGCGCTCAGCCTCA
Source organism: Streptomyces sp. NPDC059740 (assembly GCF_042733155.1). Classification (NCBI taxonomy): domain Bacteria; kingdom Bacillati; phylum Actinomycetota; class Actinomycetes; order Kitasatosporales; family Streptomycetaceae; genus Streptomyces; species Streptomyces sp. NPDC059740. The sequence goes on along the minus strand of NZ_JBHWGP010000016.1, from coordinate 55,743 downwards.
CCACCGCCGGTCTGCACCAGGCGGAGGAGGCCGGCGCGGAGCTGCGCGAGCTGTTCGGCGGCGAACGGATCTCCGCCTACGTCTCCCCCTACCGCCGCACCCACCAGACCTTCCAGGCCCTCGCGCTCGCGCCCGAGCGGGTGAGGATGCGCGAGGAGCCCAGGCTGCGGGAGCAGGACTGGGGGAACTGGCAGGACCGGGAGGACGTGCGTCTCCAGAAGGCCTACCGCGACGCCTACGGACACTTCTTCTACCGCTTCGCCCAGGGCGAGTCCGGCGCGGACGTCTACGACCGGGTGGGCGCCTTCCTGGAGAGCCTGTGGCGCAGCTTCGAGCACCCCGACCACCCGCCGAACGTGCTCATAGTGACCCACGGCCTCACCATGCGGCTCTTCTGCATGCGCTGGTTCCACTGGACGGTCGCCGAGTTCGAGTCGCTGTCGAACCCGGGCAACGCCGAGTACCGCGTCCTCGAACTCGGCACCAAGGGCAAGTACACGATGGACCGGCCCTTCGAGCACTGGTGCAGCCCCGAATCGATCGGCTTCACCGGTTAGAGTTCAGCCCGATGAGCGCTGACCGCCCGAACCCTCACGACCGCCGCCGCGCCCCCGCCGCCCGCCCCTCCACCGGCCCCGCAGAGGGTGACGGCGAGGCCGCCGCGCCCAGGTCCCCGGAGCCCGCCACGGACCGCCTGGAGCGGGCCGTGGCGAGCCTGCGGGGGCTCTCGGTGGGAGACGCCTGGGGCTCCCAGTTCTTCGTGCCCGCCAACCACCCCCTGCTGCGACGCCGGGAACTGCCGCCCGGGCCCTGGCAGTGGACGGACGACACCGAGATGGCCGCCTCCGTGGTGGCCGTACTGGCCCGCCACGGCCGGATCGACCAGGACGCCCTCGCCTCCTCCTTCGCGGCCCACCACGACTTCGACCGCGGTTACGGTCCCGCCGTGAACCGCATGCTGCGGCTGGTGCGGGAGGGCGGGGACTGGCGGGAGCTGGCCGCCGCCCTCTTCAACGGCCAGGGGTCGTGGGGCAACGGCGCGGCCATGCGCATCGCCCCCCTGGGGGCCTGGTACGCCGACGACCCGGAGCAGGCCACGCACCAGGCCGAGATCTCCGCCTACACCACGCACCAGCACCGGGAGGCCGTGGTGGGCGCCATGGCGGTGGCCGCCGCCACGGCCCTGCTGGCGGGCGCCGAGACGGCCACCGGGCCCCATGCCCTCCTGGAGGGGGTCACGGAGCTGGTGCCGCGCAGTGCGGTGAAGGCGGGGCTGCGGCGGGCCCGCGACATGCTCGACTACGCCGATCCGCAGACGGTCGCCGCCGTCCTCGGGTGCGGTCGCCGGACCAGCGCACACGACACGGTCCCCTTCGCGCTGTGGGCCGCCGCCCGCCACCTCGACGACTTCGAGGAGGCTCTGTGGGCGACCGCCAGAGCGGGCGGGGACGTGGACACCACCTGCGCCATCGTGGGCGGCGTCCTTGCCGGCGGGGGACGTCTCGCCCCGCCGGCGTCCTGGGAGAGGCAGACCGAACCGTTGCCCGCCTGGCTGCCCGACCGACCCGCCTGACCGGGGCCGTTGGCCGTGCCGTCCCGGCCTGCCGCCCCCGCTGAGCGAGGGCCGCGCCGACCGGGACAGCCGTGGGGGAGACCGGTGGCGACAGCGCGACCCGGGAGGCGTAACCTGGCAGGCGCCATGCCGTACGAGCCTCCCACCCACACCGTCGAGCGATCACTGCGCGCCACGACCGGGGCGAAGATCGTTGCCGGAGTGGACGAGGTGGGGCGCGGCGCCTGGGCGGGGCCGGTCACGGTCTGCGCGGCGATCACCGGACTGCGTCGGCCCCCCGAGGGGCTGACCGACTCCAAGCTGCTGACCGTCAAGCGCCGCACCGAACTGGCCGAGGTGCTCAGTACATGGGTCACGGCCCATGCGCTGGGACACGCCTCGGCGGAGGAGATCGACGAGCTCGGTATGACCGCGGCTCTCCGCCTGGCTGCCGGACGCGCCCTGGAGGCGCTGCCGGTGCGGCCGGACGCCGTGATCCTCGACGGCAAGCATGACTACCTGGGCCGTCCCTGGCGGGTACGCACCGTCATCAAGGGCGACCAGTCCTGCGTGGCGGTGGCTGCGGCCTCGGTGCTGGCCAAGGTGTTCCGGGACGGAATGATGGCCGAACTCGGCCTTCAGCACGCGGCGTTCGCCTTCGGCGAGAACGCCGGGTACCCCTCGCCGGTACACCGCGCGGCCCTGGAGGAGTACGGTCCTACGCCGTACCACCGGGTTTCGTGGTCGTACATGGACGCCCTCACGCGCTGGCAGCACCTGAAGAAGGTCCGGGTCGTCGCCGAGAACGCCGCTCTGGAGGCCGGAGGCCAACTCGGCTTCGACTTCTGAACGGTAGGCACGTGAAGTGGCACCCGCCGACACGTTCCGCACCCACGTTTGATAGACATCCCTTTATGCCTCTCATCCCCGAGGAGCCTCAGATTCACGAGAGTGTCCCGGGTCCCCGCGCCTCTTCGGCCGCCGGCCGCACCGCGTCGACCCCCCGCCCCGTACCTGGCCCCGGCCCGCGTCCCGCACCGCCGCGCGGTGCTCCCGCCTCCAGCGCCCGACCGGGCAGGCCGGGCCCGCCGCGAGGTCCCGCCCCCACCCCGCCGAACCCGCGGGCAGGGGCAGCCAAGCCGACGGCCCAGGCCGCACCGGCCCCCCAACTCCAGCTGATCCCCGCCCCGGTGAACGGTGCGGTCGACGCCGCCGACGAGGCGGTCGACCTGCTGCTCGACTCGGGCCGTGCCCCCGAGGACGTCCTGGTGCTCACCGTCGGTGAGGTCCACCCCTGGGCGTCGCACGAGCTGTCCTTCGGCGAGCAGTCCTACTGGGCGCAGCAGGACGCCGCGGACGACGTCTTCTACGCCGACGCCTCCTCGGACCGGCTCAAGGGCCGCCCCGTGGTCGTCGTCGCCGTGAACGGCGGCACGGACGAGACGACCGCCCGGGCCCTGCCCGCCGCCATGGGACTCGCGGGCGTGCTGCTCGTGGTCTGCGGCGACCCGCAGCGCATCAACACGGTCCTCGGCACGAACGCCTGAGCTCCACCCGGTGGTGACCGGCCCTCGACGGCCGTGAGCCACCGGACCCGAGCATGTCCCCGGTGACGTCGACGCCGCCGGGGACTTCTGCGTACCCCGGTGCGGCACTCGTCCGTGCTCCTGGCCTGCGGCTTCTCCGTACCGCCGCTGGGTGTGCGTTTGCACCCGGGCTTCTGCGTGATGTGGCGGGGCGGTCGCCTGTTCCCTGCCGGTGGGCTCGGGTGGCCGGCCGGTCGGGGGCGTGAGTGGCGATGCGATGTGGTGAGAGGCGGCGGTGGGGCGCTGAGGGCGGCGTCTCAGCGCGCGCTTCGCCGGTGTGTTCAGCCGGCTCCGCCTCTGTCAGCCGGCTCCGGTGTTCACGCCTGCGGTGTTCAGCTTGCTCCGCCGGTCTTGCGCCGGGGCGGTTCGGGGTGGTTCGGGCCGGACAGTCCCTTCGGCGCGCTGAGGGGCGCGGGCTGGCGGGCGGTCTGGCGGGCCGGGCCGGGGCGCCGTCCCGGCGTCTGCCCCGGGGTGGAGCGTTGCCGGCTTCCCCCCGCCACCGGTATCAGGGTTTCGGGCGCCGCCCCGGACGGACGCGGGGCTCCGGGCTCGTGGGAGGCGGGGCTACTCTGCGGCGTGAGGCCGTCGTGGCCGGTGAATGTGGTGCGTACGGCGGGGCCGTCATGGCCGGCGGGGACGTCCTGCGGGGTGGTGTCGGCCTCGGCGGCAGGGACGGAGGCGGGTTCGGTGACTGAGGAGGGCCCGGCCGGCAGTGTGCGGCTGCGCACCGCCCGGGGCTTGGGAACGCTGAGCAGCCTTGAGGGCGACCCCACCCGGGGACGACGCCCGCTACGGTCCTCTCCCTGCACCTGCCAGCCCTCGCCGGTCATGACGACGTACGCGCCGCAGCGCAGTCCGTGCAAGCTGCATGCGTCCCGCAACCCCCACATCCAGGCGCCGTCGTACACCGTCCAGAAGGTCTCCCCCTCGCGGCACAGCAGGAGGACCGCGGTCCGTACCGGTGTCCGGCGGCGCAGGTCGTGAGGGATGACGAGGCGCAGTTGGGCCAGGATGGCGTTGCGGAACCGCCAGCCGTCGCAGGGGCCCTCGGAGACGCGGAACGAGGCGCTGGCGACCAGGCGTTCGTCCGGGTCGAGGACGGCGATCGTGGCGGTCGTCGGGAGGGGGACGTGGCGGTCGTAGAGGGAGGTCACGGTCTGCCGGGACCCGCGGAGCGGAGGGATGCCGGCGTCAGCCCATTCGGCGGGCGTCAGCATGCGGCTGGGGCCCGCCTCCGGGTCGGTGGCTCCGGGGTCGCCGGGCGTGGCGGGGGTGGGGAATCCGAGGGACACGGGCCTCCCTTCGTCTGCGCGGTGCGAGTCCGGGTCGTCCGCGGCGCTGCGGTCGACGAGGATCCCCGGACGAGCAGGTACGGTCGACAGGGGAGGCTTCAATTCTCGTAGGTGAACAGGCCGTCGGCAACGGATAGTTCGGGCGAGTGCGCCGTTATCGCGGGACAGGTCCCGTATGTTTCGCCGCGCGGAGTACGGAGTGCGTCCGTGCCTCCGGCCGTCCACGCCCCGGCTGGTCTCCTTCTCGTCACGGCTCCCCGGTGGAGTGCCGCCGCTGCCGACGCGTGACTCGGCTGCTCACGGCGGCTCCGCCTCAGCCCTGGACGGCCAGGACGAACGGGTACACCCCCGGTGCCCCTGCCTGTCGCAGCAGCCGTGCGGCCACGGCGAGCGTCCACCCCGAGTCGGCGACGTCGTCGACCAGCAGGAGCGGCCCCTCCGCAGCCGACACCCGGGCAGCCAGCTCCGGCGGCAGGATCAGCGAGTCGTGCAGTGCGCGCAGACGCTGGGCACTGTTGGTCCGGGACGGACGGAGCGCCTCGGCATCCCGGTACGCCAGCGTTCCCAGGAACGGCATGCGCCCCACCCCGGCGATGTGCTCGGCCAACGACCCCACCAACTGCGGACGGCCGGCGGAGGGTACGGCCACGACGGCGGCCGGGCGGGGCGGGGCGTCGGACGCTCCGGTGGCCCAACCGCCCTGACCCTTGGCCCAGTCCGCCAGTACCTCCACCACGGCCGCCGCGACGTCCTCGGGCACCGGCCCGTCCTCGCTCCGGGCGTCCAGCAGCGGTCGCAGACGGTTGCCCCAGCCGATGTCCGAGAGCCGGCCCAGAGCCCGACCGGTGGCTGCCTGTTCGGAGGCCGGGATGCGGCCCTTCAGCTCGACACCCACGGCGGGGAGCCCGGTGGGCCACATGCGCCTGGGTTCCAACTCGAACCCGGGCCTGTTCAGTTCCCCGCGCGCTGCGGCCAGGGTCGCGGGCGAGACAGCCGGATCGAACCTTCTCCCCACGCAGTTGTCGCAGCGACCACAGGGTTTGGCGGCCTCGTCGTCGAGTTGTTCCCGCAGGAACTCCATACGGCAGCGCCCGGTGCTGACGTACTCACGCATGGCCTGCTGCTCGGCGGTGCGTTGGCGTGCCACCCAGTCGTAGCGCGCGTGGTCGTACTCCCAGGGCCGGCCGGTTGCGGTCCAACCGCCCTTGACGCGCCGTACGGCACCGTCGACGTCGAGCACCTTGAGCATCATCTCCAGCCGGGAGCGGCGCACGTCCACCATCGGTTCCAGAGCGGGCAGCGACAGAGGGCGGTCCGCTGCGCCCAGGACGTCCAGAGCGCGCCGCACCTGTTCCTCGGGAGGGAAGGCGAGCGAGGCGAAGTACTGCCAGATCGCCTGGTCCTCCGGCCCCGGCAGCAGCAGGACCTCCGCGTGTTCGACGCCGCGCCCCGCCCGGCCGACCTGCTGGTAGTAGGCAATGGGGGAGGAGGGCGAGCCGAGGTGCACGACGAACCCGAGGTCGGGCTTGTCGAAGCCCATGCCCAGCGCCGAGGTGGCCACCAGGGCCTTCACGCGGTTCTCGAGCAGGTCGTCCTCGGCCTGCTGGCGGTCCGCGTTCTCCGTTCTGCCGGTGTACGAGGCGACCTGGTGGCCGCGTTCCCGCAGGAAGGCGGTGACCTCCTGGGCCGCCGCCACGGTGAGGGTGTAGATGATGCCCGAACCCGGAAGGTCCGTCAGGTGGTCCGCGAGCCACGCCAGGCGGTGTGCGGCGTCCGGCAGTGGCAGCACCCCCAGGCTGAGGCTCTCGCGGTCCAGCGGCCCCCGCAGTACCAGTGCCTCGCCCGCTCCCTCACCCGTGCCGAGCTGGTCGGCGATGTCGGCGGTGACCCGGGCGTTGGCGGTGGCGGTGGTGGCGAGCACCGGCACCCCGGTCGGCAGCTCGCGCAGCATGGTGCGCAGCCGCCGGTAGTCGGGCCGGAAGTCGTGCCCCCAGTCGGAGATGCAGTGGGCCTCGTCCACCACGAGGAGGCCGGTGGCCGCGGCCAGTCGTGGCAGCACCTGGTCGCGGAAGTCCGGGTTGTTCAGCCTCTCGGGACTCACCAGCAGCACGTCGACCTCGCCGGCGGCGATCTCCGCCTGCACGCCCTCCCACTCCTCGGTGTTGGAGGAGTTGATCGTGCGCGCGGTGATCCCGGCCCGCGCCGCAGCAGCCACCTGGTTGCGCATGAGGGCGAGCAGGGGGGAGACGATCACGGTGGGCCCGCCGCCACGCTCGCGCAGCAGGGCCGTCGCGACGAAGTACACCGCGGACTTGCCCCAGCCCGTGCGCTGCACCACGAGGGTCCGCCGCCGCTCGGCCACCAGGGCGTACACGGCTCGCCACTGGTCCTCACGGAGACGCGCCGTGCCGTCCGGGCTGCCGACGAGACGGCTCAGGACGGCGTCGGCGGAGATCCGCAGTTCTTCCTCGTTCATGCCCCCATGCAACCCGATGGCACTGACACCGCGCGACCTCCCGCGCCCGCCTGTGGACAACTCACGATCCGTTGCCCCTGCCTGAACGGAGAGTTATCCACAGGGGTGGCGGTGAGTGCCCGGCCCGCGGGATCTTCGAGTCATGAACGAGAACGCCGAACAGGCACCCCACACGTCCGACCACCCGGCAACCACTTCAGGTGAGATGCCGTCGTCCGAGGCGCCCTCCGGCCCCCGCACCAGCGCCGGAGCACATCCCGCCACCGGCACGCCCGGGGCCGGAGCGGATGCCCCCGGCGGTTCGCGGCCCGCCCGACCACCGGCGCCCGCCACCCCTGCCGCAAGGGCCCGTGAGGGCCGCACCCCCGGTCCGCTCCCGACTCCGCCCGAGGGCGAGGGGACCGGCGAGACGCGGGTGATGCTGCGAGGCTCATCCGAACTCGCCGACGCACTGCCCTACCTGCTCGGCTACTACCCGGACGACAGCGTCGTCCTCGTCGCGCTGCACGGACCTCAGGGCCGGTTCGGGGGGCGGGTCCGGATCGGCATCCCGAGGGACCGGGAGCAGTGGGACCAGGTGGCGGACCAGTTGGCCGCCTGCCTGGTGGGCGCTGCCGAGGAGCGGGGCGGGCGACCGGAGGGCGTCATCGCCTACCTCTGCCAGGACCCGGTGGGGCCCGAGACGGGCGGTGACGTCAAACGGCGGCTGCAGCCGTTCGCGCAGCGGCTGCGCACCGCCTTCGGTGCGCTGGACGTGCCGGTGCTCGAGGCGCTGTGCCTGTCCAGCGGCCGCTACTGGTCCTACTGCTGCCCCGACTACCGCTGCTGCCCCGACGAGGGCACCCGCCTCGCTCTGCCGGGCACCTCGGTCATGGCTGCGACCGCCGCCTATACGGGGATGCGGGTGCGCGGGTCGCTGCGGGACATGGAGGCCCGCTTCGCGCCCTTCACGGGCCGGCGTGCCGTCGAACAGGAGAAGGCACTGGACGCCGTGGCCTCCGCCCTGGTCCCGCGCCTGCTCGACGCGGGGGAGACCGATCAGGTCGCAAGGGAGACCTCGCAGCTGCTCCACCACGTCCTGGACCGGTTCCGGAGCGACGTGCCGTCCGGCAGCACACGCGCCCGTGACGCCTGCGACGACGCCCTCCTCACGCCTGGTGAGAGCGCCGAACTGATCATCGGCCTCCAGGACCGCGAGGTGCGTGACGAGGCGGCTCGATGGATGGAGGACGACGCCGCGGCTCCCGCCCTGCGGCTCTGGCGGGCGCTGTCCAGGCGCTGCGTCGGCGGCTTCCGCGAGCACGCCGCCGCCCCGCTGGCACTGGCAGGCTGGGTGGCGTGGTCCAGCGGTGACGAGCCTTCTGCCAGGGTCGCTCTCGGCGCGGCCGTGCAGGCCGACCCCGAGTACGTCTTCGCCAGGCTCCTCCAGCAGGCGATCAACCAGGGGCTCGACGCGGAGGAGGTCCGGCGCTGCCTCCGCGGGGCCGGGGAGCCACGCGGACCGAAGACCTCTTCCGGCAACGGCAGCTCCGACCTGCTGCCCGGGACCGGCGGCAGGGGGGACGCAGGGGCGGTGCGGGCCGGTCGCAGGCCCGTCGGCCGTACCTCCGCCAAGCGACGCGGGGCGAAGGCCGGGCGTGGCGCGGAGACCAAGGGCCCGGCCGGCCCCGCCGGGGTACGACCGGCCGGGCCGTCGGCGGTGCGGCCGAGAAGCGGGGGGCGGGTCCCGGCTCCGCGGGTGTCGCCCGAGGGGCCGGGCGTGCGAGGTGACCGACCGTGAGCCCGCTCCCGCCGACCGGTCGCCGTCACAGGGACGGAGCCGGCTCCACAGCCTGTCGGGAGACCTCGCACATGGCCTGTTTATCGTCAGGGGGACGACTATGATCACGGCATGCCTCGCTACGACCCGTCGGCCTTTCCACCGTTCGCAGTCACCGTCGACCTGGTCGTTCTCACCGTCAGGCGACATGCCCTGTGCGCCCTGGTCGTACGGCGCGGCGAACCGCCGTTCCAGGGGCGGTGGGCGCTCCCGGGCGGCTTCGTCAGGGTGGACGAGGACCTCGACACGGCTGCTGAGCGTGAACTGGCCGAGGAGACCGGCCTGCGTGCCCACAGTGCCTTCGAGCCACCGTCCGCCGAGGGAGCGCACCTCGAGCAGTTGGCCACCTACGGCGCTCCCGACCGCGATCCCCGCATGCGGGTCGTCAGTGTGGCGCACCTCGCGCTGGCTCCGGACCTCCCGACGCCTCGGCCCGGCGGAGACGCCCGCGGCGCCCGATGGGCGCCCGTCGAGGAGCTGCTGGACGGCGCTGCCCCTGGGGAGGCAGCGGAGGGACGGGAGCCGCTCGCCTTCGACCACGCGCGCATCCTGTCGGACGGTGTGGAGCGCGCTCGCTCCAAGATCGAGTACTCGGCCCTGGCCACGGCGTTCTGCCCGCCCGAGTTCACCGTGGGCGAGCTGCGGCGCGTCTACGAGGCGGTCTGGGGTGTGGCCCTGGACCCACGCAACTTCCACCGCAAGGTCACCGGTACGCCAGGCTTCCTCGTCCCCACCGGGGGCACGACGACGCGTCAGGGCGGTCGCCCCGCGCAGCTCTTCCGGGCCGGCGGGGCGACGCTTCTCAACCCTCCGATGCTCCGTCCGGAGATCTGAGCAGCGGCACGGCGGCCACGTTCCCCAAGCGGGTCGCCGCCGTTCCGCGGCCTTCGGGTCGCGGTGGCGCAGGGTGGGGGCCGGGGCGAGCGGTGGGGTGGTCTCACCGCAGCCCCGCACGGACGGCAGGGGCCGGACACGGTGGGGGATCAGGTTTGCCGGTTACCGGCAAATCGGACATATCGCGCTACCTTGGGGCGGTGAGCCCCCTCGTCCGCCGAGCTGCCTCCCCGAGGCCCCACCTGTCAGGGACGCGATGATCCAGGCCATCGGACTGACCAGCCAAAGCGACCGCGGCCTTCCGCCCGCGGTCGACGATGTGAGCTTCGAGGCCCCGCCCGGCCGTGTGACCGTCCTCCACGGTGCCCGGGGAGCGGGTAAGAGCACCGCACTGCGGCTCATGCTGGAGATGGAACCGGGTCGGGGTGTGACCCTGTTCCGCGGTCGTCCGTTGCACCGCGTCCCCAACCCGGCCCGCGAGGTCGGAGTGCTCCTGGGGGACGTCCCGGGCCACCCCGCCCGCACCGCCCGCACTCACCTCCGCATGCTCACCGCCGCCGCAGGCGTGCCCGCGGAACGGGCGGAGGACGTCCTGGACGTGGTGGGCCTCAGCGGACTGGCGGACCACCGGCTGGGCGGGTTCTCCCGCGGGATGGACCGCCGGCTCGGTCTGGCCGCCGCGCTGCTGGGCGACCCGCACACCCTGGTCCTGGACGAACCGGCCGAGGGCCTGTCGCCGCGGGAGGCAGCCTGGCTGCGCGGCCTCCTCCGGCGCTACGCGGAGCAGGGCGGGGCGGTCCTGGTGGCCCTCCAGGACGTGAAGGAGACGGCCCGGCTGGCCGACCGGGTCGTCGTTCTCCAGGAGGGACGCCTCACGGCGGACCAGGACGCGGCGGAGTTCGCCCGCACGAGGCTCCGGCCCCGCGTCACGGTGAGGTCCCCGCAGGCGGATCGGCTCGCCGACCTCCTGGTGGACGAGTCGCAGCGGGCACTCCCCGGCAGCACGCCGACGGAGGTGGTCCGGGAGAACGGCACCACCATCGCCGTCTACGGCAGCAGTTGTGCGGTGATCGGCGAAGTCGCGTTCCGCCACGGCATCCTGGTGCACCGGCTGTCGGAGGAGAGCGGGCATGCCGCCCCGGTACGTCCCCTCAGCCGCGCCGACGGCAGACCCTCCACGGCAGGCCCCGCGACGGCCGAGGGCGACCGCAGGCCGGGACTCGCCACCTCTCGCGCCCACGGCGCACCGGCGCGGTGCGGCATCTCGACCGGGAGCCTCGGCACACCTGTCGCGGCGGCGCTCCGGCGGGTGATGCACGAGGTACCCGCCGGCGGAACCCGGCGCGAGGCGACGCCTGAGGAGAGCCCTGCGAGCGCCGAGGACCGCGTCGTCATGGCAGGGGCCCGCACGGCGCACGCCGGGGCCGATGACGATGGCCTCACAGTCCGACGGTCCCTCCGGACGGCCGGTGCGGCGGAGGAGCGGGAGACCGCTCCCGCGGGCGGCTCGGCGGCGGAGGTGACGGCCACCGTCGTCTCGGCCGCCGAACGCCTCCGCCCCGCCACGCGGGTGGGGCTCACCCGCGTGCCACCCGACGCGCGGCACCCCCTCCCGTCCCCCTCCGGCTCCGGGCAGGCGGGGGCGGGGGAGACCGATGGTCCGTCGGCTGCGGTGGGCGCCGAGACGGCCGAGGAGGCGGCTTCCTCCGGACCGCGGTTGCCACCACCGACGCCCACCAGCGTCTTCCGGCCGCTGCACAGTGACCTGACGGCGGGTTCGCTTCCGGCCGCTTCGAGCCGCGGCACGGGGGCCGGTGCCGGCACGGAGGCCGGGAGGGTCACGGCGCTCACCGGCCGGCTCTCCGTCGCTGCCCCGGACCGGAGCGCCGAGACCGCTTCCGGGCAGACGGCCGCGAAGGACGGCAGCCGCACCGGCGCGGAGAGCGGTGAGGGGCCCGGACCTGACGCCGAGGGCACCCCGGGGCGGCCCGGCTCCTCGGGGCCCGGCCTGAAAGACCTCCTCACCGGCCGCGGCTCGGCGGAGAACCGCAGTGCGACACCGCCCGCGACGCAGACCGGCCTGCCGGAGGAGTCTCCCGGCCGGCTGCCGACGGACGCCGTGCACGTCACCGTGGAAGCAGGCCGGGGGGACACCGCGACCCACGACGAGGCCGAACTTCCGCAGGCTGTCATCCGCCGAACCGCACCCGGCCCGGCCTGGCCCGTGCGGTACGAGATGCGACGGGTCACCAGCGACAGGCCGACGGCTGCGGTTCTTCTGCTGAGCGTCGCCGTGTCGGTGGCCATCGCCGTGTGGTGGGCCAGGACGGGTGAAACGCCCGCTCCGCGGACGCTGGCCGGGTGGCCCGGCGTACTGCCGCTGCCGGTCGCAGCGGTGGGGGCGGGCCTGGTCGGAGCACTGGCCTACGGACAGGAGTACCGCTACCCCGCCCTGGCCCCGGCGCGCGGTACGGTGCCGCACCGGCTGCGGCTGCTGCTCGCGAAACTGGGCGTCAGCGCCGGGGCTGCCCTCCTTCTCGCGGCGGTGGTGCTGGCGGCGGACAGCGCGGCGATCCGCCTGCTGTGGGGAACGGCAGCGGCGTCCCCGCCCGCGGACCGGGCGTTGTTCGCCGGCGGCTGGGCGGTTCTCATGGTCGCCTGCGCCTGGACGGGAGCGCTGGCTGCCGCGGTGTTCCGGTCAACCACTGTCGGCCTGGCCGCCGTGGTGGCCGTACCGGTGCTGGTCGGCAACCTGCTGCGGCTGGTCCTGGACGAACCCGCCGTCCGCATGATGACGGGGCTGAGAGCGCGGCTCGAGTCGACAGCCGAGCAGCTGTGGCCCGCGCTCAGGGAGCCGCTGGACGTGCTGCTGCGCCTCGTGGGCCAGCCTGTCGGCGGGGCGATGGCTCTCTCGCTGCTGGCTCTGCTGTGCGCTTTCGCCGCCACCGGGCTGAGGCGGCGGGCCCGATGAACTGGCGGGTGCAGCGGAACGCGTCGGTCTCTCACCAGACGGATCCGTCAGGGCGGTGTCCCGCCGCCGACCAGGGGGTGGGCGCGGTGCCGGGCGGCAGACGCAGGTGAGCTCGTCGCTGTCCACAACCACACGCGGTAAGTTCATTTCTTTCCGATAAAGCGTCAATTGAGGGAGAGCGGTCGATCACCCTTTCGTGTGCTTTTCACCAAAGACCTCAAGACGGCTCGGGGTGTCGCCGACAAAGGACACGTGAGTACCCTTGCGCACACCATGATGACCTCGGCTCGCCCCGCCGACTCCGGCCTCGCAGGCCCGGGCGAGCTCGACCGCTACCCGTACCCCGTGGGAGGCGGTGCCGAGCGGCATGACCGCTCTTCCGCCTGGGAAGCCTCGGAGTCCGACCTCGGCCGGGTCGGCCGACGCGCCGCCGGCAGCCGCGGCCGCGGCCTGCACGGCCAACTCGTCCAGCAGCTCGGCCAGATGATCGTCTCCGGTGACCTCGGGGCGGACCGTCCCCTGGTGCCGGAGGAGATCGGTCAGCGCTTCGAGGTCTCCCGCACCGTCGTACGTGAGTCGCTGCGCGTGCTGGAGGCCAAGGGCCTGGTCAGCGCACGCCCCAACGTCGGTACCCGGGTGCGTCCGGTCAGCGACTGGAACCTGCTCGACCCCGACATCATCGAATGGCGCGCCTACGGCCCACAGCGTGAGGACCAGCGACGCGAGCTGGCCGAACTGCGGTGGACGATCGAGCCGCTCGCCGCCCGGCTCGCGGTCGGACACGGCAGGGAGGACCTCCAGCAGCGCCTCGCCGACATGGTCGAGATCATGGGGCACGCGACGGCCCAGGGTGACTCCCTGACGTTCGCCCGCGCGGACTGCGAGTTCCACGCCCTGCTCCTCCAGCTCGCCGGCAACCGGATGCTGGAACACCTCTCCGGCATCGTCGCCGCCGCCCTCCACGTCTCGGGCGGTCCGCAGTCCGGTGGCTGCGACCGGCTGACGGAGGCGTCCGTGGGCCAGCACCTGCGCATCGTGCACGCCGTCGGTGCCGCGGACGCCGCAGCCGCGGAGAGCGCCATGCGTCAGCTCCTCGCGGTCCCCGGGGACGGCGGCCAGAGCACAGGCGCGCCGCTGGACCGTGTCGTGCCGCCGCCGAGGGAGCACTAGGGGGCCGGCCGGTCACCCCCGCGCCGGGCCCGCCGGAGCCCCGTCGACGACCGGCTGGGAGCTGCCGACGGAGAGGCCTTCGGCCCACGGAAGGGGCCCGGGACGGTAGCCGGGAAGCGGAGGCGCGCCGACAGCCGCCGGGCGGCCGGCGGAGCGGTGTGCGGCGCGCCCTCCCGGGGAAGCCGGGCGCGGGCCGGACCCTGTTGGGCGGCTCCGGGGCGGCAGGGCATGCTCTCAGGAGCGGGCCGTGAGGGGCGGGCCGGGTCTGCCGCGCTCGCGCCGGGCACGTCCGGCCGGAGCGGTGGGGGCCGCACGGCGGACTCCCGGCGGTGGCGACCGGACTCGCGGGGGGTTGTGCAGCCTCTGAGGGGGAATGTGCCGTTATGAGGTGTGACTCGGGCCACGTGGATTGGGCGTAACGCTCCTCCGGCAAGCGCGATGACCTAAGAGGTGGCAGCCGAAGAGGAATGCACGCGTCGTGACCGGCGCTGTGTCTACCCCGAGAGGTTGCTCCTCCGCGCCGTCGGCCCACGCACCGCCGACGGTCGTCGGCTCCGGTCCACAGTGGACGGGGCCGGAAGCCGTATCCAACGTTCCGAGAGGTTGTCCGTGTCGGCCAGCACATCCCGTACGCTCCCGCCGGAGATCGCCGAGTCCGAGTCTGTGATGGCGCTCATCGAGCGGGGAAAGGCTGATGGGCAGATCGCCGGCGACGACGTGCGTCGTGCCTTCGAGGCTGACCAGATTCCGCCAACCCAGTGGAAGAACGTCCTGCGCAGCCTCAACCAGATCCTCGACGAGGAGGGTGTGACGCTCATGGTCAGTGCCGCAGAGGCGCCCAAGCGCACCCGCAAGAGCGTCGCAGCGAAGAGCCCGGCCAAGCGCACCGCCACCAAGTCCGTCGCCTCCAAGCCCGCCGTGCAGGCGGGGAGGACCACGCCCGCCTCGGCCGCGCCGGGTGTGGCGGCCCCGCAGGAGGCGGAGGAGGGCGAAGGCGCCCCCGAGAAGAAGGCGGCGGCCAGGAAGACCACCGCCAAGAAGGCCACGGCGAAGAAGACCGCCACGGCGAAGAAGAGCGCGGCCAAGAAGACGGCTGCCGCCAAGAAGGACGTCGACGAGATCCTCGAGGACGAGGCCGTCGAGGACGCGCCGGCGGCGCCCGGCAAGGGCGACGCCCCCGAGACCGAGGGCGCTGAGAACGCCGGTTTCGTGCTCTCCGACGAGGACGAGGACGACGCCCCGGCCCAGCAGGTCGCGGCGGCGGGAGCCACCGCCGACCCGGTGAAGGACTACCTCAAGCAGATCGGCAAGGTCCCGCTCCTCAACGCCGAGCAGGAGGTCGAGCTGGCCAAGCGCATCGAGGCCGGCCTGTTCGCCGAGGACAAGCTCGCCAACTCCGACAAGCTGGCGCCGAAGCTCAAGCGCGAGCTGGAGATCATCGCCGAGGACGGCCGCCGTGCCAAGAACCACCTGCTGGAGGCCAACCTCCGCCTCGTGGTCTCGCTGGCCAAGCGCTACACCGGCCGCGGCATGCTGTTCCTGGACCTGATCCAGGAGGGCAACCTCGGTCTGATCCGTGCGGTCGAGAAGTTCGACTACACCAAGGGTTACAAGTTCTCCACCTACGCGACGTGGTGGATCCGCCAGGCGATCACCCGCGCCATGGCCGACCAGGCCCGCACGATCCGTATCCCCGTCCACATGGTCGAGGTGATCAACAAGCTCGCCCGCGTCCAGCGGCAGATGCTCCAGGACCTCGGCCGTGAGCCGACCCCGGAGGAGCTGGCCAAGGAACTCGACATGACCCCCGAGAAGGTCATCGAGGTCCAGAAGTACGGTCGCGAGCCGATCTCCCTCCACACTCCGCTGGGCGAGGACGGCGACAGCGAGTTCGGTGACCTCATCGAGGACTCCGAGGCGGTCGTGCCCGCCGACGCGGTCAGCTTCACGCTGCTCCAGGAGCAGCTGCACTCCGTGCTCGACACGCTCTCCGAGCGTGAGGCGGGCGTGGTCTCGATGCGCTTCGGCCTCACCGACGGCCAGCCCAAGACGCTGGACGAGATCGGCAAGGTGTACGGCGTCACGCGTGAGCGGATTCGCCAGATCGAGTCGAAGACGATGTCGAAGCTGCGCCACCCCTCGCGGTCCCAGGTGCTGCGCGACTACCTCGACTAGTCGCCTCAAGCCCCGACTGCTACCGGGCCCGGTCCTTGACGTCAAGGACCGGGCCCGCGGCCGTCCGGGTGCGCGGGGCGCCGGGCTGGCTCACTCTGGGTGTGGAATCTCTGCCGCAGAGTAAGGAGCTCTTATGCGTCCGCACCTGAGAGCAGCAGCCACCGCGTTCGCCCTCGTGGTCGCCGGCACGGCGACGGCGATAGCCGTTCCGGGTACGGCGGCGGCGGACGGGTCCGTCGTCGGCGGCAAGCCCGTACACGCCTCCCAGACGCCCTGGGTGGTCGCTGTGGCCTCCCGCGCCCGGTTCGGGGGCACACGGTCCGGCCAGTTCTGTGGAGGCGTCCTGGTGGCGCCCAGGACGGTCCTCACTGCCGCGCACTGCCTCAGCCGCGAGGTGCTGGGGGTGACGCACGAGAAGGTCAAGGACCTCAAGGTGCTCACCGGCCGGGAGGACCTCAGGAGTTCTGAGGGACGAGAAGTCGCCGTCCGCAGGGCCTGGGTCAACCCCTCCTACGACAGCTGGACCAACGCGGGTGATCTCGCGGTACTGACCTTGACGCAGTCCCAGCCTGCGTCCCACCTCGTCCCGCTGGCGCAGGCCGGGGACCGCGGTTACACCGCCGGAGCGAGGGCCTCCGTCTACGGCTGGGGTGACACCACCGGCGGCGGCCGGTACGCCGACACACTGCACGCCGCACACGTCCACGTCCTCGCCGACTCGGTCTGCCGCAGGGCCTACCCGGGCAGCGCGGACGGCACGTACAAGGCGTCGACCATGCTGTGTGCCGGAGCGGTGCGTGGGGGGAAGGACGCCTGCCAGGGGGACAGCGGCGGACCGCTCGTGGCGGGCGGACGGCTCATCGGCCTGGTCTCCTGGGGCACCGGCTGCGGCGAGAAGGGCAACCCGGGCGTCTACACCCGCATCTCGGCCCTCTCCGCGTCAGTGGCCGCCCACAGCGGGTGACGGAAGCGGCGAAGCGCTACGGGCTGGCGGTGCCGCCGGCCCGTCGGTCGCGTGTCCGCCCCGGCGTGTGCGGGGCCACGACAGCTCTCCGGGCCGCCGAGCCCGGAGCCTCTGCCCGAGTAGGGCACCTGCCCCGGCCTGCGGCGCCGAGTCACGGCCGCCAGGGGGCGCGTTCCCGGCTGCGCCACCGGGGTGCGCCGCCCATGGGGGGAGGGGACGAAAGCCGGCCGCACCGGTGCGTGCGGCGGCCGGGCCGGGGGTGCACGGGTGCCGTCAGGAGTGTCCCGACCGCCGAGCCGGGGCCCGGAGGGCCCGGAGTGGGGTGCCCAGGTGCCGCGTCCCGCGCGGGCAGCGGGGGAGTGGGATTCCGGACACGAGTACGGGCGGTGACTCCCGGTGAGGGAGTGCACCGCCCGTGTCGCGACCCGCGGCCGCTACTCGCTCGTCGTGGGGCGCGATGTGTCAGCGTTCCTCTTCGGATGTGGACGCGGGAGTGGCGGTCAGCCGCTCCGTCTCGTCCTGTATCTCCGCGGCGATCTTCTTGAGTTCCGGCTCGAACTTGCGACCGTGGTGGGCGCAGAAGAGCAGTTCGCCGCCGGACATCAGAACGACGCGCAGGTATGCCTGGGCGCCGCAGCGGTCGCAGCGGTCAGCGGCCGTCAGCGGGCTCGCGGGGGTCAGAACAGTAGTCACGTCGCCTCTTCTCTAGCTCGACGAGCTGTCGTACCAGGGTCAACATCCAACCAGGCCGAAAACGTTCCCGCTCGTGCCTTCTCTCCGAAGATTCCTTGAAAAAGTTCCTCGTAGGTCGGGTGCAGACGGTGGCGGCGAATGAGCCGTGGTGCGTTGGGGCTGATTCAGTCGGTCGTCGTTCTTCTGGTTACCAGGGTTGCAGAGTTCGTCCGGTCCGGCTGGCTTGCCGGGTTTGTTGGTGAGGACGTGCCCGGAGCCTAAATGGTTCATGCCTCGAAGGGAACGTGATGTTCGCGTCACACTCCGAAGCTGATCGAACATACTATCGATCCTCTACTACGATAGGAGCCCTCACGGGTGGCGTCACATCCGCTCAACAGGGCCTCGGTACCCTCTTGGCGGTGACAACGCCACAACCGGGCCCGCGGAATGCGAGCCACCAGAAATTCAGCGAGGAGCGAACCGCGTGACCGCCGACACGTCCGTGCCGTCCACCGCCGTGCTGACCGGGGCCGACCGGGACGGTGGTTCCAACTACACCGCGCGGCACCTCCTCGTCCTCGAGGGTCTTGAGGCGGTCCGCAAGCGGCCCGGCATGTACATCGGGTCCACCGACAGCCGCGGGCTCATGCACTGCCTCTGGGAGATCATCGACAACTCCGTCGACGAGGCCCTCGGCGGCTACTGCGACCACATCGAGGTCGTCCTCCACGACGACGGTTCCGTCGAGGTCCGGGACAACGGACGCGGCATCCCCGTCGACGTCGAGCCCAAGACGGGTCTCAGCGGCGTCGAGGTGGTCATGACCAAGCTCCACGCCGGCGGCAAGTTCGGCGGCGGCTCCTACGCGGCCTCGGGCGGCCTGCACGGCGTGGGTGCCTCCGTCGTCAACGCCCTCTCGGCCCGGCTCGACGTCGAGGTCGACCGCGACGGCCGCACCCACTCGGTGAGCTTCCGCCGCGGCGTCCCCGGCATCTTCACCGAGTCCGGGGCCGAGGCGCCCTTCGACCCCTCCACCGGCCTCCTCAAGGGCAAACGGATCAACAAGTCACGCACCGGCACCCGGGTGCGCTACTGGGCGGACCGGCAGATCTTCCTGAAGGACGCCAGGCTCTCCCTGGACACCCTCCACGCCCGCGCCCGCCAGACCGCCTTCCTGGTGCCCGGCCTCACCCTGGTGGTCCGCGACGAGCGCGCAACGGACGGTGACGAGGGCCCGTCGGTGGAGACCTTCCACTACGACGGCGGCATCAGCGAGTTCTGCGAGTACCTCGCCCAGGACAAGGCCGTCTGCGACGTGATCCGCCTGAGCGGGCAGGGCACCTTCAAGGAGACGGTTCCCGTTCTCGACGACCGCGGGCACATGACGCCCAAGGAGGTCACCCGGGAACTTGGCGTCGACATCGCACTGCGCTGGGGCACCGGCTACGACACCACCGTCCGCTCCTTCGTCAACATCATCGCCACCCCCAAGGGCGGCACCCACGTGGCCGGCTTCGAACGCTCCGTGACCAGGACCGTCAACGAGGTGTTGCGCTCCCAGAAGCTGCTGCGGGTGGCCGAGGACGACGTCGTCAAGGACGACGCCATGGAGGGCATGACCGCCGTCGTCACCGTGCGGCTGGCCGAGCCGCAGTTCGAGGGCCAGACGAAGGAGGTGCTGGGGACCTCGGCGGCCTCCCGCATCGTCTCGCAGGTCGTCGCCAGGGAACTGAAGGCCTTCCTGACCTCCACCAAGCGGGACGCCAAGGCGCAGGCCAGGTCGGTCCTGGAGAAGGTGGTCGCTGCGGCGCGGACCCGCATCGCCGCCCGCCAGCACAAGGAGGCGCAGCGCCGCAAGACCGCGCTGGAGTCCTCCTCGCTGCCCGCCAAGCTCGCCGACTGCCGCAGCGACGACGTGGAGCGCAGCGAACTCTTCATCGTCGAGGGCGACTCGGCCCTCGGTACGGCGAAGCTGGCCCGCAACTCCGAGTTCCAGGCGCTGCTCCCCATCCGGGGCAAGATCCTCAACGTCCAGAAGTCCTCGGTCTCGGACATGCTCAAGAACGCCGAGTGCGGCTCGATCATCCAGGTCATAGGAGCCGGGTCGGGCCGGACCTTCGACATCGACGCGGCGCGCTACGGCAAGGTGATCTTCCTTGCCGACGCGGACGTCGACGGCGCCCACATCCGCTGCCTGCTCCTGACGCTCTTCCAGCGCTACATGCGCCCCATGGTCGAGCAGGGCCGTGTCTTCTCCGCCGTACCGCCGCTGCACCGGGTGGAGCTGACCAACCCCAAGAAGGGCCAGGACAAGTACCTGTACACCTACTCCGACAACGAGCTGCGGCAGACGCTGCTGGAGCTCCAGCGCAAGGGCGTGCGGTACAAGGACTCCATCCAGCGCTACAAGGGCCTGGGCGAGATGGACGCCGACCAGCTGGCCGAGACCACGATGGACCCCCGCCACCGCACCCTGCGCCGCATCAACATCCAGGACCTGGAGGCCGCCGAGCGGACCTTCGACCTCCTGATGGGCAACGAGGTCGCGCCGCGCAAGGAGTTCATCAGCGCCTCCGCCGCGACCCTGGACCGTTCCCGCATCGACACCTGAGCGCCCGCCCCGTGAGGGGGTCCTCCACCCACGGGTGGAGGACCCCCTCACCGCGTTTTCCACCTGGCTCCCACCCCGGCGACGATCCGCCTCCCCCCACCGGATCCGTAGCGTCGGCGACGCCCCGCTCCACCACCGGCCGCCCACTGCGGCGGCCGGCCGCGGGGCGCCCGTCGATCCGTGAAGGAGAGCCGTCATGTCCCACCCACCGCTGTCCCCCGACCGGGGAGCCCCGGCCGGCCCCGAGGCGCCCGTGAGCCAGGACGGAGCGCCGAGCACGACAGGGCAGAGCCCCGCCGCCGCTCCCCACACCGCTGCTCCCCGGGCCGGCGGCCCGGCGCCGAGCCGCTCCGAGCGGCTGCGGCCCTTCCTCCTCGACGTCGTACTGCCGCTGGCCGGGTACTACCTGCTGCGGGCGCGGGGCGCCGACACCGTGGCCGCCTACACCGGCGCCGTGTGCATCAGTGCGGCCTGGATCGTGGTCTCCTCGGTGCGTCGGCGGAAGCTCGACGTCTTCGGGATCTGCATGCTCGTGCTCTTCGGCGTCGAGCTGACCGCCGCGCTGGTCTCCGACGACATCCGGTACGCGTTGGCCGCCCACTCCCTGCTGAGCGCCCTGGCCGGCATCGCCCTGCTGGTGAGCCGCCTGCTGGGACGTCCCGTCTTCGCGCAGGTCATGGCGCGCTCCGGCGCCCCGCGGCCCGGCTCCCGGCCGGCCGGCGGCCTGGCGGGACACCCGGCGGCCCACACCTTCGCGGCCCGGCTCACCACGGTCTGGGGCGTGGTCCTGCTGGTCGAGGCGGGCACGAGGCTGGCGCTGCTGACCGTCCTCACACCGGACGCGCTGATGGGCTACTCCCGGCTGATGCAACTGGGCACGGTCGCCGCCCTCGTGGCCTGGTCGGCCTGGTACGGCAAGCGCCTGCTGCACAGGGCCGCCCGGTGAACGGCCTCTCCTCGGTGCTGGTCACCGTCGCCCTGGTGGGGCTCGTCCTGGTGCGGCTGTTCCGGCCGCAGCGGCTGGACACCGCCGACAACCGGTGGTGGGTGCTGCCCCTGGTGCTCGCCGCCGTCGCCGTCGGCCGGCAGGGCACGCTCGACGCCGCGCACCCCGCGCTGTCCGTGGTGCTGCTGGTGGCCGGCGTGGTGATCGGCCTCCTCACCGGCGCCGGCTGGGCGATGACCACGCGGCTGCGGACGGAGACCGGAGGCACGGTCCTCTCCTCGCCCACCCCGGCGACCTTCGGGGTCTGGGGCGTCGGCATCCTGCTGCGCCTGGGCACGTACGCCGCCGGTGCCGCCCTGGACGTGCACACCGGGAACGGTCCGCTGCTCCTCTCGCTGGCCGTGACTCTGCTGGCCCGCGGCGGCCTCCTGCACTGGCGGGCCCGGAGCGGACCCGGCGCGTACCGTGTTCCCGCCGGAACGTGAGGACCGACCGGCAGGCCGGCCCGCCCCGCACCCTCGCGGGGCACCGTCGCCGACAGGACACGGACGAGGAGAGGACGCGAGTGCGAGAGGCCTGGGCGGTGTGGCCCGCATCCGAGACCCTGTCCCGCGTCGAACTGGGCGCCACCCGGGTGCGCATGGTGCGCCTGGTCCGGGTGGCGCTGGTCGTCGGCCTCGTGGTGAGCGTCGTGGCGCAGCGGAACCTGGACGGCCGGGACGTCGCGCTGCGGCTGGGCGTGGCGTTCCTGGCCGCCGCCTGGCTGTGGACCTTCTACCGCACCACCCGGCGCCACTGGCTGGCGCTCTCCCTGGTGCTGGTCGCCCTGCTGGTCGGGATCGGGATCGTCCTGCACCAGGGGCAGATCCCGGTGGCGGGGCAGATCCTGTGGTGCGCCTGCGCGGTGATCTCCATGGAGCGGTTGCCGTTGGCCGCGGCGGTGCCCGCGGCCCTGACGTCGATGGGCGTCTACGCCGCCTTCGAACACAAGGACCTCTTCACCACCGTACTGATCACCGTGGGCCTGATGCTCGCCGGCTACGTGCCGCGGCTGGACTCCGAGGCGCGTGGCGTCAGCCGGCGGCTGCTCGTCCAGGAGCGCGCCGCCCGCTCGGCCGAGGCGGAGACGGCTGCCCTGGAGGAGCGGGGCCGCATCGCCCGGGAGATCCACGACGTCCTCGCACACAGCCTCAGCGCACAGCTGGTCCATCTGGAAGCGGCCAGGCTGCTGTTGGACCGCAGCGAGAACCTGGAGGAGGACCGGGAGCAGTTGCGGGAGCGCGTCGTCTCGGCACGCCGCATGGCCCGGGAGGGGCTGGACGGCACCCGTCAGGCGCTGTCGGCGCTGCGGGGTGACGTGGAGCCGCTGGAGGACCACCTGCGGCGGCTCACCGACGCGGACGGCGTCACGCTGGTGCTCGCCGGCACCGTGCGGCCACTGCCACCGGACGCCCACCTCACCGTGCGCCGTGTGACCCAGGAGGCCCTCACCAACGTCCGCAAGCACGCCCCCGGCGCCCTCGTCACCGTCCGCCTCACCTACGGCGAGCGGGAGGTGGAGCTGGAGGTCTCCGACACGGGGGCCACCTCGGTGGGTGAGGCGGTCCCGGCCGAACTGGGCGGCAGTGGTTCCGGGTACGGTCTGGTGGGGATGCGGGAGCGCGCCGAACTGCTCGGCGGGACGCTCCGGTGCGGCCCCGGGGAGGACGGGTTCACAGTGCGGATGAGGCTGCCGGCATGAGCAGGCGCGTGGTCGTGGCGGACGATCAGACGGTGGTGCGTGAGGGCATCGTGATGCTGCTCGGGCTGCTCCCGGGCATCGAGGTGGTGGGCTCGGCCGGTGACGGCGAGGAGGCCGTGCGGCTGGTGGCCGAACTCGCCCCGGACGTCGTCCTGATGGACCTGCGCATGCCGCGTCTGGACGGCGTGGAGGCCACCCGGCGGGTCCGCGCCGAACACCCCGGCACCCAGGTGGTGGTCCTAACGACCTACGCCGACGACGACTCCCTCTTCCCCGCCCTCCAGGCAGGCGCCCGTGGTTACCTGACCAAGGACGCCGAGGCCGAGGACATCGTGCGGGCCATCGACGACGTCCTGGCCGGTGCCGCGGGCCTCTCGCCCGGCGTGCAGAGCCGCCTGCTGGAGCGCCTCGCGCAGCCCGCCGTCCAGGAGCCGCAGGTGCCGGACGGGCTGACTGCCCGTGAGGTGGAGGTGCTGCGGCTGGTGGCGGAGGGGCTGACCAACACCGAGATCGCCCGGCGGCTGCACGTCTCGGTCGCCACCGTGAAGACGCACATCAACAACATCTTCGCCAAGGCCCAGGTCCGGGACCGGGCGCAGGCCGTCAGCTACGCCTACCGGCACGGCCTGACCGGACCGGACGCCTGACCGGCCCGGGCGCCCGACCGCGACGCCCGGCGCCCCGCCGCGGGTTCACACCCACGCGTACCGGTGCTCGGGGCGTCCGGTCTCCCCGTAGCGCAGGCTGAGGCGGACCCGCCCGGTGCGCTCCAGCAGCTTGAGGTAGCGCTGGGCGGTCTGGCGGCTGACGCCGGCCAGTTCGGCGACGGCCTGCGCGGAGAGCGGCTCGGGGGCTGCGCGCAGCACGGTGGTGACGCGGTCCGCCGTCGCTGTGGAGTGCCCCTTGGGGAGGGTGGGGGCGCCCGCGGTGCCCAGGGTGCCGAACAACGCGTCCACCTCGGACTGTTCGGCGCGGTCGCCCAGGGCAAAGGCGTCCAGCAGCCGTGCGTACGCCTCCATCCTGGCGCGCAGGTCCGCGAAGGTGAAGGGTTTGACGAGGTAGTGCAGCGCGCCCAGGCGCATGGCGGCACGCACCGTCGCCACGTCCCGGGCCGCCGTCACCATGATCACGTCGGTCTCGACGCCCTGCCGCCGGATCCGCGCCACCAGGTCGAGGCCGTCGCCGTCGGGCAGGTAGTGGTCGAGGAGGACCAGGTCCACCGGCTCGCTCCGCAGCAGGGCGAGCGCCTCCTGGCAGGTGTGGGCCACCGCCCGGACCCGGAACCCCTCGATCCGGTCGACGTACGCCGCGTGGACCCGGGCCACCGCCCGGTCGTCGTCCACGACGAGGACTTCCAGGCCGGGACGTTCGCCGCCGGGGGCCTGTGCGTGCTCGCTCACCACTCCTCCGCTCCGGGAACCGGGTCCTTGCCGGGCGCACCGGCCGCGGACGCTGCCGTGCCCCTTTCCACCAGCGCGTCGGGCAGGGTGACGGTGAAGCGGGCGCCGCCGCCGTGCCGCTCGCCGACCTCGACCGTGCCGCCGTAGCGCTCGGTCAGCGAGCGCACCAGTGCCAGCCCGATCCCGCGGCGGCCGTGGGCGGGCGGAGGCTTGGTGGTCCAGCCCTCGGTGAAGATCTTCTCGCGGGCGGTGTCGGGGACCCCCGGTCCGTCGTCCGCCACCCGGACCACGAGGTCTCGGCCCCGACTGCGGATCTCCGCCTCCACGTGGCCCGCGCGGTGTGCGCCGTGTGCCCCCGAGGCCGCGTCCAGCGCGTTGTCCAACAGGTTGCCCACCAGCGTGACCACGTCCCTGGGGTCGACGAGGCGGTCGGGCAGGCGGGTGCCGCTGCCGAGCCGGAGGCTGACGCCCCGCTCGGCGGCGACGGTGGCCTTGCCCACCAGCAGCGCGGCCAGCAACGGGTCGTGCACGCGCTCGGTGATCTGCTCCGCGGTGGCGCGGTGCACGCCGACGGTCTCGTCGAGGAACTCCTCGGCCTCCTGGTACAGGCCGAGGGTGAGCAGGCCCAGGAGGGTGTGCAGCCGTCCGGCGTGCTCGTGGTCCTGGGCCCGCAGCGCGTCGATGAGGCCACGGGTGGCGTCCAGTTCCCGCCCGAGCCCCTCCACCTCGGTGCGGTCACGAAGGGTCACCACCGCGCCGCCGTCCTGGGTGGCCATCCGGTTGGCGACCAGGACCCGGCGGCCGCTGACGGCGAGCAGGTCGGAGCCGTCGGCCCGGCCGGAGAGCACGTCGGCGGTGCGTCCGGCGGGCAGGACGTCCGCCAGCGGGCGGCCGACCGCGTCCCCCGACAGCTCCAGCAGGCGGCGCGCCTCGTCGTTGACCAGACGCACCCGGCCCGCACCGTCCAGCGCGACGACGCCCTCGCGGATGCCGTGCAGCATGGCCTCCCGTTCCGCGAGCAGCGAGGAGATGTCGGAGAAGGCCAGGTCGTGGGTGCGGCGCTGCAACCGGCGGGAGACGGCCCAGGCGGCCAGCGCACCCGCCGCCAGTGCGCCTCCCGCGTAGGCCAGGAGCTGGGGGACGGTGGCGAGCAGCCGGGCCCGCACGCTGTCGTAGGCGATCCCGACCGAGACCGCACCGACGACGTGCCCCGAGCTGTCCCGCAGCGGCACCTTGCCCCGTGCGGAGCGCCCCAGGGTGCCCTGGTCGATCTGCATCACCTCGTGCCCGGCGAGGGCGGCGGCCGGATCGGTGGAGACGCGGTGGCCGATGCGGCGCGGGTCGGTGTGGGACCAGCGCACCCCGCGGCGGTCCATCACCACCACGTACCCGGCGCCGGTGGCGTGCCGGACGCGTTCCGCGGCCCGCTGGACGGGGCCGTGCGGGCTCGGGGGGCCCTCGCGCAGGGCCCGGTCCAGGCCCGGCAGGGTGGCCGTGGTCTGCGCCACCGCCAGGGCGCGGCGCATCGCCTGGTCGTCGAGCTGGTCGCTGAGCGGAGCGAGGAAGAGGCCCGTCGCCAGGGCGGTCACCCCCGCGGCGATGAGCAGTTGCACCAGCAACACCTGGGAGAAGACCCGGCGCGGCCACGGGCTGCGCCACCGGAAGGTGCCTGGGCGTCCGGTGGCGGCCGTGCCCTCCTCCTGGTGCCGTCGTCCGGGGACGGCCCGCCGCCGTGGGGTGGATGTCACCGTCCCGGGTCTCCTTCCGCTCCCTGCCCTGTGGGGTGGCTGCTCGCAGCTGCGAACCGTTCGAAGGGTACCGAGGGCTCGCAGGGAGGTCGGGCGCGGAAGGCGAGCGAGGGGGCGCCGCCCGGTGCGGGGCCGGGCCGGAGCCGGCGCGGAGAGTCCGAGCGGTTCCGGCTGCCCCGCTCGCTCCCCGACGCACTGCAAGCCACTTGCGTCACTTGCACTAGGGTTGCGTGTATGACGCGACGACTTGCGGAAGTGGCGAAGAAGGTGGGGGTCAGTGAGGCCACGGTCAGCCGGGTTCTCAACGGCAAGCCCGGGGTCTCCGAGACCACACGACAGTCGGTGCTCAGCGCCCTGGACGTGCTCGGCTACGAGCGCCCGACCCAGCTGAGGGGGGAGCGTGCCCGGCTGGTCGGGCTGGTGCTGCCCGAACTCCAGAACCCGATCTTCCCGGCGTTCGGCGAGGTGGTGGGCGGCGCGCTCGCCCAGCTCGGACTGACGCCGGTGCTGTGCACCCAGACGAAGAACGGCGTCACCGAGGCCGACTACGTGGACCTGCTCCTCCAGCACCAGGTCTCCGGGGTGGTCTTCGCCGGCGGCAACTACGCCCAGGCCGACCAGCCCCATGACCACTACCGTCTGCTGGCCGACCGGCAGATCCCCGTGGTGCTGATCAACGCGGCCATCTCCGACCTGGGCTTCCCCGGGGTCTCCTGCGACGACGCGGTCGCGGTGGAGCAGGCCTGGCGCCATCTGGTCTCCCTGGGGCACGAGCGGATCGGGCTGATCCTCGGGCCGAGCGACCACGTGCCCTCGCGGCGCCGGCACGAGGCGGCGCTGCGGCACGTGCGCGAGATCGGCGCCGACCTGCCCGAGGCGCTGGTGGAGCGGGCCATGTTCGGGCTGGAGGGCGGGCAGGCGGCGGCCACCCGCCTGCTGGAGCGGGGGGTGAGCGCGGTGGTCTGCGCGAGCGACCAGTTCGCGCTCGGCGCGGTGCGGGCCGCCCGCCGCCGGGGCCTGAGCGTGCCGCGCGACCTGTCGGTGGTCGGCTACGACGACTCGGCGCTGATGAGCTGCACCGAGCCGCCGCTCACCACCGTGCGCCAGCCGATCGAGGCGATGGGCCGGGCCGCGGTGGACCTGCTCGCGCTGCAGATCGGGGGCAAGGCGATGTCGCCGGAGGAACTGCTCTTCGAGCCGGAGCTGGTGGTCCGCGGCTCCACCGCCCAGGCGCCGGAGCAGCCCCGGGGCGCCTGACGCGCGGACGGCGGTGTGGTGCAACCGCCTCGCGCAGGTCTGTCGATTATTTTCTCATCATGCGCGAGATATTGCGCGGCGCTGCCTGCGGTGGTTGAGTGTGCGCGCCCCCAGCTGACACCTGCGGGCGACCACGCAGCATGCCCAGAGGGGGCCCACCGATGACCAGATCCGCGTTCCGCACATCCCGCCTCACCGCGATCGCCGTCACTGCCACGCTGGCCTCGACGGTGGCGCTCACCGCCTGCGGTTCCGGCGGCGGCGGCTCCCAGGCGGGCGGTGCGACCACCATCACCGTCAACTGCCAACCGCCGAAGACCGCCGCCGTCGACCGCCGCAACTTCGACGCCGACGTGAAGACCTTCGAGGCGGAGAACAAGGGCGTCGACGTCGTCCCGCACGACGCCTTCCCCTGCGAGGACCCCAAGACCTTCGATGCCAAGCTCGCCGGCGGGCAGATGGAGGACGTCTTCTACACGTACTTCACCGACGTGCGGCACGTGGTCGGCATCAACCAGGCCGCGGACATCACCTCCTACGTCAAGGACATGCCCGCCTACCAGGCGATCGACAAGCGCCTGCGGGACGTCTACACCGTCGACGGGAAGATCTACGGCGTCCCCCGCACCAACTACTCCATGGGGCTGCTCTACAACAAGGCCCTCTTCCGCAAGGCCGGACTCGACCCCGACAAGCCCCCGACGACCTGGGCGGGGGTCCGCAAGGCGGCCAAGGCGATAGCCGGCCTCGGCAAGGGCTACGTCGGGTACGCCGACTACAGCGCCCAGAACCAGGGCGGCTGGCACTTCACCGCCGAGGTCTACTCCCAGGGCGGCTCGGTGGTCAGCGCCGACGGCAAGAAGGCCCGGGTCGACTCCGCCCAGGGCCGGGCGGTGCTGCAGAACCTCAAGGACATGCGCTGGCACGACGACAGCATGGGCAGCAAGCAGCTGCTGGTGATCGGTGACGTCCAGCAGATGATGGGGGCGGGGAAGCTCGGCATGTACCTCGCCGCACCCGACAACGTCCCGCTCATCGTCAAGCAGTTCAAGGGGAGGTACGCCGACCTCGCCCTCGCCCCCATGCCCGGCGGCAAGGGCACCCTCGCCGGCGGGGACGGGTACATGTTCAACAAGAAGGCCACGCCGCAGCAGATCAAGGCCGGCCTGAAGTGGATCGAGTACAACTTCCTCACCCCCGGCCAGGGGTACGTCGGCAACTACGCCCGCAGCAAGAAGCAGGGCGGACCGGTGGGCCTGCCCGAACCCCGCCTGCTCACCGGCGCCGCCGACGCCAAGGACCAGCAGCTGAAGAAGGCGTCCGCCAACGTGCCCGTGGCGAACTACCAGTCCTTCCTGGACGGCAACGCCGAGCTGGCGATGAAGCTGGAGCCGCCGCAGGCCCAGCAGATCTACTCGGTCCTCGACGGAGCCGTCTCCGCCGTCCTGACCAAGCAGGACGCCGACGTCGCGGGTCTCCTCAAGGACGCCCAGAGCAAGATCGACGGCATCCTGGCGCGAGGCTGAGCACGGTGAAGGCCTCCCTGGCAGCACGTCCCGCCCCCGCCGCCCCGGCCCCGCCCACGCGGAACCGGGCGGCGGCCCCCGCAGGCGACGGACGCCTGCGCCGGGCCCTGGCGCACAACGCCCGGGCCTACGCCTTCCTCGCGGGTGGAGTCCTCTGCTTCGCGCTGTTCTCCTGGTACCCCGCGGTCCGGGCCGTGGTGATCTCCTTCCAGAAGTTCACCCCCGGCTCACCGCCCCAGTGGGTCGGCACCACCAACTTCACCCGCATCCTGGCCGACCCCGAGTTCGCGGCGGCCTGGCGCAACACCCTCACCTTCACCGCGCTGGCCCTGCTCCTCGGCTTCGCCGTGCCCTTCCTCACCGCCCTGGTCCTCAACGAACTGCGGCACGCCCGGGCCTTCTTCCGGGTCGTGGTCTACCTGCCGGTGATGATCCCGCCGGTGGTCAGCGCGCTGCTGTGGAAGTGGTTCTACGACCCGGGGGCGGGCCTGGCCAACCAGGTGCTCGGCTTCCTGCACCTGCCCACCTCCAACTGGTCCAACGGCTCCGACACCGCGCTGGTCTCCCTCGTCATCGTCGCCACCTGGGCCAACATGGGCGGCACGGTACTGATCTACCTGGCCGCGCTCCAGAGCATCCCGGGGGAGCTGTACGAGGCCGCCGAACTCGACGGCGCGGGCCTGCTGCAACGGGTGCGCCACGTCACGGTCCCGCAGACCCGCTTCGTCATCCTGATGCTGATGCTGCTCCAGATCATCGCCACTATGCAGATCTTCACCGAGCCCTTCGTCATCACCGGCGGCGGACCGGAGAACTCCACCGTCACCGTGCTGTACCTGATCTACAAGTACGCCTTCCTCTACAACGACTTCGGCGGCGCCTGCGCCCTCAGCGTCATGCTGCTGCTCCTGCTCGGCGTCTTCTCCGCCTTCTACCTGCGACTGACCCGCTCCAACCAGGACTGAAAGGGGGAGCGCCGCCGATGGCGACCACCCAGCCGTACGCGATCCGCACCCTCGTCTCCCCCCTGGCCCTCGCCCGCCGCCGCGGGAAGATCCTCTACTGGCTCGTCTTCGCCGCCGTGGTGCTGGCCTTCGCGCTGGCCTTCCTCTTCCCGGTGTACTGGATGGTCGCCGGCGCGGTGAAGTCCCCGGACGAACTCGTCCAGTCACCACCGACGCTCGTGCCGCACTCCTTCCACCCGGGCCAGTACGTCGAGGCCTGGAACTTCATGAACCTCTCCCAGCACCTGCTCAACACCGTGGTGCAGGCGGCCGGCGCCTGGCTGCTGCAGATCGTGCTGTGCACCGCCGCCGCCTACGCGCTCTCCAAGCTGCGGCCGGCGTTCGGGAAGGTCGTGCTCGGCGCCATCCTGGCCACCCTCATGGTGCCGGCGCAGGCCCTCGTCGTCCCCAAGTACCTCACCGTCGCCGACCTGCCGTTCCTCCACACCTCCCTGCTCAACGACCCGCTGGGGATCTGGCTGCCGGCCGTCGCCAACGCCTTCAACCTCTACCTGCTCAAGCGGTTCTTCGACCAGATCCCGCAGGACGTGCTGGAGGCCGCCGCCATCGACGGGGCCGGTCCGCTGCGCACGCTGTGGTCGGTCCTGCTGCCGATGTCCCGGCCGGTGCTCGGCGTCGTCTCGATCTTCGCGCTGGTCGCCGTCTGGCAGGACTTCCTCTGGCCGCTGATGGTCTTCTCCGACACCGACCAGCAGCCCATGAGCGTCGCGCTGGTGCAACTCGCGCTCAACACCCCGCTGTCCGTCCTGATCGCCGCCATGGTCATCGCCAGCATCCCCATGGTCGCGCTGTTCCTCGTCTTCCAGCGCCACATCATCGCCGGCATCGGTGCCGGCGCCACCAAGGGATGAGGCCGCAGGGCCACCGCGCCCCGACCACGCCTCGCGTTCCGGTCACCGCACCGAAAGGCCACACCACCGTGGGACAGACCTCCTCCGCACCCGCCCCCGCCGCCGAGACCACGGCCGCCCCGTGGTGGCGCTCGGCCGCCGTCTACCAGGTGTACCTGCGCAGCTTCGCCGACGGCGACGGCGACGGCACCGGGGACCTCGCCGGCGTCCGCGCCCGCCTGCCCTACCTCGCGGAACTGGGCGTCCAGGCGCTGTGGTTCAGCCCCTGGTACGCCTCACCCATGGTCGACGGCGGGTACGACGTGGCGGACTACCGCGCCATCCACCCCTCCTTCGGCACCCTCGCCGAGGCGGAGAAGCTCATCGCCGAGGCGCGCGGGCTGGGCCTGCGCAGCATCGTCGACATCGTCCCCAACCACATCTCCGACCAGCACCCCTGGTTCCGGGCCGCGCTCGCCGCCGGCCCCGGCAGCCCCGAGCGCGAACTCTTCCACTTCCGCGAGGGCCGCGGCCCGGACGGCTCGCAGCCGCCCAACAACTGGGTCTCGGAGTTCGGGGGAGTGCCCTGGACCCGGCTGCCCGACGGCCAGTGGTACCTGCACCTGTTCGCCGCCGGGCAGCCCGACCTCAACTGGGCGCACCCCGCGGTGCGCGAGGAGCACGAGGCGGTACTGCGCTTCTGGTTCGAGCGCGGCGCGGCAGGTGTGCGCATCGACTCGGCCGGTCTGCTGCTCAAGGACCCGGAACTGCCCGACTTCACCGTCGGCGTCGACCCGCACCCCTTCGTCGACCGGGACGAGCTGCACGAGGTCTACCGGTCCTGGCGGCGCCTGGCCGACGAGTACGACGGCGTCTTCATCGGCGAGATCTGGTTGCCGGACTCCGAACGCTTCGCCCGCTACCTGCGCCCCGACGAGCTCCACACCGCGTTCAACATGGACTTCCTCAGCCGCCCCTGGGACGCGGCGGAACTGCGCGCCTCCATCGACCGCACCCTGGCCGAGCACGCCCCGGTGGGCGCCCCCGCCACCTGGGTGCTGTGCAACCACGACGTCACCCGCACGGTCACCCGCTACGGCCGTGCCGAGAGCGGGTTCGACTTTGCGGCCAAGGCCTTCGGCACCCCCACCGACCTGGCGCTGGGCACCCGCCGCGCCCGCGCCGCCGCCCTGCTGACGCTGGCGCTGCCCGGTTCGGTCTACCTCTACCAGGGCGAGGAGCTGGGCCTGCCGGAGGTGGAGCTCGCCGTCGAACACATCCAGGACCCCATGCACGCCCGCTCCGGTGGCACCGACCCGGGCCGGGACGGCTGCCGGGTGCCGCTGCCCTGGGCCGCCGCCGCCCCGAACTGCGGCTTCGGCCCGGACGGTGGGACGTGGTTGCCGCAGCCCGCGGGCTGGGAGGCGTACGCGGTCGACCGGCAGGAGGCGGACCCCGACTCGATGCTCTCCCTGTACCGCACCGCCCTGCGGCTGCGGCAACGGGAGCCCGGGTTCGGCGACGGCGGCCTGTGGTGGCTGCCGTCCGACGCCGCCGTTCTCGCCTTCAGCCGCCCGGAGGGGCTGATGTGCGTGGTCAACCTCTCCACCGAGCCCGCCGAACTACCGGTGCACACCCGGGTGTTGCTGGCCAGCGGCCCGCTGACGGAGGAGGGCCGGCTGCCGCGGGACACCGCGGTCTGGCTCCGGGCCTGAACCCTCGCGGCCCGCGCGGGCCGAGCACTCCCGCCGCGCCGCCACCTCACGGGGCCGCGGGCGGGCGGGTTCCTCCGCCCGGCCGCAGCCCGACCCGGCCGGCCCCGGCCGTCGTGGCCGTGCCCCTCACGGCAGCGGCTGCGGGGGGCGCGGGCCCTCGTACCGCCCGGCGGGCCGCAGCCGCAGGGGGCTCTCCCGGTACTCCTCCACGGCGTGCGCGATCCACCCGGCCGTCCGCGCGAGGGCGAACAGCGTCTCGCCGCCGGTGGCCGGCATGTCGTAGGCGACGGTGAGCACCGCCAGCGCGAGGTCGACGTTGGCGTGCAGGCCGGAGTCGCGCGAGGCCGTCTCGACCACCTCGCGGGCCGCGGCCAGGGGTGCCGCCGCCCGCGGGTCGTCCGCCAGCAGGGCGAACAGGCAGACGGCCCGGGGGTCCTCGCCCCGGTAGACGCGGTGCCCGAGCCCCGGGACCGGTCGGCCGGACCGGAGGTGCTCGGCGACCACCTCGCCCGCTCCGCGCTCTCCCACCGCCACCAGCATCCCGTGCGCCGAGCCGCTGGCGGCCCCGTGCAGGGGGCCGTCCAGCGCGCCGAGCGCCGCCGAGACGACCGCGTAGGGGTGGGCGCGTACCGAGGCGGCGACGCGGGCGGCCAGCGTGGAGGCGGCCAGGTCGTGGTCGACCAGGAGCACCATGGCGGCCTGCAGCGCCCGCAGCCCGGCAGCGTGTGGCGCGAGGGAGGTCAGTTTCGGCCACAGGCGTTCCACCAGGGGCGCCGAGGCGTCCGGTGGCGGAGCGTTCTCCGCGACCGCCGGCAGCGCGTCGACCAGGACGGGGAGCAGCGCGCGGGCCGTGCCCGCCACCGCCCCGGGGGAGAGGTCGAAGCGCAACGGGTCGGCCGCCGCCGCGGCCGTCACCGCCGCCTGCAACCGGTCGACCGGCCCGCCGCCCACGGGCAGGGCGGCGACCGCCGCGCGGGCCGCCCGCAGGGCTGTGGCCGGGGAGGTCAGGCGCGCTCCCGGATGCGGCTCGCCGGTCCACAGCCAGCAGGCCACCTCCTCGAAGGTGCGGTGGCGGGCGAGGGCGGTGACGTCCACGCCGCGCAGGTGGCAGCGGTCGTCCTCGATCAGCGTGACGGCCGTGCGGAAGACCAGCTCCGGGCTCCTGCGGGCCGGCTCCCGCTGGGCCGACCGGTGGGCGAGGGCGTCGACCTCGCGGGCGTCGAAGGTGCTGCCCCGGCCGCCGGGCACCCGCCGGCTGCTGAGCTGGCCCCGGCTGACGTAGGCGTACACCGTCTCCGGTTTGACGCCCAGCCGCCGGGCCGCCTCCTGCGTGGTCAGGCGCGGTGCGTCCGCGTGCTCGGGGTCCGTCATGCCGCTCACCGTAACCGGCTCCATATGTTGATTCAAGTCAATCAACATTGACAATGATTGATGGCCGACGGACAGTCGATCTCAGTGGCGCCGCGCACTCCGGCGGTGCCCGCACCGCAGGGCTCCGGGTCCGCCGCCCCCGACAGCCCGCCGCCGCGACCGGAAGGACTGCGATGCCTCTCCAGACGACCGACACCCGCACCCCGGCCCCGCTCCGAGCCCCGCGAGGACTCGCCGGCGTAGTCGTCGCCGACACCGAGCTGGGCGACGTCCGAGGCGAGGAGGGCTTCTACCACTACCGCCAGTACTCGGCCGTGGAGCTGGCCCGCACCCGGACCTTCGAGGAGGTCTGGCACCTCGTGCTCCACGGCGACCTGCCGGACGGAGAGCAGCTCGCGGACTTCACCGCACGCACCGCCGCCCTCCGCCACCTCCCCGAGGCGGTGGGCCAGGCGCTCCCCGCGCTCGCCCGCGCCGGAGCGGGCAGCGGCCCCCTCGCCGGCCTGCGCACCGCCCTCTCCCTGGTCGGCGCCGCGGCCGGGACCCGCCCGCTCTACGACAGCGACCCGGCAAGCCGGCGCGCCGACGCCCTCGCCGTCTGCGCGATGGTCCCCACCCTGCTCACCGCCCTGCACCGGCTCGGTGAGGGCCTGACCCCCGTGGCGCCGCGCGAGGACCTCTCGCACGCCGCCAACTACCTCTACATGCTGACCGGCGAGGAACCCGACCCGGCGCACGCCCGCGCCGTCGAGCAGTACCTCATCGCCGCCGTCGACCACGGTTTCAACGCCTCCACCTTCACCGGCCGGGTCATCGCCTCCACCGGCGCGGACCTCGTGGCCTGCCTGTGCGGCGCGATCGGCGCGCTCTCCGGGCCGCTCCACGGCGGCGCCCCCAGCCGGGCACTTCAGGCCCTGGACGCCATCGGCACCCCGGAGCGCACGGACGACTGGATCCGCGCACAACTGGCCGGCGGGGAACGCCTCATGGGGTTCGGGCACGCCGTCTACCGCACCGAGGACCCCAGGTCCCGGCTGCTGAAGGAGGTGGCGGACGGCTTCGGCGGACCGCTCGTCGACTTCGCCCGCCACGTCGAGGAGCGCGCCGAGGCGCTGCTGGCCGAACTCAAACCGGGCCGGGAACTGCACATCAACGTGGAGTTCTACGCCGGCGTCGTCATGGAGCTGTGCGGCCTGCCGCGCGCCATGTTCACCCCCACCTTCTGCGTCGCACGTACCGTGGGGTGGAGCGCGAATATCCTGGAGCAGGCACAGGACGCGAAGATCATCCGGCCGTCGGCGCGCTACGTCGGCCCGCCGGCCCCGCAGCCGGTGCCCCGTTGACAGCGGTCGGTGCGTCCCTGCGGGCCCCGGCCGATCCCGGCAGCACTGGAGGAAGCACCCTTGTCCCACCGGCAGATCCCGGTCGTCGTCCTCGCCGGATTCCTGGGGTCGGGCAAGACCACGCTGCTCAACCACCTCCTGCGCACCACCACCGGTAGCCGGATCGGGGCCGTCGTCAACGACTTCGGCGCCATCGAGGTCGACGCCATGCTGGTGGCCGGGCAGGTCGGCTCGATGGTCTCGCTCGGCAACGGCTGCCTGTGCTGCGCGGTGGACGCAGGCGAACTTGACCACTACCTCGACCTCCTCTCCGGCCCCGCCGCCGCGGTCGACGTCATCGTCATCGAGGCGAGCGGGCTGGCCGAGCCCCAGGAGATCATCAAGATGGTGCTGGCCAGCGAGAACGACCGCATCGTCTACGGCGGGCTGGTGGAGGTGGTGGACGGCGCCGAGTTCACCGCCACCCGCGCCCGCCATCCCGAGATCGAGCGGCACCTGCGCGTCGCCGACCTCGTCGTCCTGAACAAGAGCGACCGGATCGACCCGGGCCCGCGGGCCGCCCTCGCGGACGAGCTGGCCGAGCTGGTGCCGGGCACCCCGATCGTCTCGGCGGCGCACGGCCGCGTCGACCCGCAGCTGCTCTTCGACCGGGCAGCCGGGGCCGGCGGCGAGAGGACGGCCGGGCAACTCTCCTTCGAGGACGTCTTCCGGGAGGCCGCCGCCGAGCAGACCGACGAGGCCTCGCACGCGGGGCACCTGCACGAGGCCTACCAGAGCGTGTCGTTCACCTCCGAGCGGGCCATGGACCCGCGCCGGCTCATGGCCTTCCTCGACAGCAGGCCCGCCGGCCTCTACCGGGTCAAGGGTTTCGTCCACTTCGACGTCCCCGGCAACCGGCAGAAGTTCACCGTGCACGCCGTCGGCGACTTCCTCCGCTTCTACCCCGGGGAGTGGGAGCCGGACGAGGTGCGGCACACCGCGCTCGTCCTCATCGGCAGCGGCGTCGACGCCGAGGCCCTCCACACCGACCTGGCAGCCTGCCGGGACGACGGCCCGTCCGCCCGGGAGCCGGCGGCGCAGGAGGCGGCAGCCGCGATCCCGGAGCCCGGAACGGACGCGGCCGACCTCGACGACCGCTCGATGTGGGGCGTCCTGCGCTACGTCCGGGAGCCCGCGGCACCGGTCGTCCAGGGGGCCGGGGCGGCCGGGGACGGGCAGCCGGGCTGAGCCGCCGCCGCGCCGGCCCCTCCCACCTCCGTCAGCCCGTGCCCCCCGGACGCAGACGCCCGTCGCGCACCTCGACCACCCGGTCCACCGCGGCCAGGTGGGTGCGGTCATGGGTGACCAGCACGGTCGCTGCGGCCCGCTGGTGGGTGAGGCGGGTGAGCAGGTCGACGACGGCGGCGCCGCGTGCGTGGTCGAGCGCGCTGGTGGGTTCGTCGACCAGGAGCACGGTGGGGTCGTTCATCAGGGCACGGGCGATGCCGACGCGTTGACGCTGGCCGCCGGAGAGCTGGTGGGGCCGCCGGCGGGCCTGGGCGGCCAGGCCCACGGCGTCCAGCAGGGCCATGGCCCGCTCCCGGGCACGCCGGGGGCCGCGACCACCGGTTCCCGCCATGACCTGGAGCTGTTCGACGGCGGTGAGCGAGGGCAGCAGGTGCGGCTGCTGGAAGACGACGCCGATGCTGCGGCGGCGCAGGGCGGTGAGCTCACCGCGGGACAGGCCGGAGGTGGTGACACCGTCGACGGTGACGGTCCCGGCGTCCGGGGCGACGAGGGTGGCGGCGACTGCGAGGAGGCTGGACTTCCCCGAGCCGGAGGGACCCACGACGGCGGTCACGCTCCCCTGTGGCACCCGCAGGCTCACCCGGTCCAGAGCGGTCAGCCGGGAGTCGCCGTCGGGATAGGTCAGGGTGACGTCGGTCAGGTGCAGGCTCATCGGGCACTCCCCAGGGCGGTCAACGGGTCGACGGAGGTGATGCGGCGGACGGACAGGGCCGCCCCGAGCACGCCGAGCAGCACCATGACGGCGGCCGGGACGAGCAAGGTGGCGGGCGTGAGGAGGAAGGGCACGGCCGAACCGGCGAGGAGGGCCCCCAGGCCGGCGGCGGCACCGGAGCCGATCAAGGTGCCCCCGGCCAGCAGGACGACGGCCTGGCCGAGCGCGTCCCCCAGCAGGCCGGCGGTGGAGGCGCCGAGGGCCTTCAGGACGGCGACGTCGCCGCTGCGCTGGATGGTCCACACGGTGAAGAAGGCGCCGATGACGGTCGCGGAGATCACGAAGAGGAAGCCGCGCATCAGCTGCAGCGAGCCGTTCTCCGAGGTGTAGGAGCCGATCGCGGACAGCGAGGCGTCCCGGGCGACCGTCCTGGTGCCCGCCGCCCGGTCGGTGGCCGCGAGGTCGGCGCCGGCGCCGGTGGTCAACGCGATGACGCCGGCGGTCGGCCCACCGGTCCGGCCGGTGGGGGGCGCGGTCCTGCGCCAGGTGTCCAGGGTCGTCCAGACGACGGGGGTGTGACTGAAGGAGGCGTCGCCCCGCACCGCCCGGACGCTCAGGTGCCGCCCGGCAAGGGTGACGGTGCCGCCCGCCGCGACACCGAGGTCGTCGGCGGCGGTGGCCGACAGGACCACCACCCGGTCACCGTCCACACCACCACCCGGAACCAGCCGCGAACCGGGCCGGACCCCGAAGACCGACACCCCGGCGCTCGCGCCGCCCGCGGTCGCCCGGGTGGTGCTGATGCCCAGCGGTTCGGCGCTCTCCACCCCCGGAGCCCCGGCCCACCGCCGCCACTGCTTCTCGGTGACGGTCGACCCGGAGAAGGACAGGTCCTCGCCGCGGCCCGGCGCACCGAAGGCGATCTCGTCCGCGGGCAGGTCGGTGATGGCGGAGACGTTCTGCCGGCCCAGCCCGGCCGTCAGCCCGGACAGCAGGCCGACCAACAGGGTGATCAGCACGACGACGGCCCCCATCAGGGCGAACCGCCCCTTGGCGAACCTCAGGTCTCTCCAGGCGACGAACACGGCTCCGGCCTGCTCTCTGACGTGGGGAAGAAGGACGTCCCCACCCTCGCCCCCGACCCCCCAGCCGGGCATCCGGCCCAGGGCGGCAGTTTCCGCACCGAAAGGCGGCAGCCGGGTTGTCACTTTCGACGGAAGCGCCGAGGCGGGCCGGGTCCCTAACCTGGAAGGATCGTGAACGCCGCCGCCCCCGCCCCGATCCCCACCACCCGCGCCCTCGCCTGGTGCCTGCACCTGCTGGTCGCCGCCCTGCTGGCCCTCGCCGCCGGCCGGGCCGTCGTCGATCACCGCCCGAACGCCGGGGCCGTGGTCGCCGCCGCCCTGACCTGCGCCCTGGCCTACGCGGCCGGCCCCGCCCTGCCGGGCGTCCGCCGCTCGCGGCGGGCCGCCGCGGTGTGGCTGGCCGTCGTGGGCGCCGCCTGGCTGGTCCTGCTCGTCCTCACCGCCGACGGGGTGTGGATGGCGTTCCCGCTGTACTTCCTCCAGCTCCACCTCTCCTCCCGCCGCTCCGGGCCGGTCGCGGTGGCCGTCACCGCGGCGGCGGCCGTCGCCGGCTTCGCCGCGCACCAGGGCTCCTTCAGCGCGGCGATGGCGATCGGACCGGCGCTGGGCGCCGCCGTCGCCGTCGCGGTGGTGTGGGGCTACCAGGCGCTGTACCGGGAGAGCGAGCACCGCAGACACCTGATCGAGGAGCTCACCGCCGCCCGCGCCGACCTGTCCCGCGCCCAGCACACCGCGGGGGTGCTGGCCGAACGCGAACGTCTGGCCCGCGAGATCCACGACACCCTCGCCCAGGGCCTCACCAGCATCCAACTGCTGCTGCGCGCCGCCGAGCGCGCCCTGCCGGACGCCCCGCACCACGCCTCCCGCCACGTGGAGCAGGCCCGGCAGGCCGCCGTCGACAACCTCGCCGAAGCGCGTCGCTTCGTCGTCGCGCTCGGCCCGCCCGCCCTGGAGGGGACCACCCTGGCCGGTGCGCTGCAGCGCCTGTGCGCCACCACCAGCACCCGCCACCAGGTCACCGCGCGCTTCCACCTCACCGGCACCCCGGTGCCCCTGCCGACCGCCCACGAGGTCGCGCTGCTGCGCATCGCCCAGTCCGCCCTCGCCAACACCGTCCGGCACGCCCGGGCGACCACCGCGGACATCACCCTCAGCCACCCCGGCGGCCACGTCCTGCTGGAGGTCGTCGACGACGGACGGGGCTTCGACCCCGACGACCTGCCCGCGCAGGACCCCGAGGCCGGAGGGTTCGGGCTGGCCGCCATGCGCGCCCGGCTCCACGCGCTCGGCGGCACCCTTGCCCTCGTGGCCGCCCCCGGCCACGGCACCGCCCTGGCTGCCCGGCTTCCCCTGGCCGCCCCCGACTCCGAGGACCGCCCGTGACCGACGCCCCCATCCGCCTGCTGCTCGCCGACGACCACCCCGTGGTCAGGGCCGGGCTGCGCGCCGTGCTGGAGACCGAACCCGGCCTCGCCGTGGTGGCCGAGGCCGCCACCGCCGAAGCCGCCGTCGCCCGCACCGCCCAGGGAGACATCGACGTCGTCCTCATGGACCTGCGGTTCGGTGCGGGGATGGGCGGTGCCGAGGCCACCGCCGCCATCACCGCACGTCCCGGGGCCCCTCGCGTTCTGGTCGTCACCACCTACGACAGCGACGCCGACACCCTGCCCGCCATCGAGGCGGGCGCCACCGGCTACCTCCTCAAGGACGCCCCGCCCGAGGAACTGGCCGCCGCCGTGCACACGGCCGCCCAGGGCCGCACCGCGCTGGCCCCCACCGTCGCGGACCGGCTGATGAACCGGCTGCGCACTCCCGGCACCGCGCTGACCCGCCGCGAGAGGGAGGTGCTCACGCTGGTGGCCGAGGGCCTGTCCAACCAGGCGGTCGGCCGGCGGCTGCACCTCACCGAAGGCACCGTCAAGTCCCACCTGGCCCGCATCTACACCAAGCTCGACGTCGACTCCCGTACCGCTGCCGTCGCCACCGCCACCGGGCTCGGCCTCATCCGCCGGTGAACGGCCCGGGGCCCCTCGCGCACACCGGCGCGAGAGGCCCCGCACACCTCACGGACAGCAGTCCCGACGCCACCGGCCGCACACCGGTGAGCCTCCTGCGCCACATGCCTGCCGGCAGACCGCCGGCAGGCATGTGGGGCCTCCTACACCGGTCCCGCGACCACGGCCACGTTCTTGGCCAGCGGCGTTCCCGAGCCGTCCCGCCGCGGGTCCACCTCCGGCAGCGGCACCGGCCCGCCCTTGGCGTCGGCCGCGCGGGCGGGCGTGGGGCCGGCCCAGGCGAACGTCAGATGGTCCTCGCCCTTCAGGAAGCGGTGGCAGCGCACGCCGCCGGTGGCCCGGCCCTTGCGCGGGTACTGGTCGAACGGGGTGAGCTTGGCCGTGGTGGCCGAGTCGTCCAGCGTGCCGTGCGCACCGGTCACGGTGAACACCGCCGCGTCCGCCGCCGGATCGATGGCGTGGAAGGACACCACCCTGGCCCCCTCGCCCAGCTTCACCCCCGCCATGCCGCCGGCTGGCCGGCCCTGCGGGCGCACCACCGAGGCCGGGTAGCGCAGGAGTTGCGCCTCACTGGTGATGAAGACCAGGTCCTCCTCACCGGTGTGCAGCTCGACGGCGCCCACCAGGCGGTCCCCCTCCTTGAGGGAGATCACCTCCAACTCCTCCCGGTTGGCCGGGTAGTCGGGCACGACCCGCTTGACCACACCGCCCTCGGTGCCCAGCGCCAGGCCGGGCGAGGACTCGTCCAGCGTGGTCAGGCAGAGCACCCGCTCGTCGTCACCGAGGGAGAGGAACTCCGAGATCTGCGCGCCGCCCGAGAGGTTCGGGCCGGTGAGGTTCTCGGGGAGCTGCGGCAGGTCGATCACCGACAGCCGCAGCAGCCGGCCCGCGGAGGTCACCGCGCCCACCTCGCCCCGCGCGGTCGCCGGCACCGCCGAGACCACCACGTCGTGGCGGACCCGCTTGGCGTCCGTGGCGAAGGTGACGTCCCCGGTGGGGGTACGGGCCAGCAGCCCCGTCGAGGAGAGCAGCACCCGGCACGGGTCGTCGGCGACCTGGAGCGGCACCGCGGCCACCGTGGTGCCCGAGGACTCCACCAGCGTGGTGCGCCGCGGCGTGCCGTACTTCTTGGCGACGGTGGCGAGTTCGGAGGAGACCAGCTTGCGCAGTTCGGCGTCCGAGTCCAGGATCGCGGTCAGCTTCTCGATGTCGTCGGTGAGCTGGTCGCGCTCCGACTCCAGCTCGATGCGGTCGAAGCGGGTCAGCCGGCGCAGCGGCGTGTCGAGGATGTACTGCGTCTGGATCTCGCTGAGCCCGAACCGCTCGATCAGGCGCTCCTTGGCCTGCGCGCTGTTGTCGCTGGAGCGGATGAGGCGGATGACCTCGTCGATGTCGACCAGCGCGACCAGCAGGCCCTCGACCAGGTGCAGCCGGTCCCGCTTGCGCCCGCGGCGGTACTCGCTGCGCCGGCGCACCACGTTGAAGCGGTGGTCGACGTAGACCTCCAGCAGCTCCTTGAGGCCCAGCGTCAGCGGCTGGCCGTCCACCAGCGCCACGTTGTTGATGCCGAAGGACTCCTCCATGGCGGTCAGCTTGTAGAGCTGGGCCAGGACCGCCTCGGGGTTGAAGCCGTTCTTGATCTCGATGACCAGCCGCAGGCCGTGCTGCCGGTCGGTGAGGTCCTTCACGTCGGCGATGCCCTGGAGCTTCTTCTGCCCCACCAGGTCCTTGATCTTGGAGATGACCTTCTCGGGGCCCACCGCGAAGGGCAGTTCCGTGACCACCAGGCCCTTGCGCCGGGGGGTGACGTCCTCCACCGCGACCGTGGCGCGCATCTTGAACGTGCCGCGTCCGCTCTCGTACGCGTCGCGGACGCCGCTCAGGCCCACGATCTGCCCGCCCGTGGGAAGGTCGGGGCCGGGCACGAACTTCATCAGCGTGTCGAGGTCGGCGTTGGGGTGCTTGATGAGGTGGCGGGCGGCCGCCACGACCTCGCCCAGGTTGTGGGGCGGCATGTTCGTCGCCATGCCGACGGCGATGCCCGAGGCGCCGTTGACCAGCAGGTTGGGGTACGCGGCGGGCAGGGTGATCGGCTCCTGCTCCTGGCCGTCGTAGTTGGGGGCGAAGTCGACGGTGTCCTCGTCGATGGACTCCGTCATCAGCGAGGTGGCCGAGGCCATGCGGCACTCGGTGTACCGCATCGCCGCCGGCGGGTCGTCGTTGCCCAGCGAGCCGAAGTTGCCGTGGCCGTCCACCAGCGGCAGCCGCATCGAGAAGGACTGCGCCATGCGCACCAGCGCGTCGTAGATGGAGGCGTCGCCGTGGGGGTGGAGCTTGCCCATCACCTCACCGACCACACGCGCGCACTTGACGTAACCGCGCTCGGGACGCAGCCCCATCTCGTTCATCTGGTAGAGGATGCGGCGGTGCACGGGCTTCAGGCCGTCGCGGGCGTCGGGCAGGGCACGCGAGTAGATGACCGAGTACGCGTACTCGAGGTAGGAGCCCTGCATCTCGTCCACGACGTCGATGTCGAGGATGCGCTCCTCGAAGTCGTCCGGCGGAGGCGGGGTCTTCGTGCTGCGGCGGGCCATCGCGGCTGGGGCTCCTTCGCTTCGCTTGCTGCCGATGGTGGCAGCCTGTTCGGGACTCGGCGGTCGCGGTCACGGGGCCGGGCACCCGACGCGGTGCGGGGGCCGGGACCGCCGGGTGATCGGACGGACTGACGCCGACCATTGTGGACCTCCCCACCGACAACACCGACCACGCCCCGTGGACGCGGCCGGGTCGGGCGGCCCGCGGGCCCCGCCGGCGCGGGGGCGGCCGGCCGCCGCAGGGCACGTCACCGCGGCGTACGCGAGGGGCACGCGGCCGGGCGGTTTCCCGCCTCGCCGGGCGGATCCGGGGGGATTCTTCGCCACGGACCGACGTGCTTGCATACAGTGACGACGACCGAGACCGACCACGCGACCCGTCCCGGACGTGCCACTGCGTGACCTCCCACCGGGAGGCAGGGCGCTCCGGCGGCGGTCGCAGCATGAACCAGACATGACACCGATTACTGACGGACATCACCAGCGGATCGAAGGGACCCCCATGCCCATGGGTCACACGGCCACCGAACAGGCCGGCTCCGGCGGCCTCACAGCGACCGAGCACCGGCTGGACAACGGCCTGCGCGTGGTGCTCTCCGAAGACCACCTGACCCCGGTCGCAGCGGTCTGCCTGTGGTACGACGTCGGCTCGCGTCACGAGGTCAAGGGCCGCACCGGCCTCGCCCACCTCTTCGAGCACCTCATGTTCCAGGGCTCCGCACAGGTCAAGGGCAACGGCCACTTCGAACTCGTGCAGGGCGCCGGCGGCTCCCTCAACGGCACCACCAGCTTCGAGCGCACCAACTACTTCGAGACCATGCCCGCCCACCAGCTGGAGCTCGCGCTGTGGCTGGAGGCGGACCGCATGGGCTCGCTGCTCGCCGCCCTCGACCTCCAGTCGCTGGACAACCAGCGCGACGTGGTCAAGAACGAGCGCCGGCAGCGCTACGACAACGTGCCCTACGGCACCGCCTTCGAGAAGCTGACGGCCATGGCCTACCCCGAGGGCCACCCCTACCACCACACCCCCATCGGCTCGATGGCCGACCTGGACGCCGCCTCCCTCGCGGACGCCCAGGAGTTCTTCCGCACCTACTACGCGCCCAACAACGCGGTCCTCGCGGTGGTCGGCGACATCGACCCCGAGCAGACGCTGGCCTGGATCGAGAAGTACTTCGGTTCCATCCCCTCCCACGACGCC
This sequence comes from Streptomyces sp. NPDC059740, assembly GCF_042733155.1. NCBI lineage: Bacteria > Bacillati > Actinomycetota > Actinomycetes > Kitasatosporales > Streptomycetaceae > Streptomyces > Streptomyces sp. NPDC059740. The sequence goes on along the minus strand of NZ_JBHWGP010000016.1, from coordinate 11,882 downwards.
AAGCGCCCGCCCCGGGACGGCACGCTGCCCGACACCATGGGCGGCGAACTGCGCGAGGTCGTCCGCGAGGAGGTGCCCTCCCGCGCCCTCATGGCCGCCTACCGCCTCCCGCACGACGGCACCCGCGAGGCCGACGCCGCCGACGTCGCCCTGACCGTCCTGGGCGGCGGCGAGTCCTCCCGCCTCTACAACCGCCTGGTCCGCCGCGACCGCAGCGCCGTCGCCGCGGGCTTCGGCCTGCTGCGCCTGTCCGGTGCGCCCTCGCTCGGGTGGCTGGACGTGAAGACCTCCGGCGGGGTGGAGGTCGCCGCCGTGGAGTCCGCGGTCGACGAGGAGCTGGCCCGGTTCGCGCAGGAGGGGCCGAGCCCCGAGGAGATGGAGCGCGCCCAGGCGCAGCTCGAACGCGAGTGGCTGGACCGGCTGGCCACCGTCGGCGGCCGTGCGGACGAACTGTGCCGCTACGCCGTCCTGTTCGGCGACCCCCAGCTCGCCCTCACCGCCGTCGGGCGCGTGCTCGACGTCACGGCGGAGGAGGTGCAGGCCGTCGCCCGGGAACGGCTGCGGCCCGACAACCGGGCGGTGCTGGTGTACGAACCGACCGTCCCCACCGAGACCGAGGCCACCGGAGCCGAGGACGCGGTCGAGGGCGCCACCGTCACCGACGTCCCCGCCGACCAGGGAAACGCCGAAGAGGAGCCGGCCAAGTGACCGAGACCGTCAGCCCCCAGATGACCCTGCACCCCCAGCCGCAGGCGGGCCAGGCCAAGCCGTGGGCGTTCCCCGCGCCCGAGCGCACCTCGCTGCCCAACGGCCTGACCGTCCTGCACTGCGACCGGCCCGGCCAGCAGGTCGTGGCCGTCGAGGTCAACGTGGTCGCGCCGCTGGCCGCCGAGCCCGAGAGCCTGGACGGCGTCGCCACCATCATGGCCCGTGCCCTGTCGGAGGGCACCGACCGCCACGACGCCGAGGAGTTCGCCGCCGAACTCGAACGCTGCGGTGCCACCCTGGACGCCGGCGCGGACCACCCGGGCATCCGGGTCTCGCTGGAGGTGCCCGCCTCCCGCTTCACCCACGCCCTGGGCCTCCTCGCCGACGCCCTGCGCGCCCCCGCCTTCCCCGAGGGCGAGATCGAACGCCTGGTGCGCAACCGGCTCGACGAGATCCCCCACGAGCTGGCCAACCCCGGACGCCGGGCGGCCATGGCGCTGTCCAAGGAGCTCTTCCCGGCCGACTCCCGCCTCTCCCGCCCCCGCCAGGGCACCGCGGAGACGGTGGAGCGCATCGACACCGCCGCCGTCCGCGACTTCTACCGCGCGCACGTGCGGCCGGCCACCACCACCGCCGTGATCGTCGGCGACCTCTCCGGCATCGACCTGCCGCAGGCGCTGGCCGGCACCCTCGGGGCGTGGACGGGTTCGCTGGCCGAGCCCCGGCCGAAGGCCCCGGTGACCGCCGACGACACCGGCCGCGTGGTCATCGTCGACCGGCCCGGTGCGGTCCAGACCCAGCTCCTCATCGGCCGCATCGGCCCGGACCGCCACGACCGGGTCTGGCCCGCGCAGATGCTGGGCACCTACTGCCTGGGCGGCACCCTCACCTCGCGCCTGGACCGGGTGCTGCGCGAGGAGAAGGGCTACACCTACGGCGTGCGCGCCTTCGGCCAGGTCATCGACTCCAGCGCCGACGGCAAGGGTGCGGCCATGCTCGCCATCAGCGGCTCGGTGGACACCGCCTCCACCGGCCCGGCGCTGGAGGACCTCTGGAAGGTGCTGCGCACGCTCGCCGCCGAGGGGCTCACCGACGCCGAGCGGGACGTCGCGGTGCAGAACCTCGTAGGTGTGGCCCCGCTGCGCTACGAGACCGCCGCAGCCGTCGCCGGGACGCTCGCGGACCAGGTCGAGCAGGAACTGCCCGACGACCACCAGGCGCAGCTCTACCTGCGGATGGCGCAGACCGGAACGGTGGAGGCGACCGCCGCCGTGGTCGCGGCCTTCCCCGCGGACCGGCTGGTCACCGTGCTGGTGGGCGACGCCTCGCAGATCGAGGAGCCCGTCCGGGCGCTGGGCATCGGCGAGGTGAAGGTGGTCAGCGGCTGACCACCCCGGTGGGCCCACGCCCCCACTGCGCTCCCCGCTGCCAGGACCCGGCCCGCCAGGTCCTGGCAGCGGGTGCGTCCGGCGCCCGCCCGCTCACCGCCGCATCGCCCGCCCCGGTACTCGCCGGCAATCCGCCTCTTTTCCTCTGCGTGTCGGCCAAATATCGCCCGTCCTGCGGCTCATGCCTTCGAAAGAGCACCGGCGATCCAATAGAGTCCTCGGTGAATGGTGCCGTCCGGCGGCATTCGGAGAAATCTTCCGAGGGGGCGTGAGAAATGCAGGACCGTCTCCGGGCGCACACCGTGTGCACCGCCATGCGCGACGACATCGTCTCCGGCGCCCTCCCGCAGGGCAGCCGCCTGATCGAGGAACTGCTGGCCGGACGGTACGGCGTCTCCCGCGTCCCCGTACGGGAGGCCCTGCGCACCCTCGCCTCCGAGGGATTCGTCACCACCCGCCGGCACGCGGGCGCCGTCGTCGCCCACCCCTCGGCGCAGGAGGCCGCCGACCTCCTCGACCTCTGGGCGAGCGTGCAACCGCTGGGCGCGGCCCGCGCCGCGTCCCGCCGCACCCCCGCCCACCTCAACGTGCTGCGCGGGCTGGTCCGGCTGGGACGGGAGCAGGCACGCCACGGGCACGCCGATGACCTGCGACGACTGAACACCTGGCTGTACGGCACGCTGGCCCAGGCCTGCGGCACCCCCACCCTGACGGACCTGTTGGTGCAGCTCCACCGCAAGATCGACTGGATGTACACCGTCGATCCGGAACTGTTGCCGGACCCGCCGCCGCGCCAGGAGCGCCGCAGGCCGGGGACCTCGGCGACGGCGTACCGGGCCCTGGCCTCCTGGGAGGAGGCGGCAGCCGTGGTGGACGCGGTGGCGCGCACCGACGCCGCCCGCGCCCGCTCCCTGATGGCCTGCCACCTCCAGCGCACCCTGCCCGCCCACCGCCTGCGCCGACCGGCCGTGCGGACTGGGAAACACCCCGTCAACACGGAACGCTCCGGCAGTTAACAAAGGCCCCGTATACACAGTGGGGGAACCGGAGCGCGGGGAAATCCCGGCTGGTGCGCGAGGAGGCTGGTCGCGCTATCGCCGGCGCGCTCCACCGGGCTGAACGGAAGAATTCCGCACCCGTCGACCGGTGCATTCCCTCCTCTTCCTCGTCGCCTTTCCCTGTTCCTCCGCGTGCGTTTTCCGTCGTTTTCCGTGCACCTTCCCGGAAAGCCTTTCCGCACTGGTGACCCGGAGACGACGCCCACCGGCTTCCGCCTCGGCCGGTGACACCCGGGACGCGCCCGTGGACGGTGCCGGTGCCGCCAACGGCGACGGCCCCGTCCGGTGGGTCCGCCGTGGGGGGCGGGGGCCGGACGGGGCCGTACGGGCGCGGGCCCCGGTGGGGCCGGCAGAAGGTCAGACGGTCTCGGGGAGCTCCTCCAGCCCCTCGGCGACCAGCTTGGCCAGGCGGTCGAGCGCGGCCTCGGCGCCCTCGGCCTCGGAGGCGAGGACGATCTCCTCGCCGCCCTGCGCGCCCAGGCCCAGCACCGCGAGCATCGAGGCGGCGTTGACCGGAGTGCCGTCGGTCTTGGCGATCGTCACCGGAACGCCGGAGGCGTTGGCCGCACGGACGAAGATCGAAGCGGGGCGGGCGTGCAGGCCCTCGGCCCAGCCGACGTTGACGCGGCGCTCAGCCATGGTTCTGCCCTTCAGGTCGATACTGTTGTCTAGACCAGTCTCTCACGAGCTCCGGGACGCCCGAGGGGTCCCGGTGTGTCACCTCTACCACGTCCGACCGGCCGATTCCCACCGGCCGGGGGCGGCCCCGACCGGCCGGGCGCACCGCCCGCGCCCCCACCCCGGGCGTCCGGGGCCGCCGCCGGGCCGCTGCCCGTACGCTGGCCACATGGTGACTGCGGCGGACTCCGACCCCGAACACCCGGCTGCCTACCCGGCCCACTGGGAGGCGGACGTCGTCCTGCGCGACGGCGGCACCGCCCGCGTCCGGCCCATCACCCCGGACGACGCCGAGCGGCTGGTCGCCTTCTACGAGCAGGTCTCCGACGAGTCGAAGTACTACCGGTTCTTCGCGCCCTACCCGCGCCTGTCCGACCGGGACGTGCACCGCTTCACCCACCACGACTACGTCGACCGCGTGGGCCTGGCAGCCACCGTGGGCGGCGAGTTCATCGCCACCGTCCGCTACGACCGCATCGACGACACCGGCCGGCCCGCCACCGCGGACACCGCCGACCAGGCTGAGGTCGCCTTCCTCGTACGCGACGACCACCAGGGCCGGGGCGTCGCCTCCACCCTCCTCGAACACGTCGCCGCAGTGGCCCTGGAACGCGGGGTGAGGCGCTTCGCCGCCGAGGTCCTCCCGGCCAACACGAAGATGATCAAAGTCTTCACGGACGCCGGCTACACCCAGAAGCGGTCCTTCGAGGACGGCGTGGTCCGGCTGGAACTCGACCTCGAACCCACCGAACGCTCCCTGGCGGTGATGCGCGGCCGGGAGCAGCGCGCCGAGGCCCGAGCCGTGCAGCGGCTGCTCGCGCCGGAGTCCGTCGCCGTCGTGGGGGTCGGGCGCCGGCCCGGCGGCGTGGGCCGCACGGTGGTGCGCAACCTCCTGGACGCCGGGTTCACCGGACGGGTCCACGCCGTCAACCACGCCTTCCCCGCAGACCCCGGCACCCCCGGACCCGAGGGCGTACCGGGATACCGGTCGGTGCGCGAGATCCCCGAACCCGTCGACCTCGCCGTCGTCTCGGTGCCCGCCGACGCCGTACCGGACGTGGTCCGCGACTGCGGTGCCCACGGCGTGCGCAGCCTGGTCGTCCTCAGCTCCGGCTACGCCGAGACCGGCCCCGCCGGCCGCGACCGCCAGCGCGAACTGCTGCGCCTCACCCGCTCCCACGGCATGCGGCTCATCGGCCCGAACGCGTTCGGCGTCCTCAACACCGCCGCCGGAGTGCGCCTGAACGCCTCCCTCGCCCCCCTGCTCCCCGCTGCCGGACGGATCGGGCTGTTCACCCAGTCCGGAGCCATCGGCATCGCCCTCCTCAGCGCCCTGCACCGCCGCGGGCCCGCCGGTGCCGCCGCCTGGGAACCGCCCCGCCCGGCAGCCGGGGAGGACCAGACCCCCGCCGCGGGCCCCGACGGGCGCACCCCCGCCCGGGACGCCGCAGCCCGGCCCAAGCCGGGAGAGGGGGCCGGCGAGACCGCCTCCACCGACCCCGCACACCGCCTCGCCCCCGGCGGGCTGGCCGGCCTGTCCACCTTCGTCTCCGCGGGCAACCGCGCCGACGTCTCCGGCAACGACCTCCTGCAGTACTGGTACGACGACCCCACCACCGACGTCGTCCTCCTCTACCTGGAGTCCATCGGCAACCCGCGCAAGTTCACCCGCCTCGCCCGCCGCACCGCCGCCGTCAAACCCGTCGTCGTCGCCAAGGGAGCCCGGCACCACGGCATGACGCCGCCCGGGCACGCCGTTCCCACCAGCCACATCCCCGACGCCACGGTCACCGCGCTGATGCGGCAGGCCGGCGTGATCCGCGTCGACACCGTCACCGAACTGATCGACGTGGGCCTGCTGCTCGCCGCCGGCCCGCTGCCCGCCGGGCCCCGGGTGGCGATCATCGGCAACTCCGAGGCGCTGGCCTTCCTCACCTACGACTCCTGCCTCACCGAGGGCCTCCGCCCCCTCCAGCCGCACGTCCTGGCCGCCTCGGCCAGCCCCGAGGACTTCCACCAGGCACTGCGGCGCACCCTCGCCGACGAGAACTGCGACGCCGTCGTCGTCACCGCCATCCCCTGGGTCGGCGAGGGGCAGTTCAGCCCGCACGACCCCGCCTCCACCGCCCCCTGGGGCGAGGGCGCCGACCTGGCCGCCGCCCTGCGCACCGCGGCCGGCGGACCCAAGCCCGTCGCGGTGGCCCACCTCGCCATGGACGCGCTCGCCACCTGCCTGGCCACCCGCGACGAGGGCCACCCCGTGACGATCCCGGCCTACCCGGCGGCCGAGCGTGCGGTGCGCGCCCTCGCCGAGGCGACCTGGTACGCCCGGTGGCGGCGCCAGGCCGCGGTGCCCGGCCGGGTCCCGGAGTTCGAGGACATCGAGGAAGCGGCCGCGGGGGAGGACATCACCCGGCTGCTGGCGGACCTGGTGGACGAGGCCGACCCGCACCGTTCGATCCCGCTGCCACCGGCCACCAGCCGTGCCCTGCTCGCCCGTTACGGCATCGACGTGCGCCCCGCCCCGGCGGCGGCCGACGCGGACGCCGCGGTGGCCGCCGCCCAGCGGCTGGGCTACCCGGTGGCGCTGAAGACCACCGCACCCCACCTGCGGCACCGCGCCGACCTGGGCGGTGTCCGCCTGGACCTGCGCGGCGAGGACGAACTGCGCCGCGCCTACGCCGACATGACCGCCGCCCTCGGCACCCCCCGGGAACTGCGCCCGGTGGTGCAGGCCATGGTGCCGCGCGGGGTGGACACCGTGCTGCGCGCCGCCGTCGACCCGGTGGCGGGGGCGGTGCTCACCTTCGGGCTGGCCGGCGCGCCCTCCCAGCTCCTGGGCGACACCGCGCACCGCCTCATCCCGGCCACCGACCGGGACGTGGCCGAACAGGTCCGCTCGGTGCGCGCCGCCCCCCTGCTCTTCGGCTGGCGCGGTGCCGAGCCCGTCGACACCACGGCCCTGGAGGAGCTGATGCTGCGCCTCTCCCGCCTCGTCGACGACCACCCCGAGGTGGTGGGCGTCGACCTCGAACCCGTCGTCGTGGCCCCCCGCGGAGTTGCCGTCCTGGACGCCGCCGTCCGCCTGGCCCGCCCGCCGGCCACCACCGACCTGGGGCCGCGCAGGCTGCCTGCCTACTGAGACCCCGGCCCGCCCGCGCCCGCCCGTGCCCAGGGGAGGGCCCCGGGCACGCGCGGCGCCCGCGAGCGCCCGGCCCCCCGGCCCCCGGCCGCTCCCGCCCGGGGCGGCGGTCCGGGCGGCCGGGGTGTGCGCGGGCCGTAGGATGGGCGGCATGGCTAAGACCGGTACGACGACCCAGGGGCTGCGCACGGCGATCGAGCGCAGCGGCTACTACCCGGCCCTCGTGTCCGAGGCGGTGCAGACCGCGGTCGGCGGCGAAGCCGTGGTGTCGTACCTGGTGCACCAGGAGACCACCTTCGACGCCAACGAGGTGCGCCGGCACGTGACCGTGCTGGTGCTCACCCCGACCCGCTTCATCGTCAGCCACACCGACGAGCAGGGCCCCGAGGGCGGCACGACCGCAGCCCCCGCCGCCCCGTCCGCCACCACCTCCACCGAGTCGGTCAAGATCGGCCGGATCTCCTCGGTGGTCCTCAGCCGGGTCGTGGCCAACCCCGAGTCCTACACACCGGGGACCCTGCCGCGCGAGGTGGTCCTCACCATCGGCTGGGGCGCCGTCTCCCGGCTCGACCTCGAACCCGCCACCTGCGGCGACCCCGACTGCGAGGCCGACCACGGCTACACCGGCTCGGCCACCGCGGACGACCTCTCGCTGCGGGTCAGCGAGGCGGGCGACGGTCCCGACACGGTGCGCCAGACCCTCGCCTTCGCCCAGGCGCTCTCGGAGGCCACCGCAGCGGCCGGCACCCGCTGATGCCGACCCCCTCCGACCTGTGGCCGGAGCCCCTGGACCTCGCGACGGCGCCCCTGCCGCGCTACGGCTCGGGCTCGCTCGCGGACCTGCTGCCGACCCTCGCCGCGGGTCAGGGGGTGCCGGGCCTCACCGCCGGCCTCGACCTCGTCCCGGCCGACCGCGTCTGCGTCTTCCTCGTCGACGGCCTGGGCTGGGAGCTGCTGCGCGACCACCCCGAGGACGCGCCGTTCCTGCACTCCCTGCTGCCGTCCTCGCTGGGCGGCACCGGGGCCCCGCTGACCGCGGGGTTCCCCTCCACCACCGCCACCTCGCTGGCCTCGGTCGGCACCGGACTGCCGCCGGGGGCGCACGGGCTGGCCGGGTACACCACCCAGAACCCGGCCACCGGCGCACTGATGAACCAGCTCCGGTGGTACCCGTGGACCGATCCCACGGCCTGGCAGCCGCACCCCACCGTCTTCCGGCTCGCCGACGCGGCCGGCGTCGCGACCTGCCAGGTCTCCTCGCCGGACTTCGCCACCACCCCGCTGACGAAGGTGGCGCTCAGCGGCGGCACCTTCCACGGGCGGCTGTCCGGTGAGGACCGCATGGACCTGGCCGCCGACCGGCTGGCCGCCGCCGACCGCACCCTGGTCTACACCTACTACTCCGACCTGGACGGCAACGGCCACCGCCACGGCGTCGACTCCGACGCCTGGCGCGGCCAACTCGCCTACGTCGACCGGCTGGCGCAGCGGCTGGCCGAGCAACTCCCGCCCCGCTCGGCGCTGTACGTGACCGCCGACCACGGCATGATCGACGTCCCCTTCGACGACGAGCACCGCATCGACTTCGACGAGGACTGGGAACTGAGGGCCGGTGTACGCATGCTGGGCGGCGAGGGCCGCGCCCGGCACGTCTACGCCCACCCCGGTGCCGCCGCCGACGTCCTCGCCGTGTGGCGGGAGGTCGTGGGCGACCGCATGTGGGTGGCCGGGCGCGAGGAGGCGATCGACGCGGGCTGGTTCGGCCCCCGGGTCGAGGACCGCGTGCGGGAGCGGATCGGTGATGTGGTGGCCGCCGCCCACGCCGACGTGGTGATCATCGCCTCCGAGACCGAGCCCCGGGAGTCCGCGATGGTCGGCATGCACGGTTCCCTGACCCCCGTCGAGCAGCTCGTGCCGCTGCTGGAGGTCCGCGCCTGACGGGTGCGGGGTCTCAGGCCTCGATCACGGTGAAGGCTGCGCCCTCCGGGTCCGCCACCGTGGCCAGACGCCCGAAGGGCGAGTCCTGCGGGGCCTGCAGCACCCGTCCCCCCAGCTCGGTGACCCGCCGCACCGCCACGTCGGTGTCGGCGACCGCGAAGTACGTGCTCCAGTAGGGCACCTCCCCGCGGGGCAGGCGCTCCCCGGCGCCGAACAGGCCCGCGACGGGGCGGCCCGCGAGGTGCAGGGTCAGGTAGTCGAACCCGCCCTCCGCCGCCGCGCCGCCGCCCGCCCCAGCGCCTTCGGGGCCGACCGTCCCGGTGTCGAAGGGGAAGACGTGGGTGTAGAAGGGACGGCTGGCGCCGGTGCGCCAGGTCACCAGCTCGTGCCAGGCCACACTGCCGGGCTCACCCGTCACCGCGGCGCCCGTCATCGCCGTCCCCTGCCAGACCCCGAAGACGGCGCCCTGCGGGTCGGCGGCGATCATCATCCGCCCCTGGTCCTCGGCGTCCAACGGCCCCACCGCGACCGTACCGCCCCCGGACCGCACCGCCTGCGCCGTGACGTCGGCGTCCTGGGAGGCGAAGTAGGGCGTCCACGAGACGGGCAGCCGCCGGCCCGCGGGGAGCTCACCCAGCCCCGCCACCTCCCGGCCACCCAGCGTGGCCCGCACATAGGGCCCGAACTGGCCGGGGCCCTCGGTGAACTCCCAGCCGAACAGGGCCCGGTAGAAGTCCCGCGCCGGCTCCAGCCCGTGCACCAGCAGGCTCACCCAGCAGGGCCGACCCGCTGTACCGGCGGTCGCCTCGGTCGTCATCGTCTCGCTCCTCGCCAGGCCCACGCCGGGACGGCCGTGCGGACGCCCCGGTGACCTTCGCCAGTATGCAGCGCGACCACCCGCTCCGGCGCGGAGTGAAACGGCACCCCGGCGGGCGGTGAACACCTGTGCCGACCGGGCGCCGAGCCGTGTTGGTGCGCGGGGGAGCGGCCCGCTCCGGTTCAGCCCTTCAGGGCCACCGCGATGCTGTCGAGGTCCGCGAGAAGCGCGGTGACACGCTCCTGCGGAACCGCCCGGACCATGCGTTCTTCCACGGCGTAGACGGCAGCCTGCACCAGGGCGAGGCGGGCCCGGCCCTCCTCGGTCAGGTGGGCGGGCCGGGCCCGGCCGTGGTCGGAGTCGGCAGGGCGGGTGATCAGCCCGGCCTCCTGCAGGCCCCGCAGGACGACGTTGCCGGACTGCCGGGTGACGAAGGTCGCGCGGGCGAGGTCGGCGTTGGACATGCCGGGGCGCAGGGCCAGCATCTCGAGAGCGGAGTACTGCGGCACCGTCAGCCCGTGCTCGCGCAGGACCCCGTCCATGGCGCTGCGCAGTGCGGCCTGGGCGCGTTTGAGTTGGTAGCCCACATGGCGGGTGACGTCGGCCGTGGGATCGGGCGGCTGTGGCGTGCTCTCGTCCATGTCAGTATTTTGACATAGAGGTGCCGGGGTCATAGCCTCTCCTATGTCAAAGTTCTGACATCACCAGTGAGGAATGCCTGTGTCTGTCGCCGTAGACGGTCCCGACTTCATCGCCCTGCAGGTCCGCGACGTGGACGCCGCGGCGTCCTTCTGCGAGCAGCACCTGGGCCTGCGGCGGGCCGCGGTCTCCCCGCCGCACGCGGTCGTGTTCGACACCCAGCCGGTTCCGTTCGCCATCCGGGAACCCCTCCCGGGAGTCGACCTGGACGAAACCCCGAGGCCCGGCCTCGGGATGGTGCTCTGGTTCCGCACCGCGGACGCGCACCAGCTCCACGACCAGCTCGCCGCCGCCGGAGTCAAGATCCTCGTGCCGGTGACGCAGAGCCCCTTCGGGCCGATGTTCTCCTTCGAGGGTCCCGAGGGCTACACCCTCACCGCGCACGGCGGCTGACCCGCACCCTGCCGCCCTCTTCCGCACCTCCTCGAACGGCCTTGGCCACAGGAAGGGGCGGGGGAGGGCGCGGTGCTGCTCCGGGCGCGGCGGTGGACGAGCCCCGCCCCGACCTCCGGGCAGCGGGCGCGACACCGGCCCGCCCGCGCACCCCCGCTTGCGCGAAGATGGGCGCATGAACGCGATCGTCACTCCCGCCGCACTCGAAGCCGAACTGGCCGGAACGGCGCCCCCGGTACTCCTGGACGTGCGCTACCGCATGGGCGGCCCCTCCGGCCGCCCCGAGTACGAGAAGGGGCACCTGCCCGGTGCCGTCTACGTGGACCTGGAGAGCGAACTGGCGGGCCCACCCGGCCAGGAGGGCCGCCACCCGCTGCCGCCGCTCGACGTCTTCACCCACGCCATGCGTGCGGCGGGGGTCGGCGACGGGCGCGCCGTCATCACCTACGACGACGGGCAGGGCTGGGCCGCCGCCCGCGCCTGGTGGCTGCTGCGCTGGGCCGGGCACACGGCCGTGCGCGTCCTGGACGGCGGCCTCGCCGCATGGACCGCGGAAGGCCGGCGCCTGAGTACCGACACGCCCGCCCCGCAGGCGGGGGACTTCACCCCCAGGCCCGGCTCACTGCCCACCCTCACCGCCGACGGTGCCGCGCAACTCGCCCGGCGTGGGGTGCTGTTGGACGCCCGTGCGGGGGAGCGCTACCGGGGCGAGGTCGAGCCCGTCGACAAGGTGGCCGGACACATCCCCGGCGCGGTCTCGGCGCCCACGATGCAGACCGTCGCCGAGGACGGCACCTTCCGCCCCCGCGCCGACCTCGTCGCACACTTCACCGCCCTCGGTGCCACCCCCGACGCGGAGGTGGGGGTCTACTGCGGCTCCGGGGTGTCCGCCGCGCAGGAGGCGCTGGCACTGCATCTCGCAGGCGTCGACGCGGCGTTGTACGTGGGTTCGTGGAGTGAGTGGTCCAGGGACGCGAGCCGCCCGGTGGCCACCGGGGCCCAGCCCGGCTGAGCCCGGACGGCGGCGCGCGCCAGCACCGGCCGATCGGCCGGTGCTGGCG
>NZ_JBHWGP010000015.1:76329-156765 GCF_042733155.1 Streptomyces sp. NPDC059740 | reverse complement strand
CCGCGGTCGTTGTTCGCGCAGGAGCCGTCCGAGCATGTGGACTGGGCTTCGGGTGGGGTGGAGTTGCTGGCGGAGTCGGTTGCGTGGGAGCGGGGTGAGTGGCCGCGGCGGGCGGGGGTGTCCTCGTTCGGGATCAGCGGCACCAACGCCCACGTCATCCTCGAAGAACCCGAGGCCGCACCACAGCCCGAACCCGCGGAGACCTCCCCCGAGCCCGCGGCGGACGGACGGGACGCCGACGCCACCGCCGCCCCCGTCCCGGTACCTGTGTGGGCCCGCACCGAACAGGCGCTGCGCGCCCAGGCCGAGGCGCTCCGCGACCGGCTGGCGTCCGACGAGACCACCCGGCCCGCGGACGTCGCGCACACCCTGGCCGGACGCGAGCCCTTCGGCCACCGGGCCGTCCTCGTCGCCGCCGACCGCGCCGCGCTCCTGGCCGGCCTGACCGCGCTGGCCCGCGGTGAGACGCCCGCCGCCGGCGCGGTGGCCGAGGCCACCACCCCCGCCAGGACGGTGTTCGTCTTCCCCGGCCAGGGCGCGCAGTGGGAGGGCATGGCCCGCGAACTCCTGGCCACCTCACCGGTGTTCGCCCAGCGCATGGCGGAGTGCGGCGAGGCGCTGGCAGAGTTCACCGACTGGTCGCTGCTGGACGTGGTGCGCGGCGAGCCCGGCGCCCTGGGCCTGGACCGCGTCGACGTCGTCCAGCCCGCCCTGTGGGCCATGATGGTCTCCCTCGCCGCGCTGTGGCGCTCCACCGGCGTCGAACCGGCCGCGGTGATCGGCCACTCGCAGGGCGAGATCGCCGCCGCGACCGTCACCGGCGCCCTCTCGCTGCGTGACGGCGCCCGCGTGGTGGCCCTGCGCTCGAAGGCCATCCGCGCCCTCGCCGGACAGGGCGGCATGCTCTCCGTCGCCCTGCCCGCCGCGCGGGTCGAGGAACTGCTGGCCGACCGCGCGGACGGGCTGTCGCTGGCCGTCGTCAACGGTCCGGACGCCGTGGTCGTGGCCGGCTCCCCCGACGCCCTGGCGGTGTTCGGCGCGCAACTCACCGCCGAGGGGCACCGGGTGCGCACCATCGCCGTGGACTACGCCTCGCACTCGGCACACGTCGAACAGGTGCGCAGCGAGATACTCGACGCCCTCGCACCCGTCGTCCCGCAACCGACCCGGACACCGTTCCTGTCGACCGTCACCGGCGAACCGCTCGACACCACGACCCTCGACGCCGACTACTGGTACCGCAACCTGCGGGGCACCGTCCGCTTCGACCTGGCCACCCGCAGCGCCCTCGAACTCGGGCACACCCTGTTCGTCGAGTGCAGCCCGCATCCCGTCCTGGCGAGCGCGCTACAGCCCGCCCTCGACGACGCCGGACACCCGGCCCTCGCCCTCGGCTCCCTGCGGCGCGGCGAGGGCGGCCTGGACCGCTTCCTCACCTCCGTGGCCGAGGCCCACGTCCACGGCGCCGACCTGGACTGGACCGCGCTGCTCGCGCACCACCGGCCGGTCCAGTGCGACCTGCCCACCTACGCCTTCCAGCACGAGCGGTACTGGCTGGAGGAGGTCCCGGCGGCAGGCGACGTCACCGCGGCGGGCCTCACCGGCGTGAGCCACGCCGTCCTGGGGGCCGCCGTGGAACTCGGCGACGAACAGGGCCTGCTGTTCACCGGCCGGCTCACCCCGCGCACCCAGCCCTGGCTGCCCGACCACGCCGTCACCGGCACCACCCTCCTCCCGGGCACCGCCCTGGTGGAACTCGCCGCCGCAGCCGGCACGGTGGCGGGCTGCCCGCGGGTGGCGGACCTCACGCTGGAGCGGCCCCTGGTCCTCTCCGAGGACCACGCCACCGCCGTGCAGGTCGTCCTCGGCCCCGAGGACGAGACCGGCAACCGCACCTGCACCCTCCACGCCCGTCCCGAGACGGGCGACCCGGCGCAGGCCGCACCGTGGCGGCGCCACGCGACAGGTGTCCTGACCGCCGGCCCCGGCCCGGTGCCCGACACCGGGTGGGCCGCCACCTGGCCGCCTGCCGGGGCGCAGCCCGTCCCGCTGGACGACCCGTACCACGCCCTCGGTCTGCGCGGCTACGACTACGGCCCCGCCTTCCAGGGCCTGCGCGGACTGTGGCGCACCGGCACGGAGGTCTTCGCCGAGGTCGAACTGGCCGAGGGCACCGACCCCGTGGGCTTCACCCTGCACCCCGCGCTGCTGGACGCGGCGCTCCACCCGGTCGCGCTGGGCGTGGTGGCCGCCCCGGAGGCGGACCGGGAGGCGCTGCGGCTGCCGTTCTCCTGGAGCGGCGTCAGCGTCCACACCACCGGCGCCACGGCACTGCGGGTGCGCCTGGCCACGGACACCGAGGGCCAGGTGGTCCTCACCGCCGCCGACCGGGACGGGAGCCCCGTCGTCACGGTGGAGGCCCTGGCCTCCCGCGCGGTCTCCCCGCAGGCGCTGGCCCGGCCGGATGCCGGCGGCCTGTACCGGACCGCCTGGAGCCCCGCCGCCCCGCACGACCCCGTCGAGGCGCCGCGTCTCCTGGTCCTCCCCGCCGAGCAGGACGCCGCGGCGGACCGGGCCGCGCTGGAGGCCCTGGTGGCCGCGGCCGGCGCCGGTGAGGAGGCCCCCACCGCCGTCGTCCTGCCCTGCCCCCCGCGCGCCGGCGCCGACCCGGTGGCGCACCTGCACGCCGTGACCGCACGCGTCCTGGAGACCCTGCGCCACTGGCCCGCCGACCGCCTTCCGCAGACCCGCCTGGTCCTGACCACCCGCGGCGCGGTCCGCACCGGGCCCGAGGAGACCGTGGCCGATCCGGTGGCCGCGGCCGTCACCGGCCTGGTCCGCACCGCTCAGGCGGAGACCCCCGACACCTTCGTCCTGCTCGACACCGACCCCGCGGCCCCCGACGGCCACGACGCCGAGGCCGTGGCCGCCGCACTCGCCTCGGGCGAGCCCGAGACGGCCCGGCGCGGCAAGACGCTCCTGGCGCCCCGCCTGGTGCCCGCCGAACCCGCGGCCGAACCCGCGGCCACCGAGGCGTTCCGCCCCGGCGGGACCGTCCTGATCACCGGCGGTACCGGCACCCTCGGCGCGGCGCTCGCCCGCCACCTCGTCGCCCGGCACGGCGTCCGCGACCTGCTGCTGGTCAGCCGGCGCGGCTCCGAGGCACCCGCAGCGGCCGGCCTGGTGACCGAACTGACTGCTGCGGGCGCCCGGGTGACGGTGCGGGCGTGCGACGTGGCCGACCGCGGCGCACTCGCCGACCTGCTGGCCGAGGTACCCGCCGAGCACCCGCTCACCGGGGTGGTCCACAGCGCCGGCGTCCTGGACGACGCCATGCTGGGCGACCTCACCCCGCAACGCCTGGCCGCGGTCCTGCGGGCGAAGGCCGACAGCGCCTGGCACCTGCACGACCTGACCCGCAACGCCGACCTGACGGCCTTCGTGCTCTACTCCTCGCTGGCCGGGTCCGTGGGCAACCCGGGCCAGGCCGCCTACGCCGCCGCCAACGCGGCCCTGGACGCCCTCGCCGCGCACCGCCGCGGCCTGGGGCAGCCCGGCCTCTCGCTGGCCTGGGGGCTGTGGGAGGAACTCAGCGCACTCACCGGCCGGCTGGACGGCGCCGAACTCGAGCGGCTCACCCGGTCCGGCGTCGCCCCGCTGCCGACCGAGCGGGCGCTGGCCCTCCTGGACGCGGCGCTGCCGCATCCCGAACCGGCCCTGGCCGCAGTCCGGTTCGAGGAGTTCGCCCTGCGCCGGCTGGCGGCCGACGCGGCCCTGCCGCGGGTGCTCACCGCGCTGGTGCGGGTTCCGGCCCGCCGCCAGGACGGCGGCGACGGCGGCGACCTCGCCGCCCGCCTCGCGGACGCCGACCCGCAGCAGGCACGGCGTCTGCTGACCGACCTCGTCCGCACCGAGGCCGCGGCCGTCCTGGGCCACCGGGAGGCCGGCACCCTGGACACCGCCCGTGCCTTCAAGGACCTCGGCTTCGACTCGCTCACCGCGGTGGAGCTGCGCAACCGCCTCGCCCGGCGCACCGGCCTGCGGCTGGCCTCCACCCTCGTCTTCGACCACCCGAGCCCGGAGGCGCTCGCCGCCCACCTGGGCGAGCGGCTCGTGGCCGGCCGTGCGACGCCCGGCCTCCCCGTGCCGGCGGTGAGCACCGCGGTGGACGAGCCGGTGGCGATCGTGGGGATGGCGTGCCGGTTCCCGGGCGGGGTGTCCTCGCCGGAGGAGTTGTGGGAGTTGGTGGCTTCGGGCAGGGACGCGGTGGGTGCCTTCCCGGAGGACCGTGGGTGGGACCTGGAGGGGCTCTACCACCCGGACCCGGACCACGCGGGGACGAGTTATGTGCGGGAGGGGGGTTTCCTGGAGGGGGTGGCGGACTTCGATCCGGCGTTCTTCGGGATGAGTCCGCGGGAGGCGTTGGCCACCGACCCGCAGCAGCGGTTGCTGCTGGAGACGACGTGGGAGGTGCTGGAGAACGCGGGCATCGACCCGCAGTCGCTGCGCGGCTCGGCCACGGGCGTGTTCACCGGCGTCATGTACAACGACTACGCCTCCCGGGTCCGGGACATCCCGGGGGACCTCGAAGGGTTCCTGGTGAGCGGCAGCGCCGGCAGCGTCGCCTCCGGACGCGTCGCCTACACCTTCGGGTTCGAAGGGCCCGCCGTGACCGTCGACACCGCCTGCTCCTCGTCGCTGGTCGGCGCGCACCTCGCCGTCCGGGCGCTGCGGGCCGGTGAGTGCGACCTCGCGGTGGCCGGCGGTGCCACCGTCATGGCCACGCCCGCCGCCTTCGTCGAGTTCAGCCGACAGCGGGGCCTGTCCGCCCGTGGCCGCTGCCGGTCCTTCTCCGCCGACGCCGACGGCGCGGCCTGGGCCGAGGGCGTGGGCGTCCTCCTCCTGGAACGCCTCTCCGACGCCCGGGCCCGCGGCCACGAGGTGCTCGCCGTCATCCGGGGCACGGCGGTCAACCAGGACGGTGCCAGCAACGGTATGACCGCCCCCAACGGTCCCGCGCAGGAGCGCGTCATCCGGCGGGCGCTCGCCGACGGCGGGCTCGCCCCGGCGGACGTGGACGCCGTCGAGGCGCACGGCACCGGCACCACCCTCGGCGACCCCATCGAGGCGCAGGCGCTGCTCGCCACCTACGGGCAGGAGCGGCCGGCCGACCGGCCGCTGTGGCTCGGCTCGGTCAAGTCCAACATCGGCCACGCCCAGGCCGCCGCCGGAGTCGCCGGCGTCATGAAGATGGTGCAGGCCATGCGGCACGCCACCCTGCCCCGCACCCTCCACGTCACCGAGCCCTCGCCCCACGTGCCCTGGGAGGAGGGGGCGGTGCGCCTGCTGACCCGGCAGGAGGTGTGGCCGGCCGGCGACCGCCCCCGCCGCGCGGGCGTCTCCGCCTTCGGCATCAGCGGCACCAACGCGCACCTCGTCCTGGAAGAGGCACCCGCGCCGAGCGCGTCCCCGGTGGGGGAGGCGCCCGCACCTGACGGGGCGGAGGAGACGCACGAGGCGGACGGGGCAACCGGGGCCGGTGTCCCGCCGCTCACCGGGACGGTGCCGCTGCTGCTCTCGGCCCGGTCCGAGGCGGCGCTGCGAGGCCAGGCGGAGCGCCTGCGGGCCGCCCTGCGCGAACAGCCCGAGACGGACCCCGCGGACCTCACCCACGCACTGGCCACCACCCGGCCCGCACTCACCCACCGGGCCGTCGTGGTGGCCTCGGACGCCGGCACCTGCCTCAGCGGGCTGGAGGCGCTCGCCACCGGCGCCGAGGCACCGCACACCGTGACCGGCCACGCGGCGGGCCCGGCCACCGGCCCCGTCTTCGTCTTCCCCGGCCAGGGGTCGCAGTGGGAAGGCATGGCCGTCGAACTGCTCGCCGGCTCCGAGACCTTCGCCCGCCACATCGAGGAGTGCGCCGAAGCCCTCGCCCCGCACGTGGACTGGTCGCTCCTGGACGTCCTCCACGGCCGCCCCGGAGCACCCGGACTGGACCGCGTGGACGTGGTGCAGCCCGCCCTCTTCGCGGTGATGGTCTCCCTCGCGGCGCTGTGGCGCTCCATGGGCGTCGAACCCGCCGCCGTGGTCGGCCACTCGCAGGGCGAGATCGCGGCGGCGTGTGTGGCGGGCGCCCTGTCGCTGGCGGACGCCGCGAAGGTGGTCGCGCTGCGCAGCAGGGCACTGGCGGAACTCTCCGGGACCGGCGGCATGGTCTCGGTCCCGCTGTCCGCGGACGCCGCGGGCGAACTTCTCGGCCACTGGCCCGGACGGCTGCACCTGGCCGCCGTCAACGGGCCGGCCGCCACCGTCCTGGCCGGCGACCCGGAGGCACTGGAGGAACTCCTCGCCAGGTGTGAGGAGGACGGGGTGCGCGCCCGCCGCATCCCGGTCGACTACGCCTCCCACACCCCGCACATGGCCGCCCTCGAGGAACGGCTGGCCGACCTGCTGCACGGCATCAGCCCCCGGCAGGCCCAGGTGCCCTTCCACTCGACGCTGACCGGCCGGCTGCTGCCGGACACCACCGCGCTGGACGCCCGCTACTGGTACGAGAACCTGCGCAACACCGTGCGTCTGCAGGAGGCGGTGACCGCCCTCGCCGGGACCGGCCACGAGGTCTTCCTGGAGATGAGCGCCCACCCGGTGCTCACCGGCGCCCTCGGCGACACCCTGGACGGAACCGGCGCCGCCCTGGGCACCCTGCGCCGGGGCGACGGCGGACCCGAGCGGTTCCTGCTGGCACTCGCCGCGGCACACACCCGGGGAGTGGACGTCGACTGGGCACGGCTCTTCCCCGCCACCCCCGCCCGGCGGGTCCCGCTGCCCACGTACGCCTTCGACCGCCGGCGCTACTGGCTGGAGGTGCCGCCCGCAGTCGGCGACGCCCAGGGCCTGGGCCAGGACGGCACCGGCCACCCCCTGCTGACCGCCGCCGTGGAACTGGTGGAGGGACAGGGCACCGTGCTCACCGGCCGCGTCACCGCCGAACAGGGCGGCTGGCTCGCCGACCACGCCGTCCTGGGAACGCTGCTGTTCCCCGGCGCCGGCTTCGTCGAACTGGCCCTGCGCGCCGCAGCCGAGGCGGGCGCCGCCGGCGTGGCGGACCTCACCCTGGAGGCGCCGCTGGTGCTGCCCGAGCGCGGCGCCGTCGACCTGCGGGTCACGGTGGGAGCGGCCGACGCCGACGGCATGCGTCCGGTGACGGTGCACTCCCGCGCGGGCGAGGACCCGCAGTGGGTGCGGCACGCCACCGGCACGCTCACCGGCACCCCGGAGCCCGCCCCCGCGCCGGAGCCGGGCCCCTGGCCGCCGGTCCGGGCCCGGGCGGCGACACCGCCCGACGCCTACGCCGTCTTCGACCGGTACGGCCTGGCCTACGGCCCCGCCTTCCAGGGACTGGGCGAGGTGTGGCGCGACGGCGAGGACCTGTACGCCGAGGT
Source organism: Streptomyces sp. NPDC059740 (assembly GCF_042733155.1). Lineage (NCBI taxonomy): Bacteria > Bacillati > Actinomycetota > Actinomycetes > Kitasatosporales > Streptomycetaceae > Streptomyces > Streptomyces sp. NPDC059740. The sequence goes on along the minus strand of NZ_JBHWGP010000015.1, from coordinate 149,320 downwards.
GGCCCTGCCGGAGACCGCCGACGCGGCACCCTTCGGCGTCCACCCCGCCCTCCTGGACGCCGCACTGCACGCCGCGGCCCTCGTCACCCTGGAGGAGGGCGACGGCACGCTGCGCCTGCCCTTCTCCTGGAGCGGGGTGGCGCTCCACGGCAGTGGCGCCGCCCGGGCCAGGGTGCGGCTGAGCCCCACCGGCCCCGACGCCTGGACCCTGGTGATGACCGGGTCCGATGGCGAGCCGCTGCTGTCCGTCGCCTCGATGGCCACCCGACCGGTCCGCGCCGACCAGCTGGCGCGGGCGGCCGCGGCCACCACCCCGGCCGTCCTCACCTGGGAGGCCCGCCCCGGCACCGCCTCCGGCGGGCAGCCCTCCTGGGTCACCGTGGGCGACCTCGACCTGGCCGGTGCGGTGCGCTACCGGGACGTCCCCGACCTGGCCGAGGCCCTCCGAGCGGGGACCACACCCCCCGCCGCCGTCGTGCTGCCCGCCCCGGCCGGCGGTGACGGCGACCCGGTCGACGAGGTCCACTCCGCCTGCGCCCGGCTGCTGGAGACGCTCCGGCAGTGGCAGGCCGAGCCCCTGTTCGCCCCGTCGCGCCTGGTCGTGGTGACCACCGGCGCGGTGGCCGCCGGACCGGGGGAGCACGCCCCGGACCTGACGGGAGCCGCCGTGCGCGGCCTGGTGCGCGCCTTCCAGGCGGAGGAGCCCGGACGCGTCGTCCTCGTGGACGCCGACCGGTGCGAAGGGGCCGGCCTCGCCGCGGCGCTCGCCTCGGACGAACCCGAGGTGGCCGTGCGCGACGGCTCCGTCCACGTACCGCGGCTGGCCCGCACCCGGGCCGAGGACCGCGGCGAGCGGGCCGCGTTCGGCGCGGGCACGGTGCTCGTCACCGGCGCCACCGGAACCCTCGGCGCGCTGCTGGCCCACCACCTGGTGACCGAGTACGGCGTCCGCCACCTGCTGCTCACCGGCCGCAGGGGACCCCAGGCGCCCGGCGCCGAGCAACTGCGTGCCGAACTGACCGCGGCGGGCGCCGAGGTGACCCTGGCGGCCTGCGACGTCGCCGACCGGGCCGACCTCGAACGGCTCCTGGCCCAGATCGCGCCGGACCGGCCGCTCACCGCGGTGGTCCACGCCGCGGGCGTCCTGGACGACGCCACGGTGGCGGCCCTCACCCCCGAGCGGCTCGCGGCGGTACTGCGCCCCAAGGTCGACGCGGCCTGGCACCTGCACGACCTGACCAGGTCCGCCGACCTGTCGGCCTTCGTGCTGTTCTCCTCCCTCGCCGGCACCGTCGGCAACGCGGGACAGGCCAACTACGGCGCCGCCAACGCCTTCCTGGACGCACTCGCCGCCGCCCGCCGCGAGCAGGGCCTGCCGGCCGCCTCCCTGGCGTGGGGGCTGTGGGAGGCCGAAAGCGGGATGACGCAGACGCTCGGCCACACCGGACGTGAACGGCTCGCCCGCGGCGGCGTCGTGCCCATGACCTCGCAGACGGGCCTGGAACTGTTCGACGCGGCGCTGGCGCTGCCCCACCCGGCACCGGCGCTCGCCCGCTTCGACACCGCGGCCCTGCAGCAACTGGCCCGCGAGGAAGCCCTGCCGGCCCTCCTGCGGGGACTGGTACGCACCGCACCGGCGCGCCGCACGGCCGACCGGGAACCGGCCGCCGGCGGGGACCGGCTGCGCCGGCGCCTGGCCGGGCAGTCGGCGAAGGAACGCACCGGCATCCTCGTCGAGACCGTCCGGGAACACGCCGCGGCCGTACTGGCCCACCCGGACCCCGCGGCCCTGGAACCCCGGCGCGGCCTGCTGGAACTGGGCTTCGACTCCCTGACCGCCGTGGAACTGCGCAACCGCCTGGCCCGCGCCACCGGTCTGACCCTGCCCAGCACGCTGCTCTTCGACCACCCGACGATCACGGCCCTGGCCGACCACCTGGACCAGCGGCTGGCCGCCGAGGACGACCCGGCCACCGCCCTCCTGGACGACCTGGACCGGCTGGAGAGCGCCCTGGCCGCACTCGATCCCGCCGGCCGCTCCCGCGGCCCCGGCGAGGCGATCGGCGCCCGCCTGGAATCGCTGCTGAAGGCCTGGCACGGCGGCAGCGAGCCGGCCGCCGTGGCGGCCGCGGACCTCTCCGGCGCCACCGACGACGAACTGTTCAGCCTTCTCGACGACGAGTTGGGCCGATGAGAACCCGCCCGGCACAGGCGGCAGCACAGCACGAACCGGACACGAAGACCACTGAGGGGCTGATGTGAGCGCCGTCGAAGACCGACTCCGGGACTACCTCAAGCGCGCCACCAACGAACTGCGCCAGACCAGGCGGGAACTGAGCGAGCAGGAGGCGAGGTCCCGCGAGCCGGTGGCGATCGTGGGGATGGCGTGCCGGTTCCCGGGCGGGGTGTCCTCGCCGGAGGAGTTGTGGGAGCTGGTGGCCTCGGGCAGGGACGCGGTGGGTGCCTTCCCGGAGGACCGGGGGTGGGACCTGGAGGGGCTCTACCACCCGGACCCGGACCATCCGGGGACGAGTTATGTGCGGGAGGGGGGTTTCCTGGAGGGGGTGGCGGACTTCGATCCGGCGTTCTTCGGGATGAGTCCGCGGGAGGCGTTGGCCACCGACCCGCAGCAGCGGTTGCTGCTGGAGACGACGTGGGAGGTGCTGGAGAACGCGGGCATCGACCCGCAGTCGCTGCGCGGCTCGGCCACGGGCGTGTTCACCGGCGTCATGTACAACGACTACGCCGAACAGGCCCGCCCCGCCCCCGCCGAACTGGAGGGCTTCCTCGGCACCGGCAGCGCCGGCAGCATCGCCTCCGGGCGCATCGCCTACCTCTTCGGCTTCCAGGGCCCGACGATGACGGTCGACACCGCCTGCTCCTCCTCCCTGGTGGCGCTGCACCTCGCCGTCCGGGCGCTGCGGGCCGGCGAGTGCGAGCTCGCGGTGGCCGGCGGCGTCACGGTGATGGCCACCCCCCAGCCGTTCGTCGAGTTCAGCCGCCAGCACGGCCTCTCGCCCCGCGGCCGCTGCCGCTCCTTCGCCGACTCGGCCGACGGTGCCGCCTGGGCCGAAGGGGCCGGGACGCTGCTGCTGGCCCCGCTGTCCGCGGCCCGCGCCGCCGGCCACCCCGTGCTGGCGGTGATCCGGGGCTCGGCGGTCAACTCCGACGGGACCAGCAGCCAGCTCACCGCCCCCAACGGCCCCGCCCAGCAGCAGGTCATCGAACGGGCGCTGGCCGACGCGGGGTTGCGGCCCGCCGACATCGACATGGTCGAGGCGCACGGCACCGGCACCACCCTCGGCGACCCCATCGAGGCGCAGGCGCTGCTCGCCACCTACGGGCAGGGCCGGCCGGCCGACCGGCCGCTGTGGCTCGGCTCGGTCAAGTCCAACATCGGCCACGCCCAGGCCGCCGCCGGAGTCGCCGGCGTCATGAAGGCCGTGGCGGCGATGCGCCACCGCGTCATGCCGGCCACCCTCCACGTGGACCGGCCCACCACCCACGTCGACTGGTCCCCGGGCGGCGTGGAGCTGCTGACCGAGGCCCGCGAGTGGAGCGGCGCCGGTACCCGCCGGGCCGCGGTGTCCTCCTTCGGCCTCAGCGGCACCAACGCCCACGTGGTGCTGGAGGAGGCCCCCACCGACCCGTCCGATCCGGAAGCCGATCCGGAAGCCGACCCGGCCCGGAGCCCCGCCGGACCCGCCGCGGCGCCGGTGGCCTGGCTGCTGTCCGCCGCCACCCCCGGCGGGCTCCGCTCGGTGGCGGACCGCATGCTCGACCTCGCCACGGAGGCCCACTCACCGGCCGGGGTCGCCCGTACCCTGCTGACCACCCGCGGCCTCCTGGACCACCGGGCCGCCGTGGTCGGCACGGAACCCGCCGACTTCCGCGCCGGACTCGCCGCCCTGGCCGAGGGCCGCACCACCCCCGCCACCGTGGTCGGCAAGGCCGCCTCCGCGCGCCGCACCGCCTTCCTCCTCCCCGGCCAGGGAGCGCAGCGGCCCGGCATGGGACGCGACCTCTACCAGGCCTTCCCCGCCTTCGCGACCGCCCTGGACGAGGTCGCCGACCACCTCGACCCCCACCTCGACACGCCGCTGCGCCAGGTCATGTTCGCCGAGGAGGGCACCACCGAGGCCGCCCTGCTCAACGAGACGGCGTACACCCAGCCCGCCCTGTTCGCCTACGGCGTCGCCGCCCACCGGCTGATGACCGCGCACGGCGTCGTCCCCGACCTCCTGGCGGGCCACTCGGTGGGCGAGCTGACGGCGGCACACCTCGCCGGCGTGCTCCCGCTGGCCGACGCCACCCGACTGGTCGCCGCCCGCGGCCGGTGCCTGCAGGAGCTGCCCCGAGGCGGTGCCATGGCTGCCGTGGAGGCCACCGAGGAGGAGGTGGCGCCGCTCCTTGCCGACCACCGGCACCAGGCGGGCCTGGCAGCCGTGAACGGGCCGCGCTCCGTGGTGGTGTCCGGCGCCGAGGAGGTCTGCGCCGCCGTGGTCGAGCACTTCCGCGCCCAGGGACGCAGGACACGGAACCTCACCGTCAGCCACGCCTTCCACTCCCCGCTGATGGAACCGGCGCTGGAGCCGCTGCGGCAGGTGGCGGAGCAACTGGCTTACGCAGCGCCGCAGGGCAGACTGGTCTCGGCGCTCACCGGCACCCTGTCCCCCGAGGAGATGCGGACACCGGGCTTCTGGGTCGACCACGTCCGGCAGCCGGTGCGGTTCGCCGACTGCGTCTGCACCCTCCGCGCCGAGGGCGCCACCGCCCTGGTGGAGCTCGGCCCCGACGCGGTGCTGACCCCCATGGCCGCCGAGGTGCTCGACGGCGACCCGCACCTCCTGGCCCTGGCGACCGCCCGGCGGCAGACGGACCCCGTCCAGCAGTTCACCCTGGCACTGGCCGCCCTGCACACCGCCGGCGTGGACGTCGACTGGAACCTCGCCCCCGGCACCCCGGACCAGCCGGTCCGCCTGCCCAACTACCCCTTCGAGCGCACCCGTTACTGGCTCCAGCCCGGGCGCCGCACCACCGGCGGCGTACCCGGTCAGCGGCCGGCCGGGCACCCCCTGCTGGGTGCCGCCCTGGACCTGGCCGAGGACGGCACCCTCGTCCTGACCGGCACGCTCTCCCGCAGCACCCAGCCCTGGCTCGCCGACCACCAGGTGGCCGGCACCACCCTGCTGCCCGGTACCGCCCTGGTCGACCTCGCACTGGAGGCCGGCCACCGCGGCGGCTGCGACCGCGTCGAGGACCTCGTCCTCCAGGCACCACTGGTGCTGCCCCCGCAGGGTGAGACACACCTGCAGGTGACCCTCGCCCCGCCCGACCCCGCAGGCCGCCGGCGGCTGACCGTCCACTCCCGGCCCGCCCCCACGGACCTGGGCGGCGAGGAGCAGTGGACCCGGCACGCCGACGGCACCCTGACCGCCGCCGAGCAGGCCCCCGCACCCGAGCAGGCCGCCCCCGCCCCGGCAGGGACACCGCTGGACACCGCCGGCCTCTACGACCGCCTGGCCACCGGCGGGCTGGAGTACGGCCCGGCCTTCCGCGGCCTGCGCGCCTGCCACCGCGTCGGCGAGGAGGTCCACGCGGAGGTCGCCCTCCCCGAGGGGCTGGAGCCCGCGGGCCACGGCGTGCACCCAGCCCTGCTGGACGCCTGCCTGCACGCCCTGGCCTTCCTCCCCACCGAGGACGGCCGGGAGCCGGCCCCCATGCTGCCGTTCGCCTGGCGCGGCGTCACCCTGCACGCGACCGGAGCGACCAGCGTGCGGGTCCGGCTGACCCCGGCGGGCGGCGGCCACCGCCTGGCCGTCACCGACGCAGACGGCGCCCCCGTGCTGACCGTCGAGGAACTCGGGCTGCGCCCGCTCCCGGACCACCTGCCCACCGCCGGCCCCTCCCTGCCGCCCCTGCACCGCTGGGAGTGGACGACGTGCCCCCGCGAGGCGGAGCCCGCCCGGGACTGGACGGTGGTGGCCGCCGGCGACCCGGCCGCCTTCACCGCCGCGGCCGGCGACCCGGACCGCCCGGACACCCTGGTGCTCACCTTCACCGGACCCGGGCCCTCCGGCACCCCGCCGCAACGGGCCCAGGCCCTCGTGGCGGAGGCCCTGGCAGCCCTGCGGCAGTGGCTGGGCGAGCACCCGCCGGCCACCGCGAGGCTGCTCGTGCACACCGGGGGCGCGGTGACCGCGGTCCCCGCGGACCCCGCCCCCGACCCGGCCCTCGCCGCGCTCTGGGGCGCGGTGCGCTCCGCGCAGGCCGAGCACCCGGACCGCTTCACACTGGTCGACGGCGGCACCCCGGAACAGGCGGTGGCCGCCGCGCTCACCGCGGTCGAGCCCGAACTGGCCGTGCGGGGCGGCCGGGTGCTCCTGCCGCGCCTGGTGGCGCCGGCCGACACCCCCCGCCTCGCCCCGCCGCCGCAGGGGCCCTGGCACCTGGCCGGCGCGGGCACCGGCACCCTGGAGAGCCTCGCCCTGAACCCCGCGCCCGACGCGGAACGATCCCTGGGCGAAGGCGAGGTGCGCCTGGCCGTGCGGGCCGCCGGCGTCAACTTCCGCGACGTGCTCGTCGCCCTCGGCATGTACCCGGGCGCCGCCGTCCTCGGCGGCGAGGGAGCCGGCGAGGTGCTGGAGGTCGGCCCGGGGGTGACCGGACTCGCGGTGGGGGACCGGGTGCTGGGCCTGTTCGCGCCGGCGTTCGCCGACACCGCCGTGGCCGACCACCGCCGCCTGGCCCGGGTGCCGGCGGGCTGGTCCTGGGAGCAGGCCGCAGCCGTCCCGACCGTGTACCTGACCGCCTACCACGGCCTGGTGGACGTCGCCGGCGTCCGGCCCGGTGAGCGGGTGCTGATCCACGCCGCGACCGGCGGTGTGGGCGGCGCCGCCGTGCAGGTGGCCCGTCACCTGGGCGCCGAGGTCTTCGCGACCGCCAGCGAGCCCAAGTGGGACACGCTGCGGGCCATGGGCTTCGACGAAGCGCACTACGCCTCCTCGCGCACCCTGGACTTCGAGAAGCACTTCACCGGGTCCACCGGCGGCCAGGGGATGGACGTGGTGCTGGACTCGCTCTCCGGCGAGTTCGTCGACGCCTCCCTGCGCCTGCTCCGGCCCGGCGGCAGGTTCGCCGAGATGGGCAAGACGGACATCAGGGACCCCGAGCAGGTCGCGGCAGCGCACCCCGGGGTCACCTACCGGGCCTTCGACCTCGCGGTGACCGACCCCGACCGCATCGCCGAGATGCTCCGCGCGGTGCTCGCACTCTTCGCCGAGGGAAAGCTGGCGCCGCCACCACTTACCGTCTGGCCGCTGGAGAAGGCACCGGAGGCCTTCCGCCACCTCCAGCAGGCCCGGCACGTGGGCAAGGTGGTGCTGGCGCTGCCGCGGCCCGCGTTCGGCACCGGGACCGTGCTGGTGACCGGCGGGACCGGTGCGCTCGGCTGCGCCGTCGCCCGCCACCTCGTCACCCGGCACGGCGTGCGCAGCCTCCTCCTGGCCGGCCGGCGCGGCCCCGACGCCGAGGGCGCGGCGGAACTCACCGCCGAACTGGAGCAGCTCGGCGCCCAGGTCCGGATCGTCCGGTGCGATGTCGCCCAGCGGGAACAGGTGGCCGAACTGCTGGCCGCCGTCCCGGCCCAGCAGCCGCTGAGCGCGGTGGTGCACGCGGCGGGCCGGACCGCCGACGCCCCCCTGGACGACGTCACCCCCGAGGACCTGCACGCCGTCCTGGCCCCCAAGGCCGACGCCGCCTGGCATCTGCACGAGCTGACCAGCGGCGCCGACCTGTCGGCCTTCGTGCTCTTCTCCTCCCTCGCCGGCAGCGTCGGCAACCCGGGCCAGGCGGGCTACGGGGCGGCCAACGCCTTCCTCGACGCGCTGGCCAGGCGGCGCGCCGCCGAGGGCACAGCGGGCACCTCGCTGGGCTGGGGACGCTGGGAGTCGACGGGCGGCATGGCGGCCCGGCTCGACCCCCGGGGGGACGCCCGCCTGCGGCGCGCCGGCGTGGTGGCGATGGGCGAGGCGGAGGCGCTGGCCCTGCTCGACGAAGCCGTGGGAGCGGCGGCCGTGGCCGTGGTGCCCGCCCGCTTCGACCACGCCGCCCTGCGCCGGCGGGCGGAGGCGGCGGACCTCCCCGCCTCGCTCACGGCCCTGGCCGGCCCCGTCCGGCGCCGCACCGCCGCCGCCCCCGCCGTGCCCGCGGGCCCCTCCCTCGCCGACCGGCTGGCGGCCCAGCCCGCGGCCGACCGGGCGGCCGCCCTCCGGGACGTGGTGCGAAGCGAGGTCGCCACCGTCCTGGCCTACCCCGACCCGGCCGCCGTCGACGACGACCGGGCGTTCAAGGAGCTGGGCTTCGACTCCCTGACCGCGGTGGAGCTGCGCAACCGCCTGGCCGCAGCCACCGGGATCGCCCTGCCCGCCACGGTCGTCTTCGACCACCCCACGGTCTCCGCCCTCGCCGCGCACCTGCTGGCGGAGCTCCTGCCCGGTGGCGGGGACCCGGCCGAGGAACTGCTCGGCGTCCTCGACCTCTTCGAGCGGGACATGGCGGCGGCCGAACTGACCGGCACCGACCGGAGCAGAGTGCTGCGCCACCTCGTCTCACTCGTGGAGAAGTGGGACACCAGGGCGGACGCCGAAGGGGTCGAGGACCAGCTCCAGTCGGCCTCCACCAGCGAGCTGTTCGCCTTCATCGACGCCGAACTCGGCACGCCGGAGGGCTGAGCGGCCGCGTCACCCGCCGCGGGCCGCCACCGGCCCGCGGCGGCACACCCCGGTACGGCAGACCGCCGGAGCAACCGCCGGTCACCCGACGACCCAGGAGGTACCCGTCCCATGACCGGCGTATCGGAGTCAGGACTGCCCATCGAGCCCGTGTACGGACCGGCCGACCTGGCCGGGTGGGAGGCGGCCGAGCGGCTGGGGGAGCCGGGCGGCTACCCCTACACGCGCGGGGTCTACCCGACGATGTACACCGGCAGGCCGTGGACGATGCGGCAGTACGCCGGCTTCGGCACGGCCGCCGAGTCCAACGCCCGTTACCGGCAGCTGATCGAGCAGGGGACCACCGGCCTGTCCGTCGCCTTCGACCTCCCCACGCAGATGGGACACGACTCCGACGCCCCGCTGGCCGCCGGCGAGGTCGGCAAGGTGGGGGTCGCGATCGACTCGATCGAGGACATGCGGGTGCTGTTCGCGGGCATACCGCTGGACCGGGTGTCGACCTCGATGACGATCAACGCGCCCGCGGCCCCCCTGCTGCTGCTCTACCAACTGGTGGCGGAGGAGCAGGGGGTGAGCGCGGACCGGCTGACGGGGACGATCCAGAACGACGTGCTCAAGGAGTACATCGCCCGCGGTACCTACATCTTCCCGCCGGGCCCCTCACTGCGGCTGGTGGCCGACGTCTTCCGCTACTGCCGGGCACAGATCCCGCGCTGGAACACCATCTCCATCTCCGGTTACCACATGGCCGAGGCGGGGGCCTCGCCGGCGCAGGAGATCGCCTTCACCCTGGCCGACGCGGTCGCCTACGTGCGCACCGCGGTCGACGCGGGCATGGCGGTCGACGAGTTCGCGCCGCGGCTCTCCTTCTTCTTCGTGGCGCGGACCACCCTGCTGGAGGAGGTGGCCAAGTTCCGTGCGGCGCGGCGGATCTGGGCACGGATCATGCGGGAGGAGTTCGGCGCGCGCGACCCCAAGTCGCTGATGCTGCGGTTCCACACGCAGACCGCGGGGGTGCAGCTGACCGCCCAGCAGCCGGAGGTCAACCTGGTGCGGGTGGCCGTGCAGGGGCTGGCGGCAGTCCTCGGCGGAACGCAGTCCCTGCACACCAACTCCTTCGACGAGGCACTAGCGCTGCCCACCGCCAAGTCGGCGCGCCTGGCGCTGCGCACCCAGCAGGTGCTGGCGTACGAGACGGACGTGACGGCGACCGTCGACCCGTTCGCGGGCTCCTACGCGGTGGAGTCGATGACCGACGCGGTGGAGGCCGAGGTGGTGGACCTGATGCGCCGGGTGGCCGAACGCGGCGGTGCGGTGGCGGCCATCGAACAGGGCTACCAGAAGGAGGAGATCGAGCGGAACGCCTACCGGATCGCCCAGGACACGGATGCCGGACGGCGGGTGGTGGTCGGGGTGAACCGCTTCCGCGCCGACCAGGAGGAGCCCTACGAGCCGCTGCGGGTGGACCCGGCGATCGAGGCCCGGCAGGCGGAGCGGCTGGCGACCCTGCGGGCCACCCGCTCCCCGGCCGCCGTCCAGACCGCCCTGTCCGATCTGCGGAAGGCGGCGGAGGGCACCGGTAACGTGCTCTACCCGATGCGTGAGGCGCTGCGGGCGAGAGCCACCGTCGGCGAGGTGTGCGACCTGCTGCGCGAGGTCTGGGGAGTGTACGTTCCGGTCGACGCCTTCTGAACGGGCGCGAAGGCGAGACGCCGTGCCCGGTGCCGCCGGACGGCGGGGGCGCCACCACGGGGCCCCCGCGTGACCGCCGCGGTGGGAGTCGGGCCTGTTCACCGGTGCCGGCCCCTGCCGGCGCCCCAGGGAGGTGCCATGAGTACGGCCGTCGTGGTGGGCAGCGGACCGAACGGCCTCGCGGCCGGCGTGCTGCTGGCGCGGGAAGGCGTCGCGGTCACCGTGCTGGAGGCGGCGGACACGATCGGCGGCGGCACCCGCACCAGCGAGCTGACGCCGGGTCTGCTGCACGACCACTGCTCCGCCACGCACCCCCTCACCGTCGGGTCACCCTTCCTGCGGACCCTGGACCTGGACCGGTTCGGCCTGCGGTGGTGCACTCCGGAAATCGACTGCGTCCACCCGCTGGACTCCGGGAGGGCCGGCGTCCTGTACCGCTCGCTGGAGCGGACCGCGCAGGGGCTCGGGCCGGACGGGCGGTCGTGGCGCGCGATGTTCGGGCCGCTCGCCGCAGGCTTCGAGGAACTCACCGACGACCTCATGGGACCCCTGCTGCGCCTTCCGCAACACCCGCTGCGCACCGCCCGCTTCGGTGTCCCGGCCCTGCTCCCGGCGTCCCTCGTGGCGGGACTGTGGCGGTCGGAGCAGGCTCGCGCGCTCTTCGGGGGAGTGGCGGCACACGCCTTCCGGCCGCTGCACCACCCGGCTACGGCCGCCATCGGCCTGATGATCCTGGCGGCGGGACACCGCCACGGCTGGCCGGTGGCAGCCGGCGGCTCCCGCGCCATCACCGACGCGCTGGCCGCGTCGCTCACCGCCTGCGGCGGCCGGATCGAGACGGGTGTGCGGGTGCGGTCGGCGGCCGACCTCCCGCCGGCCGACGCGGTCCTCTTCGACCTCGCCCCCTCGGCGGTGGCCGACATCCTGGGCGAGCGGCTGCCGGTCCGGGTGGCCCGCGCCTACCGCCGCTACCGCTACGGGCCGGGCGCGTTCAAGGTGGACTTCGCCGTGGAGGGCGGCGTCCCGTGGCGCGAGGAGACCGCCAGGCGGGCGGGCACCGTCCACGTCGGCGGCAGGTACGAGGAGGTGGCGGCGGCCGAACGCGAGGTGTGCGCCGGCCGCATGCCCGAGCGGCCGTTCGTGCTCGTGGGGCAGCAGTACCTTGCCGATCCGCAGCGTTCCCGTGGCGACGTCCACCCGGTGTGGACCTATGCGCACGTACCGCACGGGTACGCCGGGGACGCCACCGAGGCGATCGTGCGGCAGATCGAACGCTTCGCACCGGGCTTCCGGGAGCGGGTGCTCGACCGGGTGGTGCGCACGCCGGGCGGCTTCGCGGCGTACAACCCCAACTACCTCGGCGGTGACATCGTCGGCGGGGCGAACACCGTGCGCCAGCTGCTGGCCCGGCCCCGCCCGGGCCGCGACCCCTACAGCACGGGGGTGCCGGGCATGTACCTCTGCTCCGCGGCCACCCCGCCAGGGGCCGGCACGCACGGCATGTGCGGTGCCAACGCCGCCGCCGTGGCGCTGCGCCACCTGCGGGGCGGGTCCGGGACCCGGTGAGGAGCCCGTCGCACCTGCCCGGGCGGGAAGGTTGCGGTGACTGAGGGGCCGGATCCGGCTGACGGCACACGGGGGACGCCACGCGGTCGCTGCGTGCCTCCCTCCCGTACCCGGGCGGTCCCTGCCGCCCGGCCACGCCGGCGGTTGCGCCCGCCGGGTGCACCGGAACCGCACAAAGACCCCTGGCGCCGGTCGGGGGCTGTCCCGTCGTTCCTTTCGCGGCTCGCGGGGAACCGTCGCGCTCCTGTGCGGTGTTGAAGGCTGTCGGAACGGTGAATGACGTACCGCGAAACCCGGTCTGACGCGGCCGCCGGGCCGGCGCTGAACACAATCTCCACTGCAGCTTTCGCACCGCTGAACCGGCGCTAAAGACCGCAGCTCCCGCGCATTGCGTCACTTTTCCGGAAGAGGCCGCGAGTGCATTCCTCCGCAGATTCAACGGTGTTACTTCGTTGTGGTGGGGCGGGGTGCGTGGCAGCCTCGACCGCGGCGAGTTCCGCATCGTATCGAACTCGTCGTTCCTGTCAGAGACAAGAGTGAGGAATTGCAATGCGGAAGAAGCTCGTTGCAGGCATGTTCGTCGGTGCGGCCGCCGTTGCCGGTTTCGCTCTGGCCGCTCCGGCCAACGCGGCGCCGTCCCCGACCGGGGTGGCCGCGCCGCACAGCGTGACCGCTGCCAAGAGCGGCACCACCTCGCCCTCCGCCTCGGACGACACGCTGGCCGAGGCCCAGCGGGACGCGGCCCTGGCCGACATCATGTCGTCGCTCGTCTGAGCACGCAGTGACCGCCACGGCCGTGCGAGCGGCCGTGGCGGCCCGCGTGGCCGGTTCTCCCAGTACCGAGGGAAAGGGAGCAGATGAGAGCCGATCTCCGCCGCACCGTCCTGGCGCTTCCGGCGCTGGTCGCCGCGGCATATCTTGTGTTGACAGCCGCGTACAACGCGCCCGCTTCGGTGCCGAGGGACCAGAGCCGGAAGGTCGTGGCAGGCGCCCTCGACCCCTATTTCGTGCAGAACTGGATGCTCTTCTCGCCCACCCCTCCGACGTCGAATCTGGAGGGCTGGTACCAGATCCGTTACCGGGACCAGGGCGGAAAGCAGCACACTTTGAAGCCTTTCTCGCTCACCCAGGCGTACGAGATGAAGGGACAGATCCCCTTCGTCCGGGCCCGGGCGGAAAGGATCGTCGACTCGCTGGGCCGGAGCATGGTCTCGGTGAACCGCCGGCGGGCGTCCGCGAAGAAGGACTCGACGGCCCAGGCCCAGGACCAGGCCAGTTCGGTGGCCAGGGACAACGAGGAACTCGTCTACCGGAAGGTCGCCGGGGCGGAGCCGCAGAAGGGGCTCTGGTCGGAGGACCTGAAGCAGGTCAGGTACCTGGTCACCCTGCTCGGTGACGAGATCGCGCCGCCCGGTGGATTCACCGAGGTACGCGCCTTCTTCACCTCCACGCCCGTGACGGACCCCGCCACCGGTGAACACGGGCCCGTCGTCCGTGTGGCCGACTCCGGTTGGCTTCCCCCCTACGAGAGAGGCTGACCGTGACCGTGACCGCCCGGGTGGCCGGAGCCATCGACCGCATGTCCACGGGGAAGCGGCGGCTGCTGGGCCTCTCGCTCGTCCGCATCGGCATGGGCGTCGCGCTGCTCTCCACCTACCTGACCAACTTCAAGGTCCGCTACCTGATCTGGGGGCCCGACGCGGTCTCCGGCTACCAGTCCTTCGTCGCGCGCACCGGGCACGGCGGGCCCCTCTCCCTGTACGCCCTGAGCGATGGCCGGGTCTGGTTCAACCTGGTCTTCTACGCCGGCATCCTGGTCACCGCGGTGTGGACCGTGTACGGCGGCCGGGCGCTGACGGTGGCCTGCGCTGTCTTCCTGTGGTCCCTCAACGCCCGGGACTACGCCACCCTCGACGGCGGGGACAACCTGGCGCAGATACTGATCATCTTCCTGTGCTTCACCACCACCGACTACTGGCTCAGTCCACGCGGCGGCCGGGTCCGCCGTCGCGAGGCCCTGCGCAACCGGCGCACCACACTGGGCAATTCGCTCCACAACTGCGCCGCCCTGGTGGTCGTGGTGCAGACCTCGATGGTGTACCTGGTCTCCGGGCTGTGGAAGGTCTCCGGCGAGCACTGGCGGGACGGCTCCGCCCTCTACTACATCAGCCGGGTGCACGAGTACAGCCACCTGTCGGTGTTCCCCTGGCTCATGGGGCACATGTGGCTCTCGCTGATCGCCTCGTACGTGACGATCGCGGCCCAGCTCTGCGCGGTCCCCGCGGTGTTCTCCACCCGGCCCTGGTTCCGGAAGCTCGTCTTCAGTGTCATCGCCGTGATGCACGTGGGGATCATGTTCGGCATGGGCCTGTTCTCGTTCGCCCTGGTCATGCTGGCCGCGGACACGGCGATCCTGCGGGACTCCGACTACCGCCTGATGCGGGCCTGGCTCGATCGCCACGTCCTGGCCCGCCTCGCGACGCTGCGGCGGCGGGCGCACCGCGGTTCCGCGGAGCCGGTGGGGCGTCCCGCGCCCCCGGGAGAGCCCGCACCGGCGGCCCTCAGCGAGGTGGGCCCCGCGCGGTAGCCGGGGCTCAAGGGCCCGGCAGCAGGCCCCGCAGGCTCCCCCCTGAACGCCCCGGTGCGGCCCCACGGCCCCCGGGGCGTCGGCACGCGCCCGGAGGCCTCGGCGGGTGGCCGGAAAGGCACCGTCCGCCGAGGACGAGGCCGGACGCCGGAACAGTCCGGGGAGAAGGCGCGCCCCCGTCCGTCCCCGGCGGCGGGCGTGCCGGCGCGCACACCGCCGGCCACGGCTGAAGACCGCCCGCAGCCGTGGCCCAGTCCTGATCCGCCGGCGACCGGAGGTGCGGGCCCGCGCCCCGGACCGCCGGCGCCACGGGTCCGCGCGCCGCGGTCCCGGTGCCGGCGGCGGCCCCCCGGGCGGACCGACGAGAACCGGACAGCTGCCGGCCGGTGGGAAACGGTTCCGGGTGCCGCGCAACGGTGCCGTGAGGTGCTCAATTTTCGGATGCGAAGCGGAATTTGGGAATCCGGCATGGGAGCCCGCTTCAGTAAAGGGCTTCTCGAGTATCGAAAGAGCCATGGGGTTCGCCGGCTTTGCTCTGAGCGGGATTGCAAAGGCGTGACACCCCCTCCGAACCCTGTTACGGTGCCGGTGTGGTGAAGCGGGCTCATGTGGGGGGTGTGACTCGTGATGCAGGTGCCATCGACTACTGCGTGATCTTCGACCGCAGCGTCCTCGCCGGGAGCTGCCGTTCCACGGCGTTCCGGTGTTCTTCGTCCCGTCGCACGGGCCCTCAGGCTGACAGCGTCGTCATCGGGCTGCCCGCGATGTCGGCTTCCGCGTTGCCGGAAGCGTGAACCGCTCGGATGTACTCAGGTCGGTCAACGGGGTGTTGTTGTGATCGTCAACCTTATCGGCAGAGAAGCAGAATTCGGCCATATTGAATCGGCCCTCCAGGAATGCCGCACGGGAACCAGAAGCCTCTTTCTCGTCGAGGGCGGAGCGGGCTGCGGGAAAAGTACGTTCCTGGACGCCGTGTGGGAGAAAGCCCGTTCCTACGAGTTCACCTCCGTCTGTCTGAACGGGCGGCGCCACGGTACCGAGACACGTCTCGACCTCGTGCGGCAGCTGGCCGGCACACCCGGACTGCCCGAGCAGGCGCAGCACCGGCTCACCAGGGACATGCGCCGATGGGAGACCGGCACGGAGCAGGGGGACCCGGTCCCCACCGTGGTCCCGGTCCTGCGGCAGGTCACGGAGCAGAGGCCGCTCCTGCTGGCCGTCGACGACGTGGACGAGTTGGACGAGGCCTCGCTCGACGTCCTGGTCTCGACCGTGCACCACACCCGCTACCTGCCCATCGTCTACGTCCTCACCAGTTCGCTGATGGGGACCCGTGCCACCGACGGGCTCGGTGGCAGGCTGCTGCACATACCCTGGTTACAGCGCCTGCGACTGCGCCCCTGGGGCGTGAGCGAGGTGTACCGGGCGCTGCGCCACGGGGGGAACCTGCCCCCGCTCGCCGCCCAGGCACCCGACATCCACGCGCCGAGCGGCGGCAACCCGCTCCTCGTCCGAGCCGTGGCCGAGGAGCAGAAGCAGGCGGAACCGGATGCCGGAGCAGTCCCGGGCAGCCCCCGGCCGGACGCAGCCGACCAACTGAGACTCGGCGGCCCCTTCTCCCAGGCACTGCTGTCCTGCCTGGAGCGCAGCAGTCACCTCGAACGCGCGGCGGCCACCGCCGTCGCCGTACTCGGACACGGCTCCCCCCAGGACGTGGCCACCGTCCTGAACGTCGCGACGACGACCGCCACCCAGGCCCTGCACGCCCTGGAAGCGACCGGCATCATCGAGGACGGCCGTTTCCTGCACCCGGTCGCCGCGGCCGCGGTACTGGACACGGCGCCGCGAGGCCGGCGCCAGGACCTGCACCGCAGGGCGGCCGGGCTCCTGCACGGCCGGAACGCCGAGGCGCCGGTCGTGGCCCGTCACCTCGTGGCGTCCGGAACCGCCGGTCAGGACTGGCAGCTGGCGGTCCTGGAGGCCGCCGCCCGCCAGGCACTCGAGGACGACGACGTCTGGCAGGCCGACGGCCTGTTGAGATTCGCCCTGGACACCGCCGAGGACGCCGCGTCCCTAGCCCGGATACGTGCCCGGCTCGCTCTGATCACCTGGCGCTGCAGCCCCACCGTCGCCGAGAAGGACCTGACGGTGGCCGTCGACGCGGTCCGAGCCGGACTGCTGCCTCCGGCCGACCGGGAGGCCCTGCTCGGCCCCATCCTGCTGGGCGGCCGGGTCGACGACGCGCTGGAGATCGGCGGCGTGCACGAGGAGCACCGCCGGCCCGCCATCGGCGTGCGCAGCCACGCCGCCGTCCTGTGGGCCGCGCACACCCGCACCTGCCGCACGCCGGGCGGAACCGACGCCGCTCGCCCGCAGCCGCTCGTCGAACCCGGCCTGCTGGTCACCACCCCCGTGTGGGCCTCACCGGACCGGCAGCAGGGGGACGCGGCCCGGCGGCTGCTGGAATCGACCCCGCTCACCGACGGCCTGCTCGCCCCCCTCATCAACACCGTGAAGGTGCTGGCGCTGGCCGGACCGGTCGACGAGGCCGAGGAGTGGTGCAACCGGCTGCTGGACCAGGCCGGGGACCGGGACGCGCCCGGCTGGCGTGCGGTGCTGCTCACGCTCCGGGCAGAGCTCGCCCTGCTCCGCGGCCGACTGCCGCTCGCCGAACGGCTGGCCGGAGAGGTCGCCGAAATCCTGCCGTCCGGCGGGGTGTTCGCGACCGGGGCCCGAGCGGTGCGGATCCTCGCGCGCACCGCGATGGGCCGGCACTCGGAGGCGGCGCAACTCCTGGACCAGCCCTACCCGGACGGGCTCTTCGACACCCTGTACGGACTGGGCCTGCTGCGGGCCAGAGGCCGCCACTACCTCGCCACGGGCAGCCACCACGAGGCGCTCGACGACTTCCGCACGCTGGGGCTGCTGGCAGGGGCCTGGGGCATCGACCGGCCGGGCCTGCTGCCCTGGCGCCTGGACGCCGTTCAGGCCCATCTGCTGCTGGGCGAACGGGAACCGGCCGAGGCGTTGCTCGAGGAGCAGATGGCCGACCCCTCATGCTCCGTGCGGACCCGGGGCATCGCCCTGCGGTTGCAGGCCGAGTTGGCCAAGGCCGCGCAACGCCCGCGGCTCCTGACCGCGGCCATCGAGCAACTCCACCTCTCCGGTGACCGGCGCGAACTGGGACTGGCCTACGACTGCCTGGCGACCGCCTTCGGGCACCTCGGGATGCGCCCGCGGGCCACTGCCATGCGGCGCACGGCGAGTGAGCTGGCCAGGGAGTGCGGTGACGTGTCGCCGACCCGAGCGGTGCCGGACGGCAGGGCCGGGGAAAGGCGGCCGGCCGAGGCGCGTACGGGCCTGGCGCCCGGCGGCCTGAGCACCTCCGAACACCGGGTGGCCGTCCTCGCCGCCCGGGGGCTGACCAACCGGGAGATCTCGCGCAGCCTGTTCATCACCGTCAGCACCGTGGAGCAGCACCTGACCAGGGCTTACCGTAAGCTCGGCGTCTCCCGGCGGCAGGAACTGGCTCTCGCCCTCCCCGAACGGGCCTGAGAACCCCCCTGCCGACCACGCCGTGAGGGGCCCGGACCGCCGTCGCGGTCCGGGCCCCGGCGTCTTTGCGCTCCGGCCCCCTGGCGTCGTTCCGCTCCACGCCGGTGCCGCCCCGACCGGGGGCGGCGGACCGCGCCCGGCCCCCGTTCCCTTCGCGCGGCGTACCCCGGCGACGGTCTGCCGGGGAGGAGCGGCCGGCCACCGCCCTCGTACGCCCGCCTCCCGGCGCCCGCACGCACCCGTCGTCCCCGCCCCGCACCCGTACCGGAAACGGACCGCGCGACGCGTGCGCCCGGTGGAAGGCCACGTGCACGGAGGCAGTAGGGGTTCGGTCGGTGGCCTGCGGCCGGTGGCGAGCGGTCCCCGGCCCCTCCGGTGCCTTCCGGCCTGCGCGAGGTTGTCCGAGGCTTGGCTGCCGATGGCGGTTCTCTTGGCCCGCGCTTGCCGTTTCCTTGGTGTGGGAGCCGTGTTTCTAAGGGGCATAGGGGTGCGGGTAAGGGTGCGGTCGGGCCCCCTCCACCTGCCAGGATCCTGGTGTAGGGCACGTAGTCGGGGTTCATGGGGAGAGACATTGCGGTACGAAGTCCTGGGTCCTCTGCGCGTCACCGGTCACGGGAAGGCGTCGTTCATCGCGGCCCGCAAGGCGGAGACGCTGCTGGCCGTGCTCCTGGTACGGGCGGGGCAGGTGGTGTCGACCGACGAGCTGGTGGCGGAGTTGTGGCTGGGGGCGGCACCCAAGCGGGCCAACGCGGCCCTGCACGTGTACGTCTCGCAGCTCCGCAAGATCCTCGGCCCCTCGGCCACGGGCGAGAGTCCCATCGTGACCAGGCCCCGCAGCTACCTGCTCCGTACCCAGCCGGGCGAGGTGGACGCGGGGGACTTCCTGGCGCTGACGGAGGAGGGGCGGGCCCACTTCGCCGGCAAGCGCTACGAGGCGGCCGCGGTGTGCTTCGAGGCGGCGCTCGCACTGTGGCGGGGCCCGGCGCTCAGCGACCTGACCGACAGCCCCATGATCCACGTCTACGCCACCTGGCTGGACGAAGCGCGCCTGGAGTGCCTGGAGTTGTCGATGGAGACCGCGCTGGCCCTGGGGCGGCACCGGCAGGTGGTCGGGCAACTGCGTTCCCTGGTGGCCGAGTACCCGCTGCGCGAGTCCTTCGACAGGCTGCTGATGATCACCCTCTACCGATGCGACCGGCAGGCGGAGGCCCTGCAGGTGTACCGGCTCGCCCGCGAGCGGCTGCGTGAGGAGATGGGCCTGGAGCCCTGCCGCTCCCTCCAGGAGGTCCACAACGCCATCCTGGTGGGGTCCGACCCGAGGGTCCGCCGGGCAGCCTGACCCGGACGGGCCGGCGCCCGCCCTCCCCGGCGCCACAGCCGCGTGAGCCTCCGTGCCCCCCGGGGGCGGGTGCGTGCTTATGATCGCCACCGCGAACGGTCTCCGGAGTGTCCGGAGGGCCTCGGAGTCCGGTGCCCGCGGGGTCGCCGGTGCCCCGGCGGCAGGAGGTCCGCGGCGGCTGCCGTCCCGTGCGGCGTGCGGCGATGCGAGGGAGGCAGGACATGACGGCGGTCCCCGGCGGCCTGGTGCTCGACGACCCGGTGGGGCAGTCGCTCGGCGGCCGGCACGCACCTCTCGCCCGCCGGCGCGGCCGGGCCGCCACCTACCTGCCGGAGGTCGCGACCTTCTCCACGGTCTCCGCCGCACCGCGGGCGGGGGACTGGGCCGACCTGGCCGGGCTGCTCGGTTCCGGCGCCCTCGCCGACATGTTCAGCTCTCCGGCCACTCCGCCGCCGGACTGGGAGCCGGTCTTCTCCCTCGAAGGCCGTCAGATGGTGTGGTCCGGTGGGGCCGGCCACCTCGGACGCGCCGAGGCGCGGAACGGGACCGAGGTGGTGGACCTGGGCGCGGACAGCGTGCCCGAGATGCTCGACCTCGTCGCCCGGACCCAGCCGGGCCCCTTCCGGCCGCGGACCCACGAACTGGGCACCTACCTCGGCATCCGCGAGCACGGCACGCTGGTGGCGATGGTGGGGGAGCGGTTGCGGCCGCCGGGCTGGACGGAGGTCAGCGCCGTCTGCACGGACCCCGAGGCGCGTGGCCGGGGCCACGCCGCCCGGCTGGTCGGCGCGCTCCTCACACGGATCGTGGGCCGCGGGGAACGCCCCTTCCTGCACGTCGCCGAGGCGAACACCGGTGCCCGAGCGCTGTACGAACGGCTCGGGTTCACCACCCGCAGGCAGGTGGTGTTCCGGGGGTTTCGCACGCCGTGAGGGGCCGGCCGGGCGGCAGACCGCGGGGCGTGGCCGGACAGGCCCGCGGCGGCACGGCCGCTCAGAGACGGCCGACCCCGCCGTAGTAACCGACGGCGCGGGCGTCGTGGGCCGGCTCGCCGTCCGGGCGCCAGAAGGGGACCTGCACCAGACCGGGCTCCACGAGCTCGAAGCCGTCGAAGAACCGCAGGATCTCGGCGTGCGTCCGCAGTTTCAGGGCGGCGGTCGAGCTGTTGTACACCGCCTCGGCCTCGGTGCGGTCGGGGTGGATGTCGTTGGCGGTGTGCGAGAGCACGAGGTAGCTGCCGGCCGGCAGCGCGTCGCGCAGGGTGGCCACGACACCCCAGGGGTCCTGCGCGTCGGCGATGAAGTGCACGATGGCGACGAGCGACAGGCCCACCGGCTGGTCGAAGTCGATCACCTTGCGGACGCCGGGGTGGTCCAGGACGGCCTGCGGGTCGTGCAGGTCGGCCATGACGATGCTGGTGTGGCCGACGCCCTTGCCCGCCATCAGCGCGTTGGCGTGCACGTTCACGATGGGGTCGTTGTCGACGTAGGCGACCCGGACGTCGGGGGCTATGGAATGGGCGATCTCGTGGACGTTGGGCGAGGTGGGCAGCCCGGTGCCGATGTCGAGGATCTGCCGGATGCCGTTGTGCACCAGGAAGCGGACCGCCCGGTTCATGAAGCTGCGGTTCTCCCGGACGCTCACCAGGACCTCGGGAGCGGTCTCCATGATGCGGTGCGCCGCGCTCCGGTCGACCTCGTAGTTGTCCTTGCCGCCCAGGAAGTAGTCGTACATGCGGGCCGGATGCGGCCTGCTGGTGTCGATCTCCTCGGCGGGGGTTCCGCGGTCGGCCATGACGCGCTCCGTTCACTGGTGCCACTGGTGTGTCCCGGACGCAGGCCACCCCTTCGTCCTCAGGACCGCACAGCCGCAGTCTCTCACCCCCGGTCGCGGCGGAGGCGGCCGGTCAACGCCGGTGACCGGTGACGGCGTTGCCGGCCGGGGCGAACAGTCCCCTGCTCGCCCCGGCCGGCGGACCGGTCAGTGACCGCGGTGGTGCGTGCGGACCGCGGGCGCCGGCTCCGCCGCGACGTCCGCGGCGTCGACCAGGGCCACGCGGTGGTCGTACTGGACGGTGTAGAACCGCCCGGCACCCTTGACCAGGGTCGCCTGGGTCGCGAAGTAGTCGTCCGAGCCGACGGCCGGCTGCGTGGCGACGTAGGCCTGGCCCGCGGGCACCGAGTAGGCGCTCAGCGGGGCCTGGGACGAGGGGTTCAGGCCCGAGGGGTACTCCGAGGGCTGGGGGTAGCCCTGACCGTAGACGGGCACGGCGGAGGTCCCGGTCGCGCTGACGATCTGCACGTTCCGGGCCGGAGTGGTGTTCTGCCCACCGGGGTTGTGGAACCACACCTTCTTCCCGCTGAACCAGACGGCCGTCCAGTCACCGCTCCGGTCGGCGACCACGAACTGCTGGCCGTCGGAGACGGTGCTGCCCCAGTCGCTGATCGCGTCGCTGCCCGCCGGGTCCTTCGGGTGGATCGCCGGGTCGGCGAAGAGCGGCGCCGTCGCACTGGGGGCGGTGCGCACGTACAGGAAGTCCGAGGGCTTCTTCTGCTCCGTGCACGCCGTGACCTCACCGCTCGGGTCGTCCGCCGGACAGACCTTCGCCGTCTGGAGGTTGGTGGCGAAGCCCGGGGTGATCGTCACCGCGGAGCCCACCGGCCCCACACCGCGCTCACCGCCGTCCGTCGGGGCGCCGAGCAGCCGCATGAAGGAGGCCCAGTCCCAGTAGGGACCCGGGTCCCAGTGCATGCCCGCGACGTAACTCGACGCAGGGCCGGGCACGTTGTCGTGGCCGATGATGTGCTGCCGGTCGAGCGGGACGCCGTACCGGGCGGCCAGGTACTTCACCAGCGTGGCCGTGTTCTCGTACTGGGTCTGCGTGTACCAGGTGGCGCCGTGGGCGGCGAAACCCTCGTGCTCGATACCGAGCGAGTGCATGTTGAACCAGTAGTTGCCGGCGTGGAAGGTGACGTTCTTGTCCGGCACCATCTGCGTCACCGCGCCGTCCGAGGACCGCATGACGTAGTTGGCCGCGTCGGCGCTGCCGGCCTTCTGGAAGGTGTTGATGGCCGACTGGTACGAGGACTCGGTGTCGTGGATGACGATGTACCGGACGTCCATGCCGTCGGCGGGGCGGTTCGCCACCTGGTAGCTGGTGGTGGCCGCCGGCAGGAAGGTGCAGTCCAGGTCGGACGGGCACTCGACCCGGGGGTCGGCGACGGCCTTCAGGCGCAGCCGGCCCAGTTGGCCGGTCGCCGGGTGCAGGGAGGGCCGGGCGGTCAGCGCCACCCGTTGACCCTCGGTGGTCGTCTGCCGCGCACCGGACTGCACACGGGCGAACACGCGGTCGGCGAAGGTCTTGGCGGCCTTCCGGTCGGGGGAGCCGCTGTAGCGGGCGACCGCGCCGTACCAGTCCGCCGGGTCGGTGGACGTGGAGCCGGTCAGCGTCTTCTGGTAGGACGCGAGCAGTGCGGCGCCGCCCCGGATGTTGTCGCGGGAGTTCTCGCGCAGCCGGTCGGCGGAGACTCCGGAGACCTCCGCGGCCTTCGTGAGGGTGTGGAGCGAGGGGTCGGAGACGAGGGCGCTCAGGTCCGCGCGGCCCGCCGCACCCGCCCCGCCCGCCGAGACCATCTTCTGCGTCACGTCGGTGAGGTTCATGGGTCCGTAGCCGCCACCGGTGTTGTACTGACCGGGGTGCGTGGCCCACGCGGACTCCTGGTAGGCCACGGCGAGCAGCACGGACTCGGGCACGTGGAACTCCGCGGCAGCGGCGGTGAAGTCGGCCTGTTCGGCGCCGGTTCCCGCCCCCGGGCCGTCGGCGTCGTGGGCCTGGGAGACGGCCGGGACGAGCGCCAGGCCCCCACCCATGATCACGCCACCGGCGACCACCGCGGAGATGAGGCGGCGTTTGCTTCTTCTGTGCAAGAAAGATTCCTTTCTCTACCACCGGGGGCGTGGAATCGCCCGAACCGCGGTGGAGTGCACCAGCAGTCACAGCAGTGCAATGCCGTCGATTATCTGTCAGCCGATGCCACGCGGGCGGCTCCGGCCGTGAGGGAAATCAAACCGAAGCGTGAAGTGTGTGTGGGCATGTGTCAGGAACTCCGCGGCATCGCTGAGCGGACGTCAGGTGACGGGCGGTCACCGGTACGAAAAATCCCCGCGCGCCCCCAACGCTCGCGCTGTACGTTGAACAGGCGCGCGTTTCCGCAGCTCAGAGGACCTATTCAAGGTAGACCCACGTGTTCTTGACGATCACCACCACCGGCACCCCGGAACGTGACGCCACCGACCTCGGCTTCCTGCTGCACAAGCACCCCGGGCGGGCCCAGGCGTTCTCGACCTCCTACGGCACGGCACATGTCTTCTACCCCGAGGCGACCGCCGAGCGGTGCACGGCCGCGTTGCTGCTGGAGGTCGATGCGGTGGCACTGGTCCGCCGCGGCAAGGGGAAGGGGCATGGTGGCGCACCGGACGCGGCGCTCGCCCAGTACGTCAACGACCGCCCCTACGCGGCGTCCTCGCTGCTCGGCGTGGCGCTGGGCGGGGTGTTCTCCAGCGCGATGAAGGGCCGGTGCACCGCCAGGCCGGACCTGCCGGTCCGCTGCCTGCCGCTGCGCATCGAGGTGCCCGCACTGCCCGCACGAGGCGGCGCCGCGCTCGTCCGCGCGCTCTTCGAGCCGCTCGGGTGGCAGGTGGCCCTCGACGTCGTCCCGCTGGACGAGCAGTTCCCCGAGTGGGGCGACTCCCGTTACGTACGCCTGGTGCTGGACTCGGAGGAACTGACCCTGGCCGAGGCGCTGCGCCACCTCTACGTGCTGCTCCCCGTCCTCGACGACGCCAAGCACTACTGGGTGACGGCCGACGAGGTCGACAAGCTGCTGCGCGCGGGCGAGGGCTGGCTGCCCGGGCACCCCGAGCAGCAGCTGATCACCAGCCGCTACCTCGCCCGGCGCTGGTCGCTGACCCGAGCCGCCCGCGAGCGGCTGGAGATGGTGCGGCTCGCGGAGTCCGACGACACCGAGGTCGAGCGGATCGACAACGCGGTGACCGAGGAGCCGGATCCCGAGCAGAGGAGCACCCGGGAGCCGGCCACGGACGGCGCGGCCCCGGAGATCGCGACCACGGTGAACGCGGCCCGGCGGAACGCGACGGCCGAGGAGGCCGGCACCGGGGAGACCGGCACCCACGAGAAGCCGGTGTCGCTCGCCGTCCGTCGGCGGGAGGCGATCCTCGCGGCGCTGCACGCCTGTGGTGCCTCGCGCGTCCTCGACCTCGGCTGCGGACAGGGCCAGTTGGTGCAGGCGCTGCTCAGGGACGTCCGGTTCGAGGAGATCGTGGGTCTCGACGTGTCGGTGCGGGCACTCACCGTCGCCGCCCGGCGGCTGAAGCTGGACCGGATGGGGGAGCGCCAGGCAGGGCGGGTCACGCTCCTGCAGGGATCACTCGCCTACACCGACAGACGCCTCAGGGGATACGACGCCGCCGTGCTGAGCGAGGTCGTCGAACACCTCGACCTGCCGCGGCTGCCGGCGCTGGAGTACGCCGTCTTCGGCTCGGCCCGCCCGCGGACGGTGATCGTGACGACGCCGAACGTGGAGTACAACGTCCGCTGGGAGACGCTCCCCGCCGGCCACGTCCGGCACGGCGACCACCGCTTCGAATGGACCCGGCAGGAGTTCCGGGAATGGGCCGACCGGGTGGCCGGGCGGCACGGCTACGCCGTGGAGTTCACACCCGTCGGCCCCGACGACCCCGAGGTGGGGCCGCCGACCCAGATGGCCGTGTTCACGCTGACCACACCGTCCACGAAGGAGGAGAAGGCCGCATGAGCGACACCACCGTCACCCAGGGGCGCGTCCTGCCCGTCACCGACCTCTCCCTCGTGGTGCTGGTCGGCGCCTCCGGCTCGGGCAAGTCCACCTTCGCCCGGCGCCACTTCACACCGACCGAAGTCCTCTCCAGCGACTTCTGCCGGGCTCTGGTCGCCGACGACGAGAACGACCAGAGCGCCAGCAAGGACGCCTTCGACGTCCTCCACCACATCGCGGGCACGCGGCTCGCCGCCGGACGCCGGACCGTCGTGGACGCCACGAGCGTGCAGCAGGACAGCCGCCGACCGCTCGTCGAACTCGCCCGGAAGCACGACGTGCTGCCCATAGCCATCGTGCTGGACGTCCCCGAGGAGGTGTGCGCCGCACGCAACGCCGCACGCGCCGACCGAGCCGCCATGCCGCGCCGCGTCATCCAGCGGCACACCCGCGAACTGCGCCGCTCCCTGCGGCACCTGGAGCGCGAGGGGTTCCGCAAGGTGCACGTCCTGCGGGGCGTGGCCGAGGTCGAAGCCGCCGTCGTCCGGACCGAGAAGCGCTTCAACGACCTGACCCACCTCAGCGGACCGTTCGACATCATCGGTGACGTCCACGGCTGCGCCACCGAACTGGAGACGCTGCTCGCCAGGCTCGGCTACGTCGACGGATCGCACCCCGAGGGCCGCACGGCCGTCTTCGTCGGCGACCTGGTCGACCGCGGACCGGACACCCCCGGCGTGCTGCGGCGCGTGATGTCCATGGTCGCGGCAGGCGACGCGCTGTGCGTCCCCGGCAACCACGAGAACAAGCTCGGCCGCCACCTGGCCGGGCGCCGGGTCCAGCACACCCACGGACTCGCCGAGACCGTGGCGCAGCTGGCCGAGGAGGACGACGCCTTCCGGGCCCGGGTCAGGGAGTTCGTCGAGGGCCTCGTCAGCCACTACGTCCTGGACGGCGGCCGGCTCGTGGTCTGCCACGCCGGGCTGCCCGAGAAGTACCACGGCCGCACCTCGGGCCGGGTGCGCTCGCACGCGCTGTACGGCGACACCACCGGTGAGACCGACGAGTTCGGGCTGCCGGTGCGCTACCCGTGGGCGGAGGACTACCGCGGCCGGGCGGCCGTGGTCTACGGCCACACCCCGGTCCCCAGGGCCACCTGGCTGAACAACACCATCTGCCTGGACACCGGTGTCGTCTTCGGCGGCAGGCTCACCGCACTGCGCTGGCCGGAGCGCGAACTCGTCGACGTACCGGCCGAGCAGGTCTGGTACGAGCCGACCAGGCCGCTCGCGACCGAAGCGCCCGGCGGACACGAGGGCCGGCCGCTGGACCTGGCGGACGTACACGGCCGACGGGTCGTCGAGACCCGGTACGCCGGACGGGTGTCCGTCCGCGAGGAGAACGCGGCGGCGGCCCTGGAGGTCATGAGCCGCTTCGCCGTGGACCCGAGGCTGCTCCCCTACCTGCCGCCGACCATGGCGCCGACCGCGACCTCCCACCGCGACGGCTACCTGGAGCACCCCGCCGAGGCGTTCGCCCAGTACCGCGAGGACGGGGTGGCCCGCGTCGTGTGCCAGGAGAAGCACATGGGGTCCCGGGCGGTGGCACTGGTGTGCCGCGACGCCGCAGCGGCGGCGGAGCACTTCGGGGCGGAGGGACCCACGGGCGCGCTGTACACCCGCACGGGCCGGCCCTTCTTCGACGACCCCGCCGCCACCGAGGAGGTCCTCGGGCGGCTGCGAACCGCCGTCACCGAAGCGGGGCTGTGGCAGGAACTCGCCCCTCCCGGCAGTGCCGGTGGTGCGGTCGACTGGCTGCTGCTCGACGCGGAGCTGATGCCCTGGTCGTTCAAGGCCTCCGGGTTGCTGCGCCGGCAGTACGCGGCGGTCGGCGCCGCCTCCGGCGCCGTCTTCCCCGGGGTGCTGGCCGCGCTGGAGGCGGCAGCGGCGCGCGGGGTCGACCTCGGCGACCTGCCGGCCCGGCAGCGCGGGCGTGCCGCGGACGCCGAGGCGTTCACCTCGGCCTACCGGCGCTACTGCTGGACCACGGACGGCCTGGAAGGGGTGCGGCTCGCACCGTTCCAGCTCCTGGCCGTGCAGGGACGCAGCCTCGCCACGCTGCCCCACGACGAGCAGCTCGCCCTGATCGACCGGCTGGTGGAGCACGACGCGAGCGGTCTGATGCAGACCACCCGACGACTCCTCGTCGACACCGGGGACCCGGAGTCGGTGCAGGCCGGAATCGAGTGGTGGCTGGAGATGACCGGCCGCGGCGGCGAGGGCATGGTCGTCAAGCCGGTCGGGGCGGTGGTGCGCGACGGGCGGGGACGGCTGGTGCAGCCCGGTATCAAGTGCCGGGGACGGGAGTACCTGCGGATCATCTACGGCCCGGAGTACACCCGCCCGGAGAACCTCGCACGACTGCGCCGACGCCTCCTCCACCACAAGCGGTCCCTGGCCGTCCGCGAGTACGCGCTGGGGCAGGAGGCCCTGGACCGGCTCACGGCGGGCGAACCGCTGTGGCGGGTGCACGAGGCGGTGTTCGCCGTCCTGGCCCTGGAATCGGAACCGGTGGACCCGCGGCTGTAGACCGCTGCCGTCTCCTTCCCGGCCGCCGCCGGCGGGAAGGAGACGGCAGGGGCCGGCGGGCCGGCTCGGTCTGCCGGCCCCGCCCGAGGGGCCCCGCGGCCCACCGGGGGCTCTCCCGCCCGAGTGCTTCCGCGCCCTCCGCCCTCCCGGCAACGGGCGTCACAGGAGTTCCCCCACCGTCGCCACCACGACCCCGTACAGGTCGGCGACGGTGGCGAGGGCACCCTGGTGCACCTGGGCGGCTGCGAGGTCGGTACCGGCCACCGGCAGCGAGCGGGTGGCGGTGGCCTCGGCGACGACCGTGGGACGGTTGCCGCGCAGGAAGGCGCCCTGTGCGGTGAACGCCACGCACATGTGCGTCATCCAGCCGGCGATGACGACGTCCTGCCCCTCGGGAACGTGCGTGGCCAGGTCGGTCCCGTGGAAGGCGTCCGGGGCCTGCTTGACGACGACCGGCTCACCGTCGACCGGGGTGAGGCGGGGGTGGATCTGCCCGATCTCGGCCCGGATGTCGTACGGGGTGCCCTCGCCGCCGTCGTGGACGACGTGCACGACCCTCGTACCCTCCGCACGGGCCCGGGCCAGCAGGCGCGCGGCGGCGTCGAGAGAGGCCTCCCAGCCTTCGAGCTCCAGCACACCGCGGGTGTAGGTGTTCTGGAAGTCGACCAGGATCAGCGTCGACCCGGCGAGCCGGGCAGGGCTCTGGTCGAAGCCGTTGAGCTCGCGCAACGTCGTTCCGGACATGGGGATACCGCCTTCGTGAGAGTTCGGGGAGGGCAGCCCCGGTGAGGTGGTGGGCTGCGGGTCTCACGCTATGAGGCCCCCGTGATGTCGGCAATGACGGCTAACATGCAGAAACAGACACGACGCCAACGGGGATCGTGCCGGCAGCAGTTGTGCCACCGGACGGGGCGTCGTGACGAGGACCGGCCGAGGGGGACCGTGGTGGACATCGGCAGGAGACGCGTCGTCATCGTGCTCTTCGAGGGCGTCGACCTGCTCGACGTGACCGGACCGCCGGAGGTCTTCTCGCTGGCCCGGCGGGAGAGCGGCGAGGCGGCGGGCTACGACGTCGTCCTCGCCGCCGAGACCACGGACCCCGTCACGACCGGCGCCGGAGTCCGCGTCCTGCCGGACATCACCTTCCGGCAGGCCGCGGCCGAAGCCATCGACACCCTCCTCGTACCCGGCGCGGTCGAGGTCGACGGTGAGCGCCGGGTGCACGCCCTGGTCGACCCGGTGCTGGTCGACCGGGTGCGCGTCCTCGCCGGCCGGGCCCGCAGGACCGCCTCCGTCTGCGTCGGAGCCCACCTCCTGGCCGCCGCCGGACTTCTCGACGGCCGCCGCGCCACCACCCACTGGTCCACCGCGCCGCAGCTGGCAGCGGAGCACCCCGCCGTCCGCGTCGACCCCGACCCGATCTTCATCCGCGACGGCACGGTGTGGACCGGAGCCGGCATCAGTGCCTGCCTCGACCTGACGCTGGCACTGGTCGCCGACGACCTGGGCGAGGCCCTCGCGCTGCGGGTGGCCCGGCAGCTGGTGATGTACGTCAAACGCCCCAGCGGCCAGAGCCAGTTCAGCGTCCCGCTGGAACAGGTCTCCACCACCCGGCGCATCGAGGAACTGCGCCACCACATCCTGCGCCACCTCGACCGGCCGCTGACGGTCGCGGACCTCGCCGCACACGCCCACGTCAGCGACCGGCACCTCACCCGGCTGTTCCAGGCCGAACTGGGCATGACCCCGCACACCTACGTCGAGTCGGTGCGCGTGGAGAAGGCCCGCCACCAGCTGGAGAGCTCGGACGCCACCCTCGAACGCATCGCCTCGGGCTGCGGGTTCGGCTCGACCGACACCCTGGTGCGGGCCTTCCGGCGCCGGCTGAACACGACGCCGACGGAGTACCGCAGCAGGTTCAGAGCGGCGTCGCCCGGGTGACGTCCTCGGGGTGACCCGGCCCGGCCGCCGCCTGCCCGTCGCCCCGGCGGCCGGTCAGCCCCGCCCACCGCCGAGCAGTACCACCGCCGAGTCCACCCCGCCCTCCGCCACGGCCAGGGAGCGCACGTCGGGGAACGCGCCGGCGGCGAGACGGGTGAGGGTGGTGCCCGGTGGTGCCTCGACGAACAGCCGCACGCCGCGCTCGTACAGGGCTGTGGTGGCGTCGTGCCAGCGCACCGGTCGCGCGGTGCTCTCGGCGAGGTCCTCGGCCACCTGCCGGGCGGTGCGCAGGACCCGGCCGGTCAAATCGGCGGCGTAGCCGTGGCGCGGGCGGCTGAGACGCCCGGCGTCCGCCAAGGCTCGCAGTTCCGCGGCGAGCCGGTCGCGCACCGGAGCCATGAGGGGGCAGTGGGCCGGCACCGGGACGGCGAGGGCCACCGCCTTCCGCGCGCCCGCCGCACGCGCCGCCGCCACCACGCGCCGCAGCGCCTCCCGCGGCCCGGACACGGTCACCTGGTCGGGGGCGTTGACGTTGGACGGGTAGGCGCGGCACCCCTCGGGCCCGGACGCCTCGGCGAGCCGGGCCACGCGGCTCTCGGGCAGCCCGGTCAGGGCGACCATGCCGTGGCCGCGGTCCGGCGGGAAGAGCTCGGCCATCGACTCGCCCCGCAACCGCACCAGACCAAGCGCGTCGGGGAAGGACAGCACTCCCGCCGCCACCGCTGCGGTGAACGCACCGACGGAGTGGCCGGCGACCTGCTCCCAGGCCGCGCCCCGCTCCTCCAGGGTGCGGAAGGTCGCGGTTCCGGCGACGAGGAGGGCGAGTTGGACGGCGGTGGTGTCCGAGGCCATCGCCGTCGGGCCGTCCAGTGCGTCACTCCCGTCGTCGCCGGGACCCACCCGGCGGCCGAGCAGTTCGGCGGCCTCGGCCAGGGTGCGGTCGGTGGCGGGCCCGGGCGGCAGCCGGTGGAGCATGCCGGCGACCTGTGCACCCTGACCGGGGAAGAGCAGTGCGCTGTCCATGATCTCCTTCAGGCGGGGGAGGGGAGGCTCGGGTTCCAAGGGCACCTGGTCAGCACGGGGCCGGCCGGGGTGCGCAGGAGCACCGGGCCCTCGCCGCGCGCGTACTCGCCGAGCGCGACCGCCCCGTGTCCCGTCTCCAGCAGGGCGTCGGCCCGCACCGGGAGGCCGTGGAGGAGGCGGACGAGACGCCGGGCCGTCCCGGGCGCCAGGGGGTGCTCAGCCCGCAGGACGAGGTCGAGGTCGCTGCCGGGTGTGGTCGTCGGTGCGCCGCTGGCCAGCTCGAACCCGACGCTGCCGCCCGGCCCCCACGGCAGGCCGAAGGGGGCGAGCAGCGCGGCGGCGGCGGGCAGGGCCCGCAGCGCGGGCAGGGCGGTGCTCCGGTGCGCCCCGAGCCGGTCCACACGGGACGGCAGGTCCTCCGGGGCGAGGCGCTGCTCCACGGCGGCGGGGTCGACCCAGGCCGCCAGCCGCTCGGCCCGGGTGGCACCCCGGACCCCCACCGCCACCCGGCCGTCCGGTGCCGGAGCCGCCCGGCGCACCACCACCCACGGGGTACGGCGCAGGGCCCGTCCCGCCCAGTCCGGCAACGGGCCTCCGGTGGCCTCCGGGCCCTCGCAGGCCGTCAGGTTGCGCGACGGGTCGGTGATCCGCAGCAGGTCGTGTACGCGCATCGGTTCTCCCCTCTCCACTGGTGCCCGCTCCGGGCGGCTCTCGGTGCCTGCGGCGTCCGGGGTCAGTCCTCCCACTGGGCGGCCAGCCGGCGGCGGACCTCCAGCGAGGGCCCGCGGCGCTCGCGGGCGCCCTCGGAGGCCAGCCGGACGGACAGGTCCCCAGGACCGGTGAGGATGTCCGCGACGGTACGGGCCAGCGCCTCGGTGAACCTCGCGACGTCCTCCGGGGCGGGTGTGTCGGGGCGCGCGACGGTGAGGAGTTCGTGCACCGCGCCGAGGGTGGCGAAGGTGGCGCCGTCGTAGGCGGTGGCCGGGACCCGGCGGGCCGCCTCCTCCAGCTCGGCGACGGTGCGCTGGGTGACCCGGGCCGCGGACTCCTTCGACATCGCCTGCACCTGCACGGCGTCGTCGGCCAGCGCCAGGATGCGGTGGGCCTGCAGGCCGTGGGCGAGGAAAGCGCCGGAGATCGCCTTGCCGACGAGGAGAGCGACCACCGGGTGACCGGCGAGCCGGGCGGCGGAGTACGCGTCGACGGCGGCGGCGAGGGCCTGGTGGATGCCGAGCAGCTCCTCCTGGTAGCCGTACGCCTGCGAGGGGGCGTCCACCACGGCGACCAGGGTGCGCGGGGTGCCGCTGCCGGCGTCGGCGGTGACCGCCTCGCGCACGGCGGCGGCCAGCCCCCAGCCCTCGTCCAGGCCGATCTCACCGCCACGGGCCCGGGGGCGGCGGGCCCGCGGGTCGGGCCGGGTGGCCAGCACGCGTGCCGGACGGCCGGCGAGGGTGGTGTCGGCGACGAGGAGGGAACCGGTTGTGGGGGCGGCGGCGCCGGTGAGGGCGGTGAACCACCGCTCACCGCGGGTGGCGGTACGGGGGGTTTCGGGGGCGGTCATGCCTGCTGCTCCTCGGTGTCGTGCTGCTTCTCGCCGCGGCCGTCGGCGGTGCCCCAGGCGGCGCGGAGCCACTGCGGGTCCAGGGCAAGGGCCGGGTCGGCCCCGGCCAGGCGACGGGTGAACTCCTCGACGCGGGCGCTGCGGCACTCGGCGTCGGGGCGGGGGCCGCGGGCGAAGACGGCACGGACCGCGTCGCGGACCGCGGTGGTGTCGTCCGGCACGAGGACGTCGGCGAGGCCTACGGCGGTGCGCTGGCTGCCGCCGGAGTAGGCCCAGATCATGCCGCGGTCGCGGGAGTCGAGCTCGGCCACACCGGCCTCGTTCTCGATGACCTCGGGTCCGTTGAGCGCCAGCCGGCCGGCGGCCGTCATCACCAGGTCGCTGCAGAGCCCCGCGGCGATGCCCATGCCGCCGTAGGCGCCGATCATGCCGGTGATCACGCCGACGACGGGGACGTGCCGGCGCAGCGCGGCGATGGCGGCATGGATCTCGGCGATCGCCAGCAGCCCGAGATTGGCTTCCTGGAGGCGGATGCCACCGGTCTCCAGCAGCAGCACGGGACGCACCGGGCGGCCCGACCCGGCGTCGCGCAGGGCCAGTTCGAGCGCCCCGGCGATCTTCGCTCCGGACACCTCGCCGATGCCGCCGCCCTGGAAGTCGCCGTCGACGGCCAGGACCACGGCCCGCTCACCGTCCAGGGTGCCGCGGGCGACGACCACGCCGTCGTCGGACTGCGGGGTGATGCCCTGCGCCAGGAGGTGGGGTGAGGCCAACTGCTCGAAGGGGTCGATCAGTTCGCGGAACGTCCCCTTGTCGAGGAGGGCACGGGCGCGTTCGCGTGCGGTGAGTTCGGTGACCGGGTCGCGGTCGGTGAGGGCGGGGCTCATGCGGCGATCTCCTTGAGCTGGGCCAGGCGCAGCGCGACGGTTCCGGGGGTGGCTCCGGCATCGTTGACGGTCAGGTCGGCGGCGAGCGGTGTCCGGGCGAAGAAGGCGTCCAGGACCTGCTGCCAGATCGGGCCGAATCCGTCGACGCTGGTGGTGACGGTCACCGTGGCCCGTCCGTCGGTGCGGGGCACGGCCAGGATCTCCAGGTCGCCGGAGGCCACCACACCCACCCGTGCCCGCCGGGCGGCGGGGGCGGGGGAGGCGAAGTCGTAGGTGAGTTTCTCCATCGGGTCAGGACTCCTCGTGAGGTGGTGGGGGAGCGGGGTGGTGGGTGAGGGCGGCGGGACCACCGCGTGCGGCGGGGCGGACGGGGCCGTGGTGCTCGTCGTGGCTCCCGAGGCCGCCGAGTACCGCACGGCCCTGGCGACCGGAGTGCCGGCCGGCCCCGTCGAGCCCGTCCAGGAGGAGCGTGGCCGCGAGCAGGTCGGCGCAGCCGCCGGGAGAGAGGCGCTCGGTGCGCAACTGCTCGTCGAGCGCGGCCAGGGCGGTCCGGCCGGACGGGGTGGCGGCGCCCCCGGCCGCCAGCACGCGGCGTGCGCCCTGCTGGACCGTGGCCAGTCCCGCCGGGCCGCCGCGGTGCAGCACGCAGGTGTCGTCGAGGCGGGCCATCAGGGCGAGCAGGGCGTCCAGGCGGGCCGTGGCGGTGGTGGCGCCGGCGCTGCGCGCGGCCCGCAGCGCCGGCAGGGCGACGTCGGTGACGTGGGGGAACGCCGCGCGGGCCTGGCCGCGGGCGCCGTGCACACCGTAGTCGGCGTGCACGGCAGCGCCGTGGGTGCGGGCTGCGTCCGCCGGGCAGGCGGTGTCCGGGTGGCGGGCGATCGCGGCGGCCCGGGCGGCGACCTCGCGAGCGGAGGGGCGGCCCGGGGGGAGGGCGGCGCCGGCGACGAGCAGGCCCAGCGCCCAGATCGCGCCGCGGTGGGTGTTGACCCCGCCGGTGGTGACCATCATGCGGGCCTCCGCGGCGCGTCCCAGCGCGGCCAGTTCCTCCCGCAGCGCCTGCGAGGCGTGGCCGTGGCGGTGCGCGGCCCGGGCCATCTCGGCGAACCCGTCGCGGAGGGTGCCGGCCGAGGCGCGGAGCAGCGCCAGGTCCATGTCGTGGTGGGCGCCACCGCCCCGGGCGTCCACCAGGCCCGGCTTCGGGGTGAGTTCGGCCTCTGCCACCAGGGCGGCGTGGGCGGCGTCGGCGAGGGCCTCGGCGGACGGGGCCGCCTGCGGTGGTGTACCGGGCCGGGGCCGCCCGGTGGGGGGTGCGAGGGTCACGGGGCTCACCAGCTCCGGAACTTCGACGGCGGTTGGTAGAGGCCGCCGGACCACTCGACGAGGTCCTCGACCGAGCGCGCGGCGAGCAGGGAGCGGCGGGCGTCGGTGCGGCGCACACCCAGGTCCTCGGGGGAGGCGATGATCCCGGCGCGGTGCAGTGCGGCGTCGTGCTTCCGGTCGCGGGCCCGGCCGAGTTCGGTGGCGCCGGCCGCCCAGGCGACGGCCTGGCGGCGTTCGGCCAGGTCACGGCACTTGTAGAGGTAGGCGACGCCGTTCTCGGTGACGAGGTGGGTCACGTCGTCGCCGTAGATCATGACGGGCGTGACGGGCAGTCCGGCCTCGCGTCCCACCCGGACGGCGTCCAGCGACTCCACGAAGTGCGGCAGCCCCCGTTCACCGAAGGTCTCCACCATCTGGACGACGAGCTTCCGGCCGCGGCCCCCCTCGGACCCGGCGAGGTTCAGCCAGGCCGGTGAGGAGTGGCGGCGGCCGTGCGGGCTGTAGCCGAGGTTGGGGGCGCCGCCGAAGCCGGAGATCCGCCCGGAGGTGACGGTGGAGGAGTTGCCGTCGGCGTCGATCTGCAGGGTCGAGCCGATGAACATGTCGTTGGCGTAGAGGCCGGCGGTCTGCGCGGCCATGCGGTTGGAGCGCATGGTGCCGTCCGGGCCGACGGGGAAGATCTCCGGGTGGGCCGCGCAGTAGTCGGCCATCCCCACCTCGCCGCCGAACGGCATGATCGAGCGGACCCAGCCGCTCTCGATGGCGGGGATCAGGGTGGGGTGGGGGTTGAGGGCGAAGTCGCGGCAGATCCGGCCCTTCAGCCCCAGCGACTCGGCGTAGGTCGGCAGCAGCAGTTCGACGGCGGCAGTGTTGAAGCCGATGCCGTGGTTGACGGAGACGACCTCGTGGCGTTCGTAGACACCGCGGATGGCGAGCATCGCCATGAGGATCTGCACGTCGGTGATCTTGCGGGGGTCGCGGGTGAAGAGCGCCTCGAGCTGGTAGGGGCGGTCGGCGGGCACCACGACGTCGACCCAGTCGCCGGGGATGTCCACGCGCGGCAGTTCGCCGCTCTCGACCAGCTCGTTGACCTGGGCCACCACGAGCCCGCCCCGGAAGGCAGCGGTCTCGCAGGTCACCGGGGTGTCCTCGGTGTTGGGCCCGGTGTACAGGTTGCCCTCCCGGTCGCCCTTCTCGGCGGCGACCAGGGAGACCTGCGGGAAGAGGTCGAGGTACATGCGGGCGTACAGCTCGAGGTAGGTGTGGATGGCGCCGACCTTGAGCGTGCCCTCGGACATCATCTGGGCGACGCGCAGCGACTGCGGGCCGGAGTAGGCGAAGTCGGCGCGCTCGGCGATGCCGTCCTCGAAGAGGTCCAGGTGTTCGGGGCGGGTCAGACAGGACATCACCATGTGGAGGGAGTGGACGCGGCCGGGGTCGACCCGGGCGAGGGAGCGGGAGAGGAAGTCGGCCTGCTTCTGGTTGTTGCCCTCCAACGCCACCCGGTCGCCGGGTTCGAGGACTTCCTGGAGGGCGTCCACGGTGCGGTCGGTCGGCAGGACCTTGCCGGTCAGCAGCGGCGCGATCCGCTCCAGGCGTCGGGACTTGGGGGTGGTCATGGGGGATTCTCTCCTTGCGGGGCGGCGGGTCTACAGGGCGAGCGCGGGGTGGCGGCGCCAGGCCCCGGTCGCGGTCTCCACGGCGTGGGCGAGTTGCAGGACGCCGAAGTCGTCACCGTGGCGGCCGATGACCTGGAGGCCGATCGGAAGTCCGGCCCCGGTGAAGCCGAAGGGCACGGAGGCGGCAGGGTTGCCGGTGAGGGAGATGCGCGAGCAGATCCGCATCCACTCCCGGTAGTACGACTGCCGGACGCCGGCCACCTCGCGCGGCCAGGGCTCGTCGACGGGGAACGGCGGGAGCTGCACCACGGGGGCGATGAGGAACTCGTGGTCGGCCAGGAAGGCGTGCATGCGGTCGTGGGCCGCGGCGCGCAGCGTCTCGGCGCGGCCGAGGTCGTCGACGGTGAGCCGCAGGCCCTGCTCGATCTCCCACACCACGCTCTCGCCGAACTGGTCGGGGTGGAGACGGTAGGTGTCGGCGTGGGCCCCTCGGTAGTAGGCGGCCCGCATGATGTCGAAGGCCTCGTCCGCGCCGCTCAGGTCGGGTTCGGCGGGTCCGAGGGAGGCACCGAGGGTGTCGGCGAGCAGGATCCGGGCGGGCGCCATGGCGGCGGTGACCTCGGGGTCGACGGGGAGGCCGCCGAGCGTGTCGGACCAGGCGATCCGCACGCCGGTGAAGTCCCGGTCCAGGGGCGCGGCGAAGTCCGCCTCGGGCGCCCCGAGCAGGGAGCGGCTGTCGGGCCGTGCGAGGACCTGCATCAGCAGGGCGACGTCGCCCACGGTGCGGCCCATCGGGCCGTACTGGGCCAGGGTGAAGACCGGACGGGGATTGGGCCACAGCGGCACCCGCCCGGTGCTGGGACGCAGGCCCACGACGTTGTTCCAGCAGGCGGGGTTGCGCAGGGAACCGGCCATGTCGGAACC
The DNA here is from genome assembly GCF_042733155.1 of Streptomyces sp. NPDC059740. Classification (NCBI taxonomy): domain Bacteria; kingdom Bacillati; phylum Actinomycetota; class Actinomycetes; order Kitasatosporales; family Streptomycetaceae; genus Streptomyces; species Streptomyces sp. NPDC059740. Next base: position 112,173 of record NZ_JBHWGP010000015.1, on the reverse strand, counting down.
GTCGCAGAGCGCGGCCATGCCGGTGGCGAGCGCCACGGCCGCGCCGCCGGATGACCCACCGCAGGTCAGGGTCGGGTCGTAGGCGTTGCCGGTGGCGCCGAAGACCCGGTTGTAGGTCTGCGAGCCGGTGCCGAACTCGGGCGTGTTGCTCTTGCCCGTGGTGACGGCGCCCGCGGCCACCATGCGCTCCACCACGAGGGTGTCGCGCTCCGGCACGTGGTCGGCGGTGAGCGGCGAGCCGTAGGTGGTGCGGATGCCGGCGGTGTCGGCCAGGTCCTTGTGGACGACCGGCAGGCCGTGGAGCGGGCCGAGCACCCGGCCCTTCGCCACGGCGCGGTCGGCGCGCTCCGCCAGTCTGCCGGCGTGCTCCGGCACGAGCGTGACCACGGCGTTGAGCTGCGGGTTGACCTTCTCGATCTGCTCCAGGTGCGCGTCGAGCACCTCGCGGGCGGAGACCTCGTGGCTGGTCATCATGGCGACGAGGTCGCGGGCGGAGCGCAGGACGAGATCCGTGCGGTCGGACATGGCGTCGGTCCCTTTCGGCTCTGACGTGGGTGCACGCCGGGCGGCCCGGAACCGAGCAGGACCGGCGGGGCGACCAGGTGGAAATTGGCTAGGCCACCTGGCCACGTGACCACCATAGCTACACTGGGGGTGCACGGGGCAAGCCCCCCGGACCACCACCACCCGACGGAAGGACGCGATGTGTCGGACGCGCTGAGCCCGATCACCCGCACCCGCCTGCCCGAACAGCTCGCGGAGCGCCTCCGCGCCTACGTGCGGGAAGCGGGCCTCACGGTCGGTGACCGGTTGCCCGCCGAGCGGGACATCGCGGCACGGCTGGGCGTCAGCCGGGTGTCGGTGAAGCAGGCGCTGCTGATCCTGGAGGTGCAGGGCGCCATCGCCACCCGGCAGGGCGGTGGCAGCTACCTGCTCCGCGAGGGCGCCGAGAGCCCCGAGAGCGTGGCCCAGCTCGCCGAGCGCCGCAGTCGGCTCCCCGAGGCGCTGGAGGCGCGGCACGCCCTGGAGGTGAAGTTCGCACAGCTCGCCGCGGTCCGCCGCACCGAGGCGGACCTGACCGTCATGGAGGAGGCGCTGGCGGCGATGGCAGCCGAGATCGAGGCGGGCGGCCTCGCCGAGGAACCCACCCGCCGCTTCCACGAGGCCGTCTACGCCGCGGCGCACAACCGCGTCCTGGCCGCGCTCATGGACCAGTTCGCGCCCTACGTCACCGAGACCCGCAAGGAGTCCCTGCGGCAGCCCGGCCGGCCGGCCCGTTCCCTCGCCGAGCACCGCGCCCTGCTCGACGCGGTGCGCGCAGGCGACCCGGCCGCCGCGGTGGCCGCCGCCGACACCCACATGGCCACGATCGCGGAAGTGCGCCTGCTGGACTGGTCGCCGGAGGAGGGCGTCGCCTGTCCTGAGCCCTACCTGGGGGAGCCGGGCGCCTACCGCCCCTGACGCGGCCCCCGCCCACCCGCCGCGGGCGGCGTCCGGTGGGCATCGTCACCGGGTGGACGCCGGCGGCCTCCGGCCGCCGACCCCGCGCCCGGGGCGCGGCACCTCAGAGCGTGAACCGGTCCGGGTCGGCGGCCTCCCAGTCCGCGGCCCACGACTCGGGCGGGCCGGCCAGCAGCTCTCCGGGTGCGAGCCGGTCGTACAGCTCGGCGAAGGACCGCACCGTGCCCGCGTCGACGCGTCGGCGCAGCATGTGGGGTTGCAGTTCGGCCGGATCGTGGACGCCCATCGAGGCCATGATCTGCAGGGCGCTCTTGACGGTCGCCTCCTGGAAGCGCTGCACCCGCTGCGACTTGTCGGGCACGTCCAGCGCGCGGGCGCGCTTCGGGTCCTGCGTGGTCACGCCGGTCGGGCAGGTGTTGGTGTGGCACCGCTGCGCCTGGATGCAGCCCACCGCGAACATCATCGCGCGGGCGGCGTTGAGGTAGTCGGCGCCCTGCAGCATCCGTTTGACCATGTCGGTCCCGGTGGCCACCTTGCCGCTGGCGCCGATCCGCACCCGGTCTCGCAGTCCGGTGCCGACCAGGGCGTTGTGGACGGTGTTCAGCCCTTCGGTCAGCGGCATCCCGAGGTGGTCGGCGAACTCCAGCGGTGCCGCGCCGGTGCCGCCCTCGGCACCGTCCACCACGACGAAGTCCGGCGTCACCCCCTCCTCGCGCATCGCCTTGCAGACCGCCAGGAACTGGGCGCGTGACCCGGGGCAGAGCTTGAACCCGGTCGGCTTGCCACCGGCCAGCTCCCGCATCTCGGCCAGGAACCGGACCAGCTCGCGCGGCGTGGAGAAGACCTCGTGGTACGGCGGCGAGATGACGGTGCGGCCCTCGGGCACCCCTCGGACGCGGGCTATCTCCGCGTTCACCTTGCCGCCGGGCAGCACCCCGCCGATCCCCGGCTTGGCGCCCTGGGAGAGCTTCAGCGACACGCACCGGACGTGGTCGTGCGCGGCCTTGTCCGCGAACTGCCGCCGGTCGAAGCCGCCGTCCTCGGTGCGGCAGCCGAAGTAGCCGGTGCCGATCTCCCACACCAGGTCACCGCCGGGCCGCAGGTGGTACTCGGAGAGGCCGCCCTCGCCGGTGTCGTGGGCGAACCCCCCCAGGGCCGCACCCGTGTTGAGGGCGAGGACCGCGTTGGCGGAGAGGGAGCCGAAGCTCATCGCCGAGACGTTGAGCAGCGCCATATCGTACGGTTTGCGGCAGTCGGGGCCGCCCACCCGCACCCGGGGCGGGTCCTCGCGGACCGGCACCGGGGCCATGGAGGGTGTGAGGTACTCGTACCCCTCGGCGTAGGTGTCGCGCTCGGTGCCGAACGGCTCCTCCGCGTCGACGCCCTTGGCCCGCTCGTAGACGATCGACCGGGTGTCGCGGTCGTAGGGCCGGCCGTCGAAGTTGCGCTCCACGAAGTACTGCTGCAACTCGGGCCGCAGCCCCTCCAGCGCGAAGCGCAGATGCCCCAGCACCGGGTAGTTCCGCAGCACCGAATGGCGCTTCTGCACGAGGTCGAAGACGGCGAGAGCGGCCGTCGCGCCGCACAGGACCACGGCGATCCACCACAGGGGCGAGAGGAGGACCGCGAGGCAGACGGCCACGGCGGTCAGCAGCGCGGGCAGGCAGGCGGCACCGATGCGGAACATACCGCCCGTCTGTCCCGGCCCCGCCCCCTCATGCCCGTCGGGCCGGTTCTGCGGCGGGCGTCACCCTCGCCGGGCCGGCACCGGCCGGGGCGGGCCGGTCAGGCCGGGCCGTGTGCCTGCTGGGCGTGCCGGGGCAGCAGGCCCACCAGGAGCAGCGTCAGGAGGTTCAGGCCCGCCACGAGGGCGAAGACCAGCTCCGCGGCGTCGAGGCGGGACCGCGGGGACGGGTGGTGCCCGGCGTGGGCGAGGAAGAGCGTGCCGAGGGCGGCGACGCCGATGGCGCCGGCGAACTGCTGGACGGCGTTGAGCAGGCCGGCGCCGGTACCGACCTCCTCGGTGGTGGCGTCGCCGATGATGAAGTCGACCAGCGGGACGAAGACCAGCCCCGAGCCGAAGCCGGTCAGCAGCAACGCGGGGGCCAGCCTGAGGAAGGTGAGGCCGGTGCCCCAGTGCGCGACGGTCAGCCACAGGCCCAGCAGCCCGATGACGGCGACGGCCAGGCCGAGGTGCAGGGTGGCGCGGCCCAGCTTCTCGGCGAGCACGGCACCGGCGAGCAGGACGGCGACGGCGGTGCCCAGCGCCCAGGGGATCAGCGTGAGGCCGGTGTGCAGCGGCGTCCAGCCCAGGCCCTGTTGCAGCAGCAGGTTGACGACGAGGACGAACGCGCTCAAAGACGCGTGGAATCCGGCCACGATCACCAGGCCGACGACGAAACTGCGCTTGCGGAACAGCGTCGGAGTGATGACCGGGTGGTCGCTGCGGCGCTGGGAGACGACGAACAGGACGAGCAGGGCGACCGCTGCGGCCAGCATGAGGTACGTCCAGGCGGGCCAGCCGAGCTCGCGTCCCTGGATGAGCGGGACGATCAGAAGAGCCGAGGCCGCGGTGAGCAGTCCGACGCCGGTGAGGTCGAGGCGGGCCGCCGGGTCCTCGCCGCCGCGGTGCGGAAGGACACGCACGCCGAGTCCCAGGGCGGCGAGACCGAACGGGACGTTGATCAGGAAGATGGAGCGCCACTGACTGCCGAAGAGGTCCAGGTGGAGCAGCCAGCCGGCGAGGATGGGGCCGCCCACCATGGTCAGGCCCATCAGCGGGCCGATCGGGGTCAGCGCCCTGCGCAGGTGCCGGGGCGGGAAGACGACCTTCACCAGTGCCATGCCCTGCGGGATCATGACCGACCCGCACAGCCCCTGCAGGGTGCGGGCCACGATGAGGAAGACCGTGCCGGGGGCGAGGCCGCAGGCCAGTGAGGTCAGGGTGAAACCGGTCATGCCCAGCAGGAACAGGCGACGGCGACCGAGCAGGTCCCCGAGCCGGCCCGAGGTGACCAGGCCGAGTGCGAAGGCCGCGGTGTAGGCGCTCAGCACCCACTGCACCGTGCCCTCTCCGCCGCCGAGGTCCGCGCGGATGGACGGGCCGGCGAGGTTGGCGACGCTGGAGTCGATCAGATCCATGATGTCGGCCGCCACGACGACGACCAGGACGAGCCACGCGGTGCGCAGCGGCAGCGTGGACGTGGGCGCCCGGGGTGGGCGCTGGGTAATAGTCACGAACACCGTTCTACATACGATCGCTGTTCGCTGCAAGGCGAACGCCGTTCTGATTCATGCGGAACGCTGTTCGCCGGCTGGCTAGACTTTCCTCATGTCACCGACTCCACAGGAACGGCGCGCAGCGCGGCACCAGCTCGGCACCGGTGCGGCAGCGCCCGCGACGCGGCGAGGGCCGTCCGGCGGCCGGAAGAAACCGATCACGGTCGACGCCATCATCAGCACCGCGTTCGGCATCGTGGAGCGGGAGGGGTACGACGCGCTCACGATGCGGCGTCTGGCCGCCGTGCTGGAGACCGGGCCGTCCTCGCTCTACGCCCACGTGGTCAACAAGGAGGACCTGGACGAGCTGCTCATCGGCCGTCTGTGTGCCGAGGTCGAGCTGCCGGAGCCGGACCCCGCGCAATGGCGGCAGCAGATCGCCTGGATCTGCACCCGGCTGCGTGACCAGTACCTGCGGTACCCGGGCATTTCCCAGGCCGCCTTCGCCGCCGCCCCCGCCAACCTGGACACCCTGCGTGTCGGTGAGGGGATGCTCGCCGTCCTGCTCGCCGGGGGTATCGAGCCGCAGGCCGCCGCCTGGGCGATCGACTCGCTGATGCTCTACGTCAACGCCTACAGCCTCGAGTTCTCGCTGGCGAGTGGACGGCTCGGCCGCGGCGAGGACTGGGTCGTCAGCCGCGAGGAACTGCTGCGCCGGTTCGCCGCGCTGCCCGCCGGCTTCCCCCAGACCAGGCGCTACGCCACCGAGCTCACCGCCGGCACGCCCCACGAGCGCTTCGACTTCACCGTCGGCGTGATGATCGACGGGCTCACGGCCGCACGCCGGGAGGGGTGAGCGCGCCCCACGGCTGCGGCCTCGGCCGCCCTCGCCTGCTGTCGTCGCGGGGGCCGGGCCCCGCCCCTCCCCGGGCCCGGTCCGCGTGCCGTTCCGCCTCCCTCCTCGGTTATCCGACACCCGTCCGGTTGTCGAGCCCGGACTCACACCACACCGTGATGCGGATTGCTATCGTTTGGGCGATTTGTCCTTGTCGATGGTGCCCAGGAGTGCTCGATGAAGGTTGTCTGTGTCGGAGGTGGCCCTGCGGGCCTGTACTTCTCCCTCCTCATGAAGCGGCAGGACCCCGCCCACCAGGTCGCCGTCCTGGAGCGCGACGAGGCGGGTGCCACCTACGGGTGGGGGGTCACCTACTGGCGTGCGCTCATCGAGGAACTCGACGCGCACGACCCGGTCTCCGCCGCCACCATCCGCAGGAGTTCGGTCTGCTGGCAGGGCGGGACGGCGCACGTCGGCCAGGCCGTCGTCCACCAGGAGGGCGACCAGGGGCACGGCATCGGTCGCCACCGCCTGCTGGAGATCCTCACCGACCGGGCCCGCGAACTGGGCGTGCACGTGGAACACCGCCGGGAGGTGTCTGCGCCAGGCGACCTCCCCGAGGCGGACCTCGTCGTCGCGGCGGACGGCGTGCGGAGCCGGCTGCGGCAGGCCGGCGCCGAGCACTTCGGCCCGCTCGAGACCGCCGGCCGGAACACCTACCTCTGGCTGGGCACCACCAGGGCCTTCCCGACCTTCACCTTCGCCTTCCGGGACACCCCCCGCGGTTGGATCTGGTGCTACGCCTACCCGTTCGACCAGGAGCAGGGCACCTGTGTGGTGGAGTGCGCGCCCGAGACGGCGCGGGGGCTGGGGCTGGACCAGTGTTCGGCGGCCGAGGGGCTGGCGCTGATGGAAGAACTCTTCGCCGACCCGCTCCAGGGCCACCGCCTCACCACGCGACAGGTGTCCGGCGGCCGACTGCCCTGGCAGACCTTCCGCACCCTGACCAACCGCACCTGGCACCACGGCAACCTGGTACTGCTCGGCGACGCGGCCCACACCACGCACTACTCGGTGGGGGCCGGCACCACCCTCGCCCTCCAGGACGCCGCGGCCCTCGCCCGCGCGCTTCAGGGCGGCGGCGACCTGGACGTCGCCCTGGCCGCCTACGAGTCGGAGCGGAAGGCCGCCCTCCTGCCGGTGCAGAGCGCCGCCCGCTACAGCGCCCAGTGGTACGAGAACCTCCCGCGCTACCTGCGCCTGCCCCCTGAGCAGATGTTCGCGCTGCTCGGCCAGCGGCACTCGCCGCTGCTGCCCTACGTGCCACCCCAGTGGTACTACCGGCTGGACCAGGCCGCCGACAGTCTGCAGACGCTCAAGAAGATCAAGCGGTGGGTCGGCCCCCGGGTCGCCGGCGCGCTCCAGGGCCGCTCCCGCACGCACGTGTGACCTCGGCGGCCCCGCGCCCGGACCCGCCTGGTCCGTGCCGGGGGCCGGCCCCCCGTCCTCGCGGGACCCCGTCGTCGCGCGGACCCCGGGCGTCCGCAGTCGCAGGCTGCCCGGGAGTGCCGCCGCCGGCCCCACCTCGTCGCGGTACCGCTTTCCCCGTGTCCCACCTATTGACGTGCCCATGGCGCACTTCTAGCGTGGCAAGCGCTTTCCGTCCCTGAGTCGCACTCCCCCGCCTGCCCCGCAGGCGACACCGAGAAGGACGAGGACCCATGAAGCCCAGAACCCCGCTGTCCTTACTGGCCTGCGCCGCCCTGGCCGCCGGCGCCGTCGTGACCCTGCCCGCCGCCACCACGGCCGCCGCCCCCGCGCCCCAGTACCCGGGCCGCGCGCTCGCCGCCGGCGCGCTCTACGTCGCGCCGGACGGCTCCGAGGGCGCGGCCGGAACGGAGTCGGACCCGACCACCCTCGACGCGGCGATCGGCCGCGTCAGCCCGGGCGGCACCATCTACCTGCGCGGCGGCACCTACCCCTACGCGCGGACGGTCACTATCCCACCCGGCGACGACGGCACCGCCGCCGCGCGCACCACCCTGTCCGCCTACCCGGGGGAGACCCCGGTGCTGGACTTCTCGGCCATGAGCGAGGACTCGGCCAACCGCGGACTCGCGCTGAACGGGTCCTACTGGCACCTCACCGGCCTGACCGTCCAGCACGCGGGCGACAACGGCATCTTCGTCGGCGGCAGCCACAACGTCATCGAACGTTCCGAGACCCGCTTCAACCACGACTCGGGGCTGCAGATCTCCCGGATCGCCTCCGACACCCCCCAGGACCAGTGGCCGTCCGACAACCTGGTCCTGAGCGTGGAGTCCCACGACAACGCCGACTCCGACGGTGAGGACGCCGACGGCTTCGCAGCCAAGCTCACCGCCGGCCCCGGCAACGTCTTCCGCTACGACGTCTCCCACCACAACATCGACGACGGCTGGGACCTCTACACCAAGGACGACACCGGCCCCATCGGCGCGGTCACCATCGAGGACTCCCTCTCCTACGGCAACGGCACCCTCACCGACGGCACCCAGAACAAGAGCGGCGACCGCAACGGGTTCAAGCTCGGTGGCGAGGACATCAAGGTCGACCACGTCGTCCGGCACAACATCGCGTACCAGAACGGCAAGCACGGGTTCACCTACAACAGCAACCCCGGCTCGATGACGGTCTCGGACAACGTCAGCATCGACAACGGCGAGCGCAACTTCTCCTTCGACAAGGGGACGTCGGTCTTCCGCGACAACGTCTCGTGCCGCAGCGAGGACGGGTCCAACGACAAGACCGTGGGCGACGCCGACAGCTCCAACCAGTTCTGGCTCGGGACGAACGGCCCCGCCTGCTCCTCCTACAGCGGCGCCATGGACTGGTCCTACGCGGCCGACGGCACCCTGGACGTGACCTTCGGCGGCACACCGGTGCGGCCGTAACCGCACCGGTCTCCCCACCGCGACGGGGCGGGACGGGCCGGCGTCCGGCCACACCTGCCCTGTCCGCCCCCCGCCCCGGCCCCTGTCCCGCGTACCGGCCGATGCCTTCGGCCCGGCAGCGCTTCGGGGGCCACCGGCAGTGCCGGGAACGCCGGACGGACGCCGCCCCCCCGGCCCGTCACCCCGTCACCCCGTCACCCCGTCACCCCGTCACCCCGAGAACGCAGGCCGCCGGCGCGGCAGGTGACCGCTGCGGCGCTGCGGGCCACCGGACCCTCAGGCTGCCCACTGCTCGTCGAGAACCGCCTCGGCGATGTGCTCCGCGATCGCCATGGAGGAGGTCGCGGCAGGTGAGGGAGCGTTACGGACAGCGGTGACGGGCCCGACCCGGTGCACGGTGAAGTCGTCCACCAGCGATCCGTCCCGGCCGAGCGCCTGGGCGCGGACACCGGCCCCGCCACGCACCACGTCCGCAGCGTGGATGTCCGGTACGTAGGCCGCAGCGGCCTTCATGTAGGAGCGCACCGACAGCGAGCCCCACATCTCGCGGACGCCGGTGCGCCAGTGCGTCCGCGCCATGCGCCACATACCGGGGAAGGCGGCCAGGCTCCGCAGCTCGCGCGGGTCCACGTCGGTCAGCCGGTAGCCCTCCCGGGAGAAGGCCAGCACGGCGTTGGGCCCGACCTCGACCTGCCCGCCGACCCTGCGGGTGAAGTGCACGCCGAGGAAGGGGTACCGCGGGTCCGGGACCGGATAGATGAGGCCCCGTACCAGGTGCGCCTTCTCCGGCCGCACCGTCATGTACTCGCCGCGGAACGGGACGACGCGGGGCTCCGCACCGTCGTCGGCCAGACGCGCGACCCGGTCGCTGTGGAGTCCGGCACACAGCACGAGGCGGTCCACCCTGAGGGAGCCGGCCGCCGAGGCCACCTCGACGCCACCACCGGCGCGCCGGGTGACGCGGCTGACCGGGAACCCCAGCCGCACCTCGCCGCCCGCCGCCTCGACGTCCTCGGCGAAGGCACGGGCGACAGCGGTGTAGTCGGTGATCGCGGTACGCGGGGAGTGGAGGGCGGCGCTGCCCGACGCGTGCGGCTCGATCTCGCGCAGCTCGCCCGCCGAGACCCGGCGCACACCGGGCACCCCGTTCTCCAGCGCGTTGGCGTGGAGGGCTGCCAGCCGCGGCAGCTCCTCGTCGGTGACCGCGACCACGAGCTTGCCGCACTCCTCGTACGGCAACCCCCGCTCCTGGCAGTACTCGCGGAGCATGGCCATGCCCCTGGTGCACAGCCGGGCCTTGAGGCTGCCGGGGGTGTAGTAGATCCCGGCATGCACCACGCCCGAGTTGTGACCGGTCTGGTGGGCGGCGACCTCCCGCTCCTTCTCCAGCACCACCACCCGGGTGCCGGGACGGCGCCGGGCGATCTCGCGGCCGGTGGCGAGTCCCACGATGCCGGCTCCGACGATGCCGATCGTCTCGTCAGCCATCGGTCTCCTCCTTGTCTTCCGGGGCCTGACGCCCCTTCGGGCATGGTGCAGGAGGATCCCAGGCCCCGGAGCGGATCGCGAGGGTCCGGGCCCCGGCGGGGAGCTACCGGAGCCTTGTCTCCGGGCTGGACGGCCCGCGAACGGGATCTGCCTGCCGTCGCCGCGCCGCCGTACGCTGCTGGAATGGATCTCTTCTCCCGTGCGTGGACGGTCCTGCGGACCACGGTCGCCGATCTCCCCGACGAGGCCTTCGCACGCCCCTCCGGCTGCACCGGCTGGCTCGTGCGGGATCTGGTGTGCCACCTGGTCATCGACGCACAGGACGTCCTGATCACCCTCTCCACCCCCACCGAGGCGGAACCGACTCGCGACGCGGTGACCTACTGGGAGCTCGCCGAGGCACCGCCCACCGGTGACGACCCGCTCGACGCGCTGACCGTGCGACTGGCCGCCGCGTACCAGGAGCCGCGGCTGCTGAAGTACCACCTCGACGACGTCGGTTCCGCCGCCGGTCGCGCCGCCGCGCTCGCCGACCGGCACCGCCGGGTCATGACCCGGGAGGAGGTCCTCACCGTGGACGACTACCTCAGCGCATACGTCCTGGAGTGGACGCTGCACCACCTCGACCTCCTCGCACACCTCCCCGGGGTGGCGGGGCCTCCCGCGGAGACGCTCAGCCGGTCCCGCGGGACAGTGGAGAGGATCGCCGGGGCCGCTCTGCCCGCCTCGTTCTCCGACCAGGACGCCCTTCTGGTCGCCACCGGACGCCGCGCCCCGACCGCGGCGGAGGCGGCCGCACTCGGGGAAGCGGCCGGAAGGTTCCCGCTCTTCCTCGGCTGACCGCCCGGCCGACCCCAGCCGGGCCGCCGACGCGGCGCGCCCCGTTGCCGTCGTCCGCTCGCACGGACGCTCGCCCGGTCGGCGAGCAGGGCCTTGCCGCGCCCGTCGCGTCGCCCCGGTGACCAGTGGCCTTGAGGTTTGCGGCGCCGTCGTCCGCAGTTCACCTCGGCGTCCGTCCAGGGCCGCCTGGTTGGGGTGATCTTGCCCCATGCGTTACGGATCGGATGACGAGATGCTGCGCCACCTGGACACCGACGTGGCGGAGCTGGGCGCGAGGGCGCGGCGGGCCGCCGAGGCCGTTGCCGGGTGCGCCGTCACGCGGACGGCACCCGACCGGTCGGTGACGGTGACCGTGGGGGCGAGCGGAAACCTCCTCGACATCGCGTTCGGCCGGAACGCCTCGGCGTTGCCGCCCCAACGACTGGCGGCGCTGGTCATGAAGCTCGTCGGCGAGGCGAGTGCACGCGCGGGAGGCGAGGTCCGCGCGGCCTTCGGCGACCTGGTCGGCGGGAACCCCGCGGCGATGGACGTGCTGTCCCCGTTCGTGGACGCCGCGGGCGGAGCGACGCCCCCGGGGCACGTGCGCCCGCGCACGGATCGGGACGCCGGCAGCCGCCGGCGTCCCGGGGGCCCGGCGTGACGCGGGCCGCCACCGAAGCGTCGAGCGCGGGGAGTTGAGGGCGGGATGGCACAGAGCGGCGCGGTCGGCGTCGACACCGACAGCCTGCGGCGGTTCGCCGACTCCCTCCAGTACGGCACGGCCTCCGCGATCCAGCGGGTCTCCGAAGGCGTGCACACGCTCAACGGCGGTGACGTCAACGCCTTCGGCGTGCTGCTCGCCCAGGTGCTCGGCGTACCCGCCCGGATCGCGATGGCGGTGACGGCCGGCCATCTCGACGACCTGGCGCACACCATCGGCGACGTCTCCAGGACGGTCCGCGACACCGCCTCGGTGTACGAGGACACCGAGCAGGCCAACGTGCAGCTCTCCCGGGCCCTGGCCGAGGGGTGACCCGGTGTCGCAACTGGAGGTCACCTCATCCGACTGGTCCTCGGGAGCCGGCATCGTCGACAGCTTCAACGGGCTGGTCCAGGGGGTGCGCAGCGCCCAGGACGGCGACCGGGCTGCCGCCGCCGCAGAGATCGGCATCGGCGTGGTCTCCTCGGTGCTCGACGTGGTCTCGGTCGGCCTCGACCCACTGGGCAAGCTGACCGCCGCGGGGCTGGGCTGGCTGATCGAGCACGTGGCGTTCCTGCGCGAGCCGCTCGACATGCTGGCGGGGGACCCGAAGGCGGTGGCCGCGATCGCGGAGTCGCTGCACGAGTACGCACAGGACCTCCGCAACACGGCCGAGGAGATGACCGCGTCGGCCCGCGCCCACACCGCCTCCTGGGAGGGTGCGGCCGCCGACGGCTGCCGCGAGAGCGTCGACGGCCACGCGCAGCGGATCGCGGCCGCGGGCAAGGCCGTGGACACCACCGGCTACGTGGTCGAGACGACGATGGCGGTGATCACCGCGGTGCGTGCCCTGATTCGCGACATGATCACCTCGGTGCTCGGCGACATCATCGCGACGATGATCGTCGCCCTGGCCGCCGCGGCCTGGACCTTCGGTGCCTCACTCGTCGTCGGCGTGAGCCGCTGCGTGATCCTCGCGATCACGGAGGTCACGCGGATGATGACGAAGGTCGGCCAACTGGCCGGCCTCTCGGGCCGTGCCGCTCACCGGATCGACTCGCTGGTGGACGTCCTGGGCAGGCTGACGGCCGACTCCCGGGCCGCCGGCGGGGTACGGAATCGCGCGGCGCCGCGGCCCGGCGAGGACGCGACCGGTCACGAACTCGCCACCCTCCACGTCCCCGTGCCGGCGCCCGGGCACAGCACGACCTCCGCGAGCGGAAGCGCCGCAAGCGGCACCGGGACGAACGCGCCGCTCAGCGGGTTCCACGACGACGGGCGGGGCGACGACGTCTACCGGGACTGGCTCGCCATGGACCGGGTGCTGAACCCGCCCTCCCAGGTACACGGGACCACCCCCGCGCAGACCTCCCACGAGACCGCCGGGGCCGCGGCGGACACCGCCCACAGCGTCCCCGCCGGCGATCCGGCACGCGCCTCGGCGGACTCCGCCCGCACCCCGTCCGCATCCTCGCAGCACGGAAGTGCCGGCGGTGAGCGGCCGTCCGGCTCCCCGGCGACCGGGCCGGTCAGGGACTCGCCGCTGAAGAGGTTCGACGTCGCGCTGCTGAAGAAGCACGAGAACTGGTTGCGGAACTCGCGGTTCAGTGCCGCCTTCGACCGGGTGAAGTTCGTGGACACGTGGACCAAGTCCCACTTCCCCGCCGCCTATCCGACTCTCAAGGCGATCGCCGACGCCAAGAGCTCGAAGAACTACGTCGGCCTGGCGGACAAGTTCGCACTGACGCTGGGCAAGTCCCTGACCGGCATCCAGCAGCAGGCCGAACAGGCGTGGGCCGCGTCCGACCAGCAGCAGGCACAGGAGCCGGCGCAGGGGGAGGGGAGCGTCAGCGGCGGCGCCGCGTGAGGCCTGCCGGACGCTCCCCGTCCCCCGGCCGCCGGGGGCCCGACCCCCCGACCCTCCGGCGGCTGTTTCCCCGCTCCTCGCAAGGAGGCGGATGACTCAGTCCTGGTAGACCTTGTTGGTGCCCGGGCCGCCCGAGAGCGTGTCCTGCCCCGGGCCGCCGTGCAGCAGGTCGTTGCCGCTGTTGCCGTAGAGGACGTCGTCGCCGTCCTCGCCGTAGAGCTCGTCGTCGCCCTGGGCGCCGTACAGCTTGTCGTCGTCGGCACCGCCGTGGAGGACGTCGGCGCCGGTCCCGCCCTGGAGGGTGTCCTCGCCGGCGTCCCCGTACAGGGTGTGCGTGGGGACGTCGTCGCCGCCGGCCGCGGTGAGGGAGTCGTTCCCCGCGCCGCCGTGGCACTCCCAGGAGCAGCCGGTCAGGACGTCGTCGCCGTCGCCACCCCAGGCGCCGTAACTCTCGCCCTCTATGCGGTCGTCGCCGCCCTCGCCGAAGTAGGCGTTCCAGCCGGTGCCCTTGATGACGTCGTCCCCGTCGCCGCCGTGTATCGCGGCGGTCGCAGAGGTGTCGGGGTTGTCGTTGGTGACGGTGTCGTCGCCGTCCCCGAGGTCGATGTCGTAGATGTCGGAGTCGTCGGAGCCCAGCGGTTCGGGCACCGTGCACCGGACGGTGGTGTGGTCGGTCGCGCTCGGGTAGGTGCAGCTCTCCGCCTCGCTCGGGTCGATGGCGATGTCCCCCTGGTCCCGGAAGGTGAGGAGGTAGTCGCTTCCGAACTGGGACGGGTCGACGTCGGTCGTGTCCACGGACACCGTCAGGTCGTTGGCCTGCCCGGGTGCGGCCTTGTACCAGAGCTCGCCGTCCAGGTGGACCAGGGAGCCGGCATCCGCGGTGGCGGCCTGGGCGGTGGCGGTGGTGGCGAGCAACGTCCCGCCGAGGGTGAGGGCGAGCGTGGCGGTGGCGGCGATGATGCGGTGCGTGCGCATGCCGGAAAACCTTTCGCGAAATAGGTGTTGACCAGGCCGAAAAGGCGCCGGTGAATTCACCGCCGTGGTGTTCGGCGGTCCGGGCCGCTGGGGCCGGTGTCACGTGTCGGGTGGTCGCTGCTTCCGACCACCCGTTAAGACGTCACATCCCGGCTCCCGGTTGTATCCGGAACCGATTTCTTTCACCGGGAGCGACGTTTGCGGCCACTTCTCCGTATGCGTCCGCCGCTGGTGAAATCCGCCAAGGTGTACGGAGGGGAATGCGAGGTGAACGAAAGGTTTCGCGTCGGCGAATTCAAGGAAAGGCGGCATGATTACGCGACGGGCCGCCGCCGGAAAGCGTCCTTTCCGCGCTGCGGAAATGTGTTGGTCTGCCGGTTCCGAATATCAGGCCCGGAACTCCGGGTGGCGTGTGCCTGGTCGGCCGTTGCAGGTCCGGTCCGGCTTTCTGCTCCCGTTCTTCTCCGCTCCGGTGGTCGACGCGGGCCCGGAGGAGGGGGGACTGCTCCTCGTCCCCGCCGGAGCAGGGACGCGGCTTCTGCGGCTCACCCCGTCGCGACGGTGTGCCGGTGGAGGACTCGGAGGTTGACCGTCAGGGTCGCGGCGGCGGCCAGCCCCATGCCGAGGACCGCGCCGCCCAGTCCCCACACCGGCGTGCTGAAACCCAGCGCCAGGACGACCAGGGCTCCCACGGTCACCAGGGGGCCGCTGCTGACGGCCCCGATGCCGGCCACCCGGTGCAGTGCGGCCAGTAGCACCAGGAAGAGCACCACCGGTAGCGCCACGGCCAGCCCGGCCGCCTGCGGCGAGAGGTGGGCGTGGTCTTCGGCGGAGTCGATCGCCGCCTCCAGCCCGGCGCCCAGTGCGGCGAGCGCGGCGAAGACCGCGAAGTGCCCGTAGCCCCATGTCAGGGCGGTGCGCAGGCTGGTGAGGGCGGCCTGTGCGCCGGAGAAGTACATCCACCACAGTGCGAAGACGAGCAGCAGACCGCCCAGCGCGATCAGCAGGACGGAGGTGGAGAGGCCGCGGGCGGACACGGCCGACTCGACCGCGGTGAGGCTGGCGAGGATGACCTCGCCGAGCACGATGAGGGTGAACAGCCCGTACCGTTCGGCGATGTGGTCCGGGTGCCATCCGGTGCGGTAGCCGCGGTACTCCGCCCAGGCGGGGACGGCCAGCTCCGCGACCACCAGCAGCAGGAACGTCACCGGGGCCCAGGTGCCGGAGGTCCACAGCCGGGCGATCCACCCCACCTGCACCACGGTGATGCCTGCCGCGTAGCGCAACGCCCCGGGGCGTCCCTGCGGATGTGCTGCGGCGGCCCGCAGCCACTGAGTGATCATCGCCATCCGCATGAGGACGTAGCCGACCACGACCACGGAGAAGTCCCCGTCCCCGAACGCCTGCGGGATGCCCGCGGCCAGCACCAGGACGCCCGCCATCTGCACCAGCGTCAGCAGCCGGTACGGGACGTCGTCGGTGTCGTAGGCGGAGGCGAACCAGGTGAAGTTCATCCACGCCCACCAGATGGCGAAGAACACCGAGGTGTACCCGACCAGTCCGGCGCCCAGGTGCCCCTCGGTGAGCGCGTGGTGCAGTTGCGTGGCCGCCTGCGAGACCGCGACCACGAACGTCAGGTCGAACAGCAGCTCCAGCGGTGTCGAGGCCCGGTGCTCCTCCTCCGGGTCGCGCCCGCGCATCCGTCCTCGTGGCCCCACCGCGTGGACGGCGGTGTTCCCCTGCGTGCTCATCGCCTCTCCCGGCCTCGTGGCTTCCGCGGGCGCCTGTCCCCTCGCGTGCGCGTCGTACCGGCGTGCCGCGAGCGGGCAGGCGGCCCGTCCGACCGGGGCAGCATGGCATGCCGCGCCCGAACGGGCCGGGGCCCGGGCCGCTCCCGCGCGTCAGCGTGCGCGTGTCTCGTGCCTCGCGGTGGGGAGCCGGACCGTCAGCGGCGTTGCCGCGGTGAAGCACGCCGGGGCAGGGGTCGTCGGCCTGACGGCGTGTGACGTGCTGGGAGCGTCAGGAGTGCGCGGGGGCGGCGAAGGAGGGCTCAGGGGCGCGGCCAGGGGCGGCCGGCCAGGCGCTCGATGTCGGTGTTGAAACGCCTGAGGTAGCCGGCGAAGGCGACGACGTCCTCCTCGGACCAGTCGTGCATGACCCGGTCCAGGGCGTCGACGATGCCCTCCCGCTCCTCCTCCAGGATGCGCGCGCCCTTGTCGGTGAGGCGGAACTTGCGGGCCATGCCGCCCTCGGGGTCCGGGATGCGGTCCACCAGACCGGCGCGCATCGCCGCCGCGGTCTGCCGGTTGAGGGTCGAGGCGTCGAGCCCGAAGGCCTCGCTCAGCTCGCCGATCGACATCGGGCCCTGCATGTTGATCCGGCTGAGCAGGATGTAGGCGCTGCGCTCCAGCACTCCGTCCTCGCGCCGGCCACCTCCGCGGCTGAGGAAACTGTGGCGGCTGAGCAGCATCTGCTCGTACTCGACGTCGCGCGTCGACCTGCCCATCGCGTGCTGCCTTCCCTGTTCGCGCCAGGACGCCGGGCCTCTTTCCAAGGCGTCGCTCCGGTCATTCTCGCACAGGGGCATGCATCATGCATGTGATGTGCTCCATGCATTCAACATGTACGATGCACATCGCGAGCGGACGGCCGCTCGACCAGTCCTCGTGAGGAGTCCCGCCATGGACGCCCCCCAGCAAACGGTCCGCTCCGGCCCGGTGGTCGCCACCCTGGCCTTCGCCGGGACCGTGGCAGCGGTCATGCAGACCCTGGTCACCCCGCTCATCGCCCGACTGCCGCAGATCCTGCACACCACCGCGGCGGACTCCGCCTGGGTGATCACCGTGACCCTGCTGGCCGGAGCGGTGTGCGTACCGATCTCCGGGCGCCTCGGGGACCTTTTCGGCAAGCGCCGCATGCTCCTGGCGTGCTCGGTGCCGCTGGTCGTCGGCTCCGTGGTCTGCGCCCTCTCCTCCACCGTCGTACCCATGATCATCGGGCGGGGCCTGCAGGGCATGGGGATGGGCATGCTGCCCCTCGGCATCGCGCTGCTGCGCGACGTCGTACCGGCCGAGAAGCTCAGCTCCTCCATCGCCCTGGTCAGCGCCTCCATGGGGATCGGCGGCGGCCTCGGCCTGCCGCTCGCCTCCGCCGTCGCCCAGTACGCCGACTGGCGCTGGCTCTTCTGGGGATCGGCCGTCCTGGCCGCCGTCATCGCGGTCCTGATCCGCTTCCTGATACCGGACGTCCCGGCCGCCGCCTCCGGCCAGCGGTTCGACGCCCCCGGCGCCCTCGGCCTGGCCGCCGGGCTGGTCTGCCTGCTGCTCGCCGTCTCCAAGGGCGCCGAGTGGGGATGGGGTTCGGCCGGGACGCTCGGCCTCTTCGCCGCGGCCGTCGTGGTCCTCCTGCTCTGGGGAGCCTGGGAACTGCGCACCCGCGACCCGCTGGTCGACCTGCGCACCACGGCCCGCCCCCGGGTCCTGATGACCAACGTCGCCTCGGTCTTCGTGGGCGTCGGGATGTACGCGAACATGCTGATCGTGCCCCAGCTGCTCCAGTTCCCCGCAGCCACCGGCTACGGCCTGGGCCAGTCGATGCTCGCGGCGGGCCTGTGGATGGCACCCGGCGGCATCATGATGATGATCGTCTCCCCCCTCGGCGGAAAGCTCACCGACGCCCGGGGGCCCAAGTTCACGCTGATCAGCGGCGTGCTCGTGATCGCGGTCGGCTACGGCCTGGCCCTCGCGGTGATGGGTGGGGCCTGGGGCCTGATGCTGGTGTGCATGGTCGTCAACAGCGGTGTCGGCCTGGCCTACGGCTCGATGCCCGCGCTCATCATGAGCTCGGTGCCGCTCTCCGAGACCGCCGCCGCCAACGGCTTCAACACCCTCATGCGCTCCCTGGGAACCTCGGTCGGCGCCGCCGTGATCGGCGCCGTCCTCTCCCAGCTGACCGTCGGCCCCGTCGGCCACCGCCTCACCTCCGAGAGCGGCTTCCGCACCGGGCTGCTGATCGGCTGCGGCGTCGCCCTGGTCGCCGCCGCCCTCGCCGCCGCCATCCCCGCCGTGCGCAACGCCGCCGCCGGCACCGACGGCCCGGGCCCCACCCCCGGCACCGTCTCCGACCAGAGCGTCGTTTGGACCTGAGCAGGCCGGACCACCCGGCGCGCCCCCGCGGCAGCAGCGCACCGGACCACCGCCCGCCCCGCACCACCGGCCGCCTTCGCCACCACACAGGAAGAGAGGGACCCATGTCCTCCCCCCGACCCGCACCCCACGCCACCTCGGCCCTCCCGGAGGAACCGGGCATCGACGTCGACGCGCTGCGGGCCCGCTACCGCGCCGAACGCGACCGCCGCATCCGCCCCGAGGGCAGCGCCCAGTACCAGCGCGTCACCGGTGAGTTCGGCTACTACGACGAGGACCCGTACGCCGACGCCGACCACTCCCGCGAGCCGCTCACCGACCGGGTCGACGCGGTCATCGTCGGAGGCGGGTTCGGCGGCCTGCTCGCGGGCGCCCGGCTGCGCCAGGCCGGCCTGGAGCGGATACGGGTCATCGAGAAGGGCGGCGACTTCGGCGGCACCTGGTACTGGAACCGCTACCCCGGCATCCACTGCGACATCGAGTCCTACATCTACATGCCGCTGCTGGAGGAGGTCGGCTACGTCCCGAAGTGGAAGTACGCGCCGGGCGAGGAGATCCGGCAGCACGCCCGGGCGATAGGCCGCACCTTCGACCTCTACCGGGACGCGTGCTTCCAGACCCAGGCCACCGAACTGCGCTGGGACGACGCGGAGTCGGAGTGGACCGTCAGCACCGACCGCGGCGACCGCATCCGCGCCCGGTACGTCGTGACGGCCAGCGGCACGCTCAGCGAGGTCAAACTCCCCGGCATCCCCGGCATCGAGACCTTCAAGGGCCACACCTTCCACACCAGCCGCTGGGACTACGCCTACACCGGTGGCGACGCCGACGGGAACCTGGACCGGCTCGCCGACAAGCGGGTCGCCCTCATCGGCACCGGCGCGACCGCCATCCAGTGCGTACCGCACCTCGGCGCCGACGCCCAGCACCTCTACGTCTTCCAGCGCACCCCCTCCTCCGTCGACGTGCGCGCCAACCGCCCCACCGACCCGCAGTGGGCCGCCTCGCTCAAGCCCGGGTGGCAGGAGCGCCGGAGGGAGAACTTCCTGCGGCTGGTCACCGGGGGCCGGGAGGACGAGGACCTCGTCGCCGACGGCTGGACCAGCACCGCCCGCCTCCAGCAGAAGATGATCCCCACCGACGGCTACCGCGAGGTG
This sequence comes from Streptomyces sp. NPDC059740, assembly GCF_042733155.1. Classification (NCBI taxonomy): domain Bacteria; kingdom Bacillati; phylum Actinomycetota; class Actinomycetes; order Kitasatosporales; family Streptomycetaceae; genus Streptomyces; species Streptomyces sp. NPDC059740. The sequence goes on along the minus strand of NZ_JBHWGP010000015.1, from coordinate 92,574 downwards.
CCCGAGGAGGAGCGCGAGCGTCTCTACGAACTCGCCGACCACCGCAAGATGAACGAGATCCGGGCCCGCGTCGACTCCGTCGTCAACGACCCGGGGACAGCCGAACTGCTCAAGCCCTGGTACCGCTACATGTGCAAGCGGCCCACCTTCAGCGACCTGTACCTCCAGACCTTCAACCGGCCCAACGTCACCCTGGTGGACACCGCCGACAGCCACGGCGTCGAGCGCATCACCGAGAACGCCGTCGTCGTCGGCGGCACGGAGTACGAGGTCGACTGCATCATCTTCGGCACCGGCTTCCAGGTCGGCGTCTCCGGCATCACCTCCGGACGGCTGCCGGTGTACGGCAGGGACGGCCTCAGCCTCGGCGAGGCGTGGAAGGAGGGCCCCCGGACCCTGCACGGCTTCTACAGCCACGGCTTCCCCAACCTCTTCCAGCTCGGCCCGCTGCAGAACGCCTCGGCCGTCAACTTCGTGCACGTGCTGGACGAGCAGGCGACCCACGTGGCCGAGGTCGTGGCCGCGGCCCGCGCACAGGGGGCCCGCTACGTGGAGCCCAGCGAGGAGGCGGAGGCGGCCTGGGTCACCACCATCCAGGAGAACGCCCCCGACCTGTACGCCTTCCAGGCCGAGTGCACCCCCGGCTACTACAACAACGAGGGCATGCCCAGGGAACGCCGCCACTCCTACGCCGACGGTCCCGTGGCCTTCCACGCGCTGCTGCGGGAGTGGCGCGCCGGCGGCATGCGCGACGTCCTGGTCGGTGCCGAACAGGGCACGGTGTGACCGGCCCCGGAGCGGTCCCCGCAACCGCCGGCCGCTACGGCACCGACACCCCCGGGCCCCGCACGGCAGGGCGCTGGAAGGCGCGGCGCCTCAACCTGCCCAACCCGCTGTGGGGTTCCAACGGCGTGGCGTTCGGCCCCGACGGGAGGCTGTACGTCGCCCAGTACCTGGCCGGACAGATCAGCGCCGTGGACCCGGCCTCCGGCGAGGTCGAGGTGGTCGTCCCGATGGACGGCCCGGTGCAGTCGCCGGACGACCTCGCCTTCGGCGCCGACGGTTCGATGTACGTCGCCGACCTGGTGCCGGGCATCGTGTGGCGCCGCAGCCCGCAGGGCGAGTACAGCGTGGTCTCCGACCAGGTGAAGGTCCCCAACGGCATTACCTGCGTCGGTGACCGGCTCTTCGTCAACGAGATGAAGACGCAGGGCCGGCTCGTGGAGCTCTTCCCCGACGGCCGCGACCCGGTGGTGCTCGCCGAGGGCCTGGCCATGGGCAACGCCATGCAGACCGGCCCCGACGGCTGCCTGTACTACCCGCACATGCTGACCAACCAGGTCTGGCGCGTACCGACCGACGGGGGCGCACCGGAGGTCGTCGCGGAGAAGGTGCACGACCCCGTAGCGGTCCGCTTCGACCAAGGCGGCGTGATGCACGTCCTCTCCCGCGGCGAGGCGGGCTTCGTCACCCGCATCGACCTCCACGGCACCGGCTCCCGCCACCTCGTCACCTCCGGTGTGACCGGGCTCGACAACGCCGCCTTCGACGCGGAGAACCGCATGTACGTCTCCAGCTACGCCACCAGCGGCGTGGTCGAGATGCACCCCGACGGCCGCACCCGCGAGATCGTGCCGCGCGGCCTGGCCGGCCCGTTCGGCGTGACCGACCTGGGCGGGACGGTCCACGTCGCCGACCACTACCGGCTGGCCGTCCCCGCCGAGCCCGCCCCCGACGGCACGCCCGGCGCGGGGGGCGGCACCACCACCCAACTGCGGCCGTTCGCCCACGGCATCACCGCGGCGGACGGGCTGCTCCACCTCACCTCGCAGTACGGGGAGGTGAGGACCTACGACCCCGAGCAGGAGACCACCCGGGTACGCGCGAGCGGCCTGCGCCGACCGACCGGCATCGCCGCCCGCCCGGACGGCACCCTCCTCGTCGCCGAGACCGACGCCGGACGGGTGCTGGCCCTCGCCGAGGACGACACCGTCACCGTCCTCGCCGAGGGTTTCGACCGCCCGGTGGACGTGGCGGTCGACGCGGCGGGCAACTGCTACGTCAGCGACGAGGTGGGGGGCGCGGTGTACCGGTTGGCCGACGGCCGGGCCGTCCCTGTCGCCGAGGGGCTTGCCGCCCCCCAGGGCCTCACCGTCCTCGGCGAGGAGCTGTACACGGTGGAGAGCGGGACCCGCCGGTTGCTGGCCCTCTCCCTCACCACCGGCGAGGTCCGCACCGAGGCCGAGGACCTGCCCGTCGGGCCGCCGCCGGGCACCGGGCCGCGCACCCAGCCGGCCCTCTTCACCCACGGCATGCCCGGCGTACCGCACCGGTTCGCCGGTCTCGCCGCGGCCTCCGACGGCACCCTGCTGCTCTCGGCCGACGGAGAAGGGACGGTGTTGCGGTTGACGCGGCGGGACGGGGAGAAGGACGCGGGAACCTGAACTCGGCAGCAGAGAGGCCGGGTTGATCCGTCGGACGAAGACGTCCCGACGTCTCACAGGGGTCTGCGGCTGCGCGCGTTGGCCTCGGCGACCAGGGCGCGGAGCAACTCCGCCCGGCCCAGCGTCCGCAGAAGGTCCGGGTCCGCCTCCCAGGCGGGGCCCGGACCGAGCGGACGCAGCAGCAGGCGGCAGCTCCCGGCGCGCGCGACCTGACCCAGGACCTGGCCCACGCGACCGAGGACGGAGTCGTGGACGACATCCCCTGGGCCGGGGCGTGCGCGCAAGGGTGTGTGCGGGGCTTCGGCCTCCTCGCCCTCGGTCACCGCGCCAGGCCCCGCGAGATGACCTCGGCGAGCGCGTGGGCCACGGGCGCCGAGCACACGCCGAGGTGGACCAGGGCGTACCGGGCCTCCCCCTCCCGCTCGTCGTACCAGGGGGTGCGGACGTCCATCGCGGGGAGTTGGACTCCGGCCCGGGTCAGGGCGGTGGCCAGGGCGTCGCGGGCGTCCAGGGCTTCGCCGACCTTGCGGTCGGACCGGTCGGGGTCGACGGGCATGGGAGCCTCCTCGATGGTGGTGTCTTCCGTCGAACCGCCACTCGGTGGCGGTGACACGCATTACGGTGCGTGATGCGGGCGTTACGAGGATGCGCCCGGCGGGGGAGCGGCATGCCGTGGGTCGGGCGGTGCTTCCCCGTCGACAGCAGGTCGTTCCACTCGTTCCACATCTCCTTGCGTGTGACCCGCGCGAGAGTGCACGGAGGGCAGCGGTATGCCGCAGCGTCGCATCGTCACGGGCCGTAGTCAGGAGCCGCGGCAGCGGTTCGCCGAGGAGCTGCGGACGCTGCGGTCGTCCAGCGGGGCGAGCCTGCGGCAGCTCGGTGAACGCCTGGGCTGGGACTGGTCGTTGTTCGGCAAGATGGAGAAGGGCGAGACGCTCGGCAGCCCGGAGGTCGTCCAGGCCCTGGACACCCACTACGGCACCCCGGGCCTGCTGCTCGCGTTGTGGGAGCTGGCGGCCGGGGACCACACGCAGTTCCGCGAGCGGTACCGGCGCTACATGGAGCTGGAGGCGAAGGCCGTCAGCCTGTGGCACTTCGCGGTGAGCGTCCTGCCCGGCCTCTTGCAGACGCCGGCCTACGCCCGGGAGGTGCTGTCGGCGGGCGGCCTGAAGGGCAAGGAACTGGAGCAGCAGGTCGAAGCCCGCATGAGCCGGCGTGACCTGCTGGAGGGGGACGACGCACCGCCGTTCCGCACGATCCTGTCGGAAGCGGTGCTCCGGACACCGCTGCGGAACGTGGGGGAGTGGCGGGGGCAGTTGGAGCATCTGGTGGAGGTGGGGGAGAGGTCGGGGGTGGCCTTGCAGGGGCTGCCGCTCGGTGCGGGACTCCACGGGTTGACGAACGCCACAGTGATGTTTCTGCGGTTGGCTGACGGGTCGACGAAGGCTTACATCGAGAACGGTTACCGGGGCGATCTCATCGAGGAGAACGTACTGGTCGAGCGTATGCAGCGTGCGTACGATGCGATGCGCGACCTGGCTCTGACGCCGAACGAGTCGCAGAAGTTCGTCCAGGCCATGTTGGAGGAAACGCTGTGCGAACCATCGACCTGAGCGTCACGACCTGGCGTAAGAGCAGCCACAGTAACCAGGACGGAGGGGAATGCCTCGAAGTCTCCGACGACTACACCGCCGCCGTCCCGGTGCGTGACAGCAAGTCCCCGCACGGCCCGGTGCTGGTGTTCCCGGCCGAGCGCTGGGCGTCCTTCGTCGCGGAGGTCAGGAGCGGGCGCCTGACGGCCTGAAGACGTGTGGCGAGGGCCCGTGGCGGACGTCCGTCACGGGCCCCGGTCGTGAGCGCGGCCCCTCACCGTGCGTCTGCCCTCACAATCCCAGGTCCCGCATCGCCCCCGCCACCGCCTGCCGGAAGGCCGCGGCGCCGGCTGCCCCGTCCTCGTCCGCCGAACCGGCCCATTCCTCCGCTGCGACGCGCAGCGCGGCGTTGAGCATGACGGCCTTGATCCTCGGGAGCAGGTCGCCCGGGTCGGCGCCGATGCGGGCGGCGACGACCTCGGTGAGAACGGGCTCCGCGTCGTGGTGGACCCGGAACCAGACGGCACGCAGCCCTGGCTCGTCGGGGAGGAGCCGAAGCAGTCGCCGCAGCGCCACGGCGTCCTCCTGGCGGCCGACCGTCGAGGTGAGGTCCGCCTGGACGGCCTCGCTCAGTGGGCGGTCGGTGGGCCACTCGCGCAGCCGCCGGGCGGTCGCCTCCAGACCGGCGGCCAGAAGCGGACGGACGCACTCCTCCTTGGAGGGGAAGTAGCGCCACAGCGTGCGGGGCGAGACGCCGGCAGCACGGGCGACGGCCTCACCGGGGGTCGCGGTGACACCCTGTTCGGCGAAGAGGCGCACCGCCACGTGTGCGATCTCCAGCCGGGTGGCCGCCTTGCGCCGCTCGGTCAACGGTGGTCGCCCCGGGGACCGGGTGCCACCGGGCGCCGCCTCCCGCACTCCTGGCTGGTCCACGCTCTTCCCCGTCCGCTGCTCAGGGTTGTTGTCGATGGAGTCACCCTAACGACCGGGGCCCTGCGTGCCCGGGGGAGAGGTGGTGGTCAGCCCGAATATCGGCGCTGAGTGCCATATTGGCAGTGAGTGCCATGAAGTCTAGGGTGGCAGAGGCTGGGCGGACGCGCGGGCCGGTCGGCCCGGGGCCCCCGCCGGGGAAGACGAGCGAGGAGCGCACATGAGTGGCACCGGTCTGGCTGGACGTGGCGTCGTCGTCACGGGAGCGGCGTCGGGGATAGGGAAGGCCGCGGCCACGGCTCTCGCCCGGGAAGGAGCGAAGGTCCTGGTGGCCGACCTGCGTCAGGAAGGCGCCGAGGCCGTCGTCGAGGCCGTCCGGGCCGAGGGCGGCACCGCCTGCGCCGTGGTCGGCGACCTCAGCGACCAGAAGGTGGTGGACGAGGTCGTCACGACGGCCGTGGACACCTTCGGCAGCCTGGACGTCCTGGTGAACAACGCCGGGATCATGGACCGCCTCTCAGCCGTGGCTGACACCGAGGACGCCGAGTGGGAGCGGGTGCTGCGCATCAACCTCACGGCGCCCTTCCTCCTCACCCGCGCCGCGCTTCCGCACATGCTCGCCGCCGGCCGCGGCTCGATCGTCTTCACCGCCTCCGAGGCCGGGCTGCGCGGCAGTGCGGCGGGTGCCGCCTACACCGCCTCCAAGCACGGAGTGGTCGGCCTGGTGAAGAACCTCGCCGTCATGTACCGCGACAAGGGCGTCCGCACCAACGCCATCGCACCCGGCGGAACCGTCACGGGCATCCAGGTCGATGCCGTGCCCGGGGCCCACGGACCGGCCGCCGTCGGCGCCTACGCAGCCAACATCGGTCGCGTGTCGACCGCGGAGGAGCAGGCCGCGGCCATCCTCTTCCTCGCCTCCGACGCGGCGAGCAACGTCAACGGCGTGGTGCTGCCCGTCGACAACGGGTGGGCTGCGGTCTGACACTGGACTCGGGGGCCCGCCGGTGAGGCAGGCCCCCGCGTGCCCGTGACCGGCCAGGGCCCCTCACCGGTGGCGCCGGGGACCGGCTACTTCCCCTGACCGACCACGACTGTCACCAGGTGACCGGCAGCTCGTAGACGCCGTAGACGGCACCGTCGTGCTTGAACGGCACGCTGTCCAGGTCGGTGGCGAGCGCCAGGGTGGGGATGCGCCGGTAGAGGGTGCCGTAGACCACCTGCAGCTCCAGACGGGCGAGTTGCTGACCGAGGCACTGGTGCACCCCGAAGCCGAACGCAAGGTGCCGGCGGGCCTGGCGTGACAGGTCCAGGTGGTCCCCGTCCTCGAAGACGCGCGGATCGCGGTTGCCGATGTCGTTGGCCATGATCAGGCCCTCGCCCGCCCGGACGACGACGTCACCGACCTCGATGTCCTCCAGCGCGACCCGGCGCCGGCCGTTGTGGGTGATGTTGAGGTAGCGCAGCAACTCCTCGACCGCGGAGGCCACCAGCGCCTCGTCGCCGGAGCGCAGGGCGTCGAGCTGCTCGGGGTGCTCCAGCAGCGCCAGCGTGCCGAGCGCGATCATGTTGGCCGTCGTCTCGTGCCCGGCGATGAGCAGCAGGACGCCCATCTGGGCCGCCTCGCCTCGGGTGAGTTCGCCTTCCCGCACCCGCTCGGCCAGCCCGGAGAGCAGGTCGTCCCCCGGCTTCTCCATCTTGTCGCCGACGAGCCGGGAGAGGTACTCCGTCAACGCCTGGTGGGCGGCGGTCCGCTCCTCGGGAGGGGTGCCCCGCTTGATGATGGCCTTGCTGTTGTCCTGGAAGAAGTCATGGTCCGCGTAGGGCACCCCGAGCAGTTCACAGATCACCAGCGAGGGCACCGGCAGGGCGAACGCCTCGACCAGGTCCACCGGTTTGGGGCCGGCCAGCAGCTCATCGATTTTGTCGTCGACGAGCTGCTGGATCGCCGACCGCATCCGGGCCACGCGGCGGGTGGTGAACCAGGACGTGATCATGCGCCGCAGCCTGGAGTGCTCCGGGTCGTCCATCAGGATGAAGCTGATCTTCGAGCCGCCGGGGGGTATCGGTGAGCCGCTCGGGTAACCCGGGTTGGACGGGTCCGAGCTGACGCGCGGATCACCCATCAGGGCCCGCTGGTCCGCGTGACGGGTCACCAGCCAGGGCGTGCTGCCGTCGGCCAGGCGGACCCGGACGAGCCGGGCCTCCTCCTGCCGGGACATGAGCGCCGGAGGCGGGTCGAAGGGGCAACCGCTCGCCCGGGCCATCGGGAAGGACGGGGCCTCGACGGTGTCGTCCGCCGCCTGTGCCGTGGTGCTGGTCATGCGTGCTCCTCGCAAACTCGATCCGCGTCGGTGCGGAGGGGGAGGGGAAGACAGGGGACGGCCGCGTCGTGCCGGTGCCCGTTCCGGGGCCGCAGGGCGGGGCCGCGGGGGCCGGGTGCAGGAGGGCAGCCCGGGGGGCCGGATCGGAAGGCGGGCCGGCAGCCGGAGGGACCGGGGCCGGGTTTCGGGAGGCGGGCCGGGACGGAGCCGGTGTGCGTCACTTCCGTCCCGGCTTCACACCGGGCCAGGCGGGTCAGGGGGGCCAGAACACCCTGTACAGCAGGTCGTTCAGGCGCTCTCGTGGACGGTGATCGCAGCAGCGGGGCAGACGGTGGCGGCCTCACGCACCGCGGCGTACTGGTCCGCGCCGGGCTCCGCCGCCAGCAGCACGACGATGCCGTCCTCGTCCCGCTGGTCGAAGACCTCCGGCGCCACCAGGACGCACTGGCCCGCGCCGCAGCACTTGTCCTCCTCGACCGTCACCTTCATCGTCACCACTCCTCGTCATCGGTCGGAAATCGGTACGTCTGCGGCTCTCACCGCGTGGTGGTCGGTGCCGTCCACAGCCCCACCAGGGCGTCGACCAGGCCCGACCCCGCTTCTTGCCAGGTCGCCCTCGGGGTGGGCGAGTCGTCGGCCAGGGCCCGCTCCCGTTCCGCGCAGACGTGCACGATCAACAGGCCGGCCATCCGGTCGCGTTCTTCCTTCACCTCGGCCGGCACATGGGGCAGGCACCGGTCGAGTTCGGTGATGATGCGCTGGAGGCAGGGTGTGCTCAGCGCTTCCTCCGACATGACCTCGCGCAGCACCGGGTCGGCCATGACCTGCGCACCGAAGCGGGCGTACCAGGTCGGGCCGCCCAGCTCGGCCAGGTGGTCGGTGACCGGGCGGACCAGACACGACACCCAGGTCCGCACGTCGGTAGCCCCTTCGGCAGCCGCCACCATCCGGCACCGCAGCACCTCGGTCTGGACCGCGTGACGACGGATGAGGGCGCGCACCAGGTCGGTCTTGGTGCCGAAGTGGTATCCCACCGCGGCGGTGTTCCCCTGCCCTGCCGCCTCACTGATCTGGCGGTTGGAGACGGCGAAGACACCGTGTTCGGCGAAGAGGCGCTCCGCGGTGTCGAGGATCTGCTCACGGGTGAGGTGCGCACGCTCGGCGCGGCTGGGTCTGGCGGCCATGGTCACCACCGTACGGGGACCTCACGCAGCCCGCCGACGGCCAGGCCCTCCACCCGGCGCAGCTCCTCGGCGGGTACCGCAAGCCGCAGGGTGGGCAGGCGGCGCAACAGGACGTCCAGGACGGCCTGCAGCTCGGTCCGGGCGAGCGACTGGCCCAGACAGGAGTGGGCGCCGGCGCCGAAGGCCAGGTGGGGGTTGGGGGAGCGGTCCAGGCGCATCTCGTCGGCGCCCTCGAAGGCCTTCTCGTCCCGGTTGGCCGCAGCCATGGAACACATCACGGTGGTGCCGGCCGGCACCACCGTGCCGCCCACCTCGCTCTCCTCGGCGATGTAACGCGGCATGCCGAGGCCCGGGTTGGCGTCGAAGCGCAGGGCCTCCTCCACCGCCGAACGGACCAGGGACCGGTCGGCGAGGAGTCGTTCCCAGCGCTCCCGGTCGGCGAGGAGCATGCCGGCCATCTTGCCGATCATGTTGGCCGTGGTCTCGTGCCCGGCGATGAGCAGCGCCTGGCCGGTGGCGACGAGCTGCTCCTCGGTGAGCCGGCCGCCCTCGGCGTCGGTCGCGGTGAGCAGTTCACTGAGCAGGTCGTCCTTGGGGTCGGCGCGGACCGCCTCGACGTGCGCCTGCATGTAGGAGACGAACTCGCGCTGGGCGGCCTCGGTCTCCTCCTTCCCGTAACGGGTGAGGTTCAGGAAGGTGTCCGACCAGTACGCGAAGCGGTCCCGGTCGGACTCGGGGACACCGAGCAGCTTGCAGATCACCCACACCGGCAGGGGGAAACCGACCGCCGCATTCAGGTCGGCCGGATGACCGCCGGCGACCATCTCGTCGACGAGCCGGTCGGTCATCGCCTCGATCTCCGGGCGCAGCGCGGTCATCCGCTTGGCGGTGAACCACCTGCTGAGCATGCGGCGCCACCGCACGTGACCCTCACCGCTCTGCGGCAGCGGGGTGGGCCGGTTGAAGACGCCGCCCTCCTCGTCGGTGCCGATGCGGGCGGCGTCCGGGGCGTGCAGCATCCGCGTGAAGCGCGGGTCGGACAGGACGTCCCGGACGTCCTCGTAGCGGGTCAGCAGCGAGGCGCCGTCTCCGCTGGGCAGCCGGATGTGGGCGACGGGGCACCGCTCGCGCAGCTCCGGCCAGACCGCCGGCGGCTCCAGGGCGGTGGGGTTGGGGAGGGGGTAGTCCAGTACCTCTTCATCGCCGTGGCGGCTCATGCGCTCTCCAATGACCGGGCTCCGCGTGCATGCCCAGTACATCGATCAGCCCACTCGTAAGTCAAGCGATTGATTTAAGTTGCGTCGAAGAGGGTGGCCGAACGGCGTGGCGGTGACGGTTCCGGGGTGCGGCGAACGGCCGGTGACCCCGGGGAACGCGCCGGCTCCTGCGCCCCGGCGCGTCGGGCCGGATGAGGGGGGACTTCTGATGACCTTTCGCCTTCAAGGGCGGTTTATCCGCTTCAGGTCTGGTTTCTGTCGCGGACCTGTGGCTTCTTCGTCAAGGAGACAATTCACCGGCCTCCCGGTCCGGATGGCGCGACCGCCGCGGACCGGAGAGCAGAAGGAGACCATGACATGCGCATCCGCTCGTTCGTCCTTACCTGTGCCGCTCTGACCGCGGTCTTCGGCGCCGTGCCCGCCGCAGCGGCCCCGGCCGCCCCGGCGGCGCCCACCCGCGCGGCCTACAACTGCTCCCCCGGGCACTTCTGCCTCTACAGCGACTGGAACGGCCGGGGAGTGCGCTGCCAGTGGCCGCAGCGCAGCAAGGCCAACACCGCCGACGACTGCTCCTTCATCCAGCGGGGCAGGCCGGTCCGGTCCCTGTGGAACGCCACCGGCCACCGGGTGGAGTACTACACGCAGACCAACTACCACCACCGCGTCGGTTCGACCCCCGCAGACCGGGGCGGCAACCTGCAGGGCAACTACCAGATCCGTTCCTTCAAGCGGCAGTAGGCCGGTGGCGCGGTGGCGGTGGTGGCCCCCGAGGTGACGGCCGGGCCACCTGATGCCTCCCGGCGGCGGTCGGGTCCACCTCGCGCTCTCCCCGCCGGCAGGGGAGCGGAGGGGAGGGAGTGAGCGCCCGCCGGAAGCGAACACCGCGCCCACCGCGTGGCGTTGCGGGCCACCCACCAGGGGTGGCCCGCAACGCGTCAGGAGGCGGCCACGCCCGACGGCTCCGGGGCGGGCGGAGAGACCCGGCGGGTGGCCAGGGCCGCGTCGACGGAGTAGGCGCCGGGGCCGAGCACGAGCAGCAGCAGGCAGGCCCAGCAGAACAGGACCGCCGGTTCCCCGCCGTTCTGGAGGGGGAGCAGGGCCTGCGGTTGGTGGACCGTGAAGTACGCGTACGCCATCGACCCCGAGCAGACCAGGGCCGCCGGCCGGGCCGCCAGTCCCAGCATGAGCAAGGCCCCACCGGTCAACTGGATAGCCGCGGCCCACCAGCCCGGCCACTGGAAGACGGCAGGCGTGGCACCGTGGCCCCCGCCGAAGAGGCCGAAGAGCGTCGCCGCCCCGTGGCACAGCAGGAGCAGCCCCACCACCAGGCGGAACAGGCCGAGTACCGCCTCGGTCGAGCGGGCGAGCAGAGCGGACATCGCGGGTGACCTCCGGGGTGGGCGGAAGGGCGGCGGCGCGGGGGCGGTCGCCGCGGACGGCACGTGCGCGGGAGGGAGCCGAGGGCTGTGTCGTCGTGCGGTCGGCACCCGTGCGCCAGGGGGCCGAGGGGCGTGGCGACGTACGGTCAGCACGACTGGGGCGAGGAGCCGAGGGCCACGTCGTCGTACCAGACGGTGTCCGCTCCGCTGCCGTAGCTCTCCCAGCCCAGGCGCAGACCGGTGGGCCGGGGTGCCGTGCCCGAGCGCAGCCACTGGCCGTCCACGTCCTGCGTCGGGGTGCCGTCCACGTGGAGACCCGGGACCTCGGCATCGTCCAGCCAGGTCGCCATCGACTGCCGGGTGGTGTCCACCTCGAAGCGCAGGCAGGCCCACCGGTCGGTGGGGAGCGGGGTGCTGAGCGCCACCCCGGCGGGGCTCTGCTCGGGCAGCGTCGCGTCGTCGGACTCGCGGTTCCACTGAAGGGCGCCGTTCTGGCCGCCGACGCGCAGTGCCCGGCCCCCCTGGGAGGCGTCCGGCATGGCCACCATCGTCACGTGCGAGGCGGGCAGCGGCGTGGTGTGCCGGACCCACAGCCGCCCGTAGACCACCGGCCCCACCGAGGAGAGGTCGGCGGTGGTGGCCACGAACACGTGGTTGCAGTAGCCGGTGCCACCGTCGACACGGATCGAGCGGGTGCCGCTGTGTGCGACGGCGGTGTCGACGGTGGCGGTGCCGGTGCCCTGGCAGTCGGGCGCGACGGTCTGCCAGGCTCCGCCGGGAGTGGAACCGCTCTGGTCCTCGAAGTCGGTGCAGACGGCGGCGGCCTGGCAACCGGCGTCCGCGGGGGAGGAGGAGGCCACCGCGGTGGTGCCCTGGCCGACCGCGCCGCACGCGAGCAGCAGGGCAGCGCCGGCCAGCGAGGCCGCCCGGACCGGTCCGGCGAGGCGCGCCCGGCGTCCCCCGGGGCCGGGCGCCGCGGCCTCGACGGTGGCGCGGCGGGGCGGGACGGCAGTGGTGGAGTGCGCCGGGAGGCTGGGCACGGCAGGTGCGGAAGGTAACGCGCACTCGCGGGTACTGCCGCTGCCGTGGGTCTCACGGGTGGCGCGGGGGCGTGGTGCGGTCGGACGGGACGGTGCCATGCGGGGTCACCTCCGGAGGAGTGCCGAGCGCGGCGTGCGCCGGCGGACACGGGGATCGCTGTGCGGGGGCGCAGCGAGGTGAGGAGCGGGTGGCGCAGTGGGGCGAGAGCGGATGGCGCGGCGGGGCGTGCCGTGGCGCGGGCCTGATCGGGCCCCTCAGGGGTGCGTCAGCTTTGGGAGCGCTCCCACAATCGAGAGCCTGCCTGGGTCTGTCAAGGGGGTGCGCGAGGATCGCCTCGCGGTGTGACCCGGCCGCCCTCCCCGGGCTGCCGGCGCCCCACCCTCCTTCCGTTCGACTTCGGCCAACTGGGCGGAAAGGCGCACCTGTTGAGGATGGTCGGGCGCCTCCGTGCCGTTGAATGCGGGGCAGTTTCCGAAGGTGCGCTGGTCAGCCCGGGGCGGGGTGCCGGGGTGGGTGGGACGTTCCGGTCCGCGCGTGAGGTGTCCGTGTCCGGATTCCGTGCCGTGAGGGGGCGCCGGACAGCTGAGGGAATGGCGCGTCAACCCTCTTGTCGTCGCCCAGGGGTTTCGTTGTTCGTCATGCTCGGGTAAAACGGCGGCAACGTGGGAGCGCTCCCCACGGCACTCACCTCACCCCGCTCAAGTCGACGGAGGACTGCATGCGTTGTCATGTTCGTAACAAAAGGAAGACGGGTGTGCGCACGGCAGGCTTACTGGTGGCCGCGCTGCTGTCCCTGCTCATCTGGCCGGGCAGCGCGTCGGCCCACGGCTCGGTCGTCGACCCCGCCTCCCGCAACTACGGCTGCTGGGCGCGGTGGGGGGACGACTTCCAGAACCCGGCCATGGCGCAGGAAGACCCCATGTGCTGGCAGGCGTGGCAGGCCAATCCCAATGCCATGTGGAACTGGAACGGCCTCTACCGCAACGGACTCGCCGGGAACTTCGAAGCCGCCATCCCCGACGGCCAGCTGTGCAGCGGCGGTCACGCGGAGAGCGACCGTTACGACGCGCTGGACGCGGTGGGGGCGTGGCAGACCACGTCCGTGGCAGACGACTTCACCGTCACCCTGAACGACCAGGCCGCCCACGGAGCCGACTACTTCAAGGTCTACGTGTCCCGTCAGGGCTTCGACCCGACGAGCCGGCCGCTCGGCTGGGGCGACCTCCAACTGCTCACCACCACCGGCCGCTACGCGCCCGCCAACACCTACGCGATCGACGTCTCCACCTCCGGGCTCACCGGTCGGCACGTGGTCTACACGATCTGGCAGGCCTCGCACATGGACCAGGCGTACTTCCTCTGCAGCGACGTCGACTTCGGCTGACGCAGCGGTTTCGGGCCGCGGCCGGGCGGACGGCCGCGGCCCGAAGTGCTACCGGACACGAGGGACGTCCGGTGTGCCGGGCGGCCGGGCGGGGCGGACAGCGCGGGGTCTCCGCATGCGGGCCCCGGGCGGGGCCGGCATGCGGCGCCGCGTCAGTCCTCCGCTCGCCCGGCGACCGGACTGTCGGCGGGCTCGACCACCGCACCCGTGGGGCCGCTGTCCTCCGGGAAGACGTCCTCGGGGCCGAGGGACCGCCCTTCCCAGCTCAGCACTCGCCAACCCTGCCGGGGATCGCCGGAGAGCACGACGACGCCCGTGTTCTGCAGTTCGTGGGAGGAGGCGAACGCGACGTCGACGTTCTCCGCCCTGGCCGCCGTCCACATCCGGATCGCGGCACCGTGGCTGACCATCGCCACCGTCGCCGCGCCCGTCCCGGCAGCCTCGTCGATCACGGCGTCGTACCTGCTCAGCGCCTCCGCGCCGCTCTCCCCACCCGGCATGGTCCGCTCGGTGTCCCCGGCGGACCACGCGAAGGTGGTGGTGAGGTAGGTCCCGATCGCCTCCTCGTCGCCCCGCATCTCCAGCTCGCCGGCCGTCAGCTCGCGGATGCCGTCGCGGACCCGGACCTCCAGCCCCGTCCGGGCGGCCAGCGGCGCTGCGGTGAGCTGCGTGCGCAGCAGGGTGGAGGCGTAGAGGGCGTCGATGCTCTCCCCGGCCAGCGCCGTCGGGAGGGCCGCCGCCTGCTCCTCCCCGAGCGGGGTCAGGCCCGGCCCCGGGACGGCGGTGTCCAGGAGGTGCTTGACGTTCGAAGGGGTCTGGCCGTGGCGGATGAGCAGCAAACGCATCGAGGATGTCTCCAGGGAAGCCGGTGATCTCCTCCCCACTGTGTCACTCCGGGCAGCGGCCGGCGCAGGTCCGCCCGCGCGGTGGCAGCCGCAACCCCGGCCCGACGGGGCATCGCCGTCGTGGACGTGTCCGGTCTCACGCGGCGGGCCCCGGCCCGAGCCCCGCAGTCACGGCCCACCGGAAACCCTCCGCCGCCGATCGTCACCAGCCGTCACCACCTGCTGCGGTCTGCGGCCGCTCCCCCTCACGCCGCCGCCCGGCTCCCTCCGCGAAGCGGGTGGAGCCGGGCGGGCGCAGCGGACGGTAGGCCCTCAGCGGGCGCCGAGGAGTTCCAGGACCTTGTTGACCGCCTCCAGCGCGGGCCGGCCCACCTCCCCGACCGTCGCAGCGATGCCCGCGACGGCCAGCAGGGCCCGGTGCCGGGCGCGGGGTTGCACCTCGCCCTCGTCGCCGATGTCGGGCAGCGACTCGTCGATGGCCTCGGCACTCACCGGGGAGACCTGGCCGCGCAGCTCCGTCAGCAGTCGGCGCAGCTCCCCGAGGGCCTCCTGGAGCTCCGGCTGCTGCTGCGACCCGGCGGGCGCCGACTGGTTCTTGATCATGCCGATGTTGCCGCGCCCGCCGTTGACGGTGACGCTGTCGCCGAAGTGGTAGTTGTCGCCGCTCATCCCTTGGCCATTCCCGTGTTGCCCGATCCGCCGTACATGTTGACGCTGTCGCCGAAGTAGTAGTTCTGCGGGTTGAAGGTGATCGTCTCCACCTGCACGTGGAACTCCGTGTCGGGGTTCTCGAGTGCGTTGGCCAGGTACTGCGCCAGCTGACGCAGGTGGCCGGGGTTCTGGCTGGTGACCACCGCGGTGGAGGGCCCGGAGGTCTCCACGGCCAGGACGTAGTGGGACGGCGCCATCAGCACGATGATCAGGTCCGCGAGGTAGTAGATCAGTGCCGCCACACCCACGAGCCAGATGAGGGTCAGGAAAGTGTCCCCGCTGTCGCTGGTGAGCGTCGCCAGCCCCACCATCAGCGTGGTGAAGAACAGCGCGGGCAGGGTCAGCCCCACTCGTTTCAGGAAGCGCGTCACCGCCTCCTGGCGCCGGGGGAGCAGCGTGAAGGTGTGGATCCGGGCGATGTTGTGCAGCGGGTAGGCCGCGTCCCCGACCCACAGCAGCCGCTTGCTGATGCGCATCTCCACGGAGCCGTGGAGCTCGGCGGCCGGTGCCGGGACGTCGGGATACCCCTCCGCCCCGGCAGGCGGCACGTCGGAGCGGCCCTCCGGGGCCGGGGCGGCTGAACCGGCCGTGGCGAAGTCTCCGGCCGGTATGGACGGGGAGTGGTCCGGCGGCGGGCCCGGGGCGTGCCCGGGGGGAGGGCCGCCGGCAGGCCCGCCGGCACCCGGGCCGGCCGTGGCCGCGGTGCTCGCAGGCGGTTGCTGCGGTCTGGGCGGGCCCACGGGGCCCGGTGGGTCGTCGGACCCGCTCGGCTCGGTCGTCTGCATACGTCCCCCTGAGTGCGGAGCGCCCCGCAGGCCGCTCCGGTCGACGGTGTCGTGGCAGTGAGGGCGCACGGGACCCCGGCCGCCGCGGGCCCGGTCGGGACGCCGCGCGAGCGGAGGCCCCGCTGACCGGTGCGCAGGCGGCCGGAACCGACGACCTCGGCGGAGGGCGCGCGACAGGACGGAAGCCACACCGTCGCACCACCCGCCCGGCACGGCAGCGTGCCAGGCAGAACTGACGCCCCCTCACCACATGGGCTCCTATTAAGCCCGGCGGCCGGACGTGGCGCAACACGGTTGGCCGGGAAGCGGGGGGGCGCGCGCGGGGGGGCGCCCCCGGCCCCCCCACCGCCCGGCGGAGACCGGCGTGGTATTGTGTTTTAACCCGCGGGGGGGCGGCGGGCGAGGGCCC
>NZ_JBHWGP010000015.1:65235-76319 GCF_042733155.1 Streptomyces sp. NPDC059740 | reverse complement strand
TTTTGTTTTTTTAATATCTCGCATTTTCGGCCGGGGGGCGTTCGTGGGGTAACCTGGGTTGGGGGGTAGTGCGGCCCCCGACGGGGGTGCCCCCCGCCGGCAGCCCCCTCAGCCCTGGTAACCGGTGATGATCTTCGTGAACTCCCAGGGCTGCTGCGTCACGCTGCTGCACGCGCCGTCGGCCCAGTTGTGCGGTACCGCGGGGTCGCAGGCGCGGTCGCGGTTGACGTCCCAGTAGGAGAGCGCGGCGAGGTGCTTGCCGCGGGCGAAGGCGAGCAGGTCCCGGAAGGTGTCCTGGGTGTAGAGCTCGCTGGGCTGGTCGGTGTGCCCGTTCATCAGCTGGAGGGAGGTGTGGGCCCAGGCGGTCGCCGAGTCCCAGCCGTACAGGCTCTGCAGCTGCGTGTTGACGGCTTCGGCGACCTGCTCCGCCGCGTCGGTCTGCGTCCCGGACGCCAGCCCGAAGTCGAAGTCCATGATGTTGACGGTGTCGAGGCGGGCGCCCGCACTGATCGCCTGGCGTATCTCGTCCTTGCCGGAGTCGGGCAGACCCACGGTGGTCATCGGGATGGTGAGGGTCACCTTCAGGTCGGGGTTGTCCTGCTCCAGCGTCTTGATCGCCGCCCAGCGCACCGCCATGTTCGCGTCGAGGTCGTCGCCCTCCCAGTCCAGGTCGATGCGGCTGAGCCCGTACTTGTCGATCACCTTCTGGTAGGCGGCGGCCAGCGCCCCGGCACTACTGCACCCCGCGCCCAGTTCCGCCCCGTTGTAGCCGCCGAAGGAGACGCCCACCTCGCCGCCGGCCGCCTTCACCGCCTGGACGTCGGCAAGGACCGTGGTGTCCGAGGCCACGGTGTGCGCGCTGTCGCCGTCCCAGGCGGGCGTACAGCCGCCGGAGTCCAGCACGAAGGCGAGGAGCAGCTGGTTCTCCCCGGCGGCGACGATGTCGGAGACCGGCTGCGGGGAGTTGTCCAGCGGCATGTAGTACGCCGGGTGGTGGAAGCCGGAGTCGGCGACGGCCGCGGACGCCGGACGGACGGTGGCGGGCGAGGCGGCAGCGGCGCCGCTCGGGGCCAGGCCGGTCACGGTTGCGGCGACGAGCGCCGCCGCGGCGACGGCCACGGCCCGGAACGGCTTCCGGTGGCCGGCGGGCGAGGAGGTGGGGGGCATGCGGATCTCCCAACGCTGCGGTCTTCGCGGGACCGGCGCGCCCACGGTCCCGAACACCCGCGGTGGGCGAGCGGGTTCGGGGGAGACGGCTGCGGTGCGTGGGGCTCGCGGCACGACGGGAGGCGGCACCGGCCCCAGGAGGGGGACTGGTACAGACCAATCTGGCCCGGTGGGTCGAGCGGCGTCAATACCCGTGACAGGGCGGGGCTTTCGCAGCCGCCGACGGCGTTCCCGACGGCCGGGGCGCCCTGCTGACGGGGCTACTCCGCGCTCCAGGGGCCCGTGGCCCGGCGGGGGCAGGCCTGCATGAGGGAGTTGGGTGGAGAGGTGAGTGGGGTGCGTACGGTCCCCGCAGCCCGGCGCTGTGGCGCGGTGACGCACAGGGCGTACGGGCCTGTTCGTCGCGTCGGGGCCGGTCTGGATCGCCGGATCGGACCGGCTCGGCTCGGCGCTGAGGGTGGCGAGCGACGAGCCGCCACTCGCCCCGGCCGCCTGCGAGAAGCTCATCGATGGTCGGGGCGGAGAAGGGGGCGGGGGAGGGGAGGCGCGGGCGACGCCGGGCAGACCTGCGCCTCAGCTTTGCCGCTTTCGGCGCGGCCGGTGGAGGATTCCCTCCGCCACCGGCCGTGTGCTGCGTCTTGCGAGCGACTGAGGCGAAGACGGCTATGCGGACTGTGTTCCGGAATTGTCGTAGTCCTGGAGCAGCGTGCCGTCCTTGGCCCACTTGCGTCGCCGGACCTCGTGCCCCTTCTCGTTGTGTTCCAGGTGCCTGGCGAGCTGCCCGTTGGCGTGCCACTCGTACCAGTCCCCCACGATGACACCCATGACCGTGGTTCCCTGATGTTTCCTGGAGCCGTCCGGATGCCACGCCTCCTGGGGACCGCTGGAGATTCCCGCGTGGTAAGAGGCGATTTCGAGAATACGCCCGTCCTCGTCCTCCGTGACGACCTCGCCCGTGAAAGGTTCACCCTCGTAGCACACGCGGAAATCGTCGTCGTATTCGGTGTCTTCGTCGCTTACGCGCATGATCAATCCTCCGCAGGCAGTTCAACGTTCGGAAAGCGTCGGTAATCCCCCATGGCGTGATGGTACCTGCCGCTGTAACTCGGAACGTCGCGCAGGATGACGTTGCAGTTACCGCAGGCCTCTGCCGGATTGCCGAGCTTCCCCTTGTCCAGCCACCTGGGATCGAACCGCATTTCCTTCAGGGCGTCTCGGGGCAGTGGCGGCGGCGTCGAATCCTCCCCGTGCTGCTCGCGCCACTTCGCGTCGGATTCCCGTTGCCGGGCCCAGAGCAACTCGTTCGTGGCCTTGACCTCCGCGTGCCCCAGCGGCATATCGGGATGCACCCTGCCATCGAACACCTGTTCGCCCCTTAGGACCTTCTTGTTCTCATCCCTGAGCGCCTTGCCGTTGGGGCCGACCAAGTCTGCGATCCGGATCTTTCCAGGTGCGTCCATGACGGGGTGCTGCCACACCGCCATGTCCATGTAGTTCTCCCGCAGCAACGGGTGGACCTGCGCCATCGGGATGGTGTCGGCCTTCGTTCCGTTGACGCCTTCGGTGATGTGGCCGGTACGCAGGTCGATGGCGACGGCGGAGCAGGGCCCGTTCCCCTTGGCCTGGCTGTGTACCTCGGTGGCCCGCTGCCGAGAGAGCTCGCCCAGGTACTTCTTCACGGGCTTTCCGTCGACCGTGTTGATGAGGCCGTCCTCATCCCGAGTGACGCGCGAGTCGTCGATGCTCTCCACCAACGACCCACGTTCCTTTTCCGGCTCGTATTCGGGGTCGTGGATGTCCGGCGCCGGGCCCGGGTCGTCCGGGGCGGGGAATTGCGGCGGGTCCACCCGCACATCGTTCGCCGACATGGGCTTGTGGGGCGGTGCGTCGGCCGACGGCTCGGTCGACTCGTGGGAGTGGTCTCCCTGGGTGTCGTGGTGGGGCTCCGCCGAGTTCTCCGGCTGATGCCCGTCGGACCGCGTGTCCTGGGAGTTGCCGGCGTTCTCGTTCGACGTGGGCCGCGCTGTCGTCGGAGAGTCGGGCTGGGGGAGTGCCGGGTGGCGGTCCGGGGTGAGGGGTACGGCGTGGACGCCGTTGCTGGCGTCATAGAGGGGACGAGCGCCGTGCGTTCCCGTCGTGGGGTCTACGTACACGACGAGGCCGTTGTTGTTGACGGCGTTCCAGGCGTGCGGGCGGCCGGCGGAGTCGGTGGTGACGATCACCGCCTGGGCTCCGGGGCCCTCACGGCGGAGGAGCACCTCCAGCCCGTGGTACGCGTCCGGGCCGTCGCCGTAGTCGTGGAAACGAGCGCCGAGGGCGTTCTCCATACGGTCGCGGCTGTTGGACTCGGCACGGTCGTCGGGACGCCCGTCCGGGTGGTCGTCGGTGCGCGGCGCCGCGACGGTCGGGTGGCCCGAGTAGGTGTCGACGAAGGACAACGCCGCGTCGGGGCTGTTGTTCGCGCGCCCCGGCTCGCTGTGGTCCCGGCCGTTGACGTGCTGGAGCCACTCACCCTTGCGGGGGTCGGGGTGCCGTTGCGGGTTGCCGTCGTCGTCGCGGGGGACGTGCTGCTCCAGCGCCTGCTGGTCCGCAGGGTCCGGGCGGCGCAGGCCACCGCTGTCGGCGTCGTAGGGACGGCTGTCGGAGGCCGGCGGCGGCAGTTCGTCGTCGCGGGTCGGTGTGGTCGGGGAGGACTGCTCGGGGTGGGTGTCCTCAGCGTGGTCCTGCTGGGACTGGGCATTGTCCTCGTGGTCGTGCTGCGTCTGGGCGTGGTCGTCGTCGGCGGACTGGTGGGACTGGGCGTCGTGGTAGTCGGTGTCGGAGTCGCTGCTGTCGCCGGACTGGTCGGGCTGGTCGGACTGGTGGGACTTGGCGTCCTGGTAGTCGCCGTCGAGGTCGCCGTCGTCGTCGGACTGCTGGTTCTTGGCGTCGTGGTAGACGTCGTCCGACTGCTGGGAGCGGGCGTCGTCATCGGTCCGGTCCGACCGGTCGGCCGGGGCCTCGTCACCGCGGGTCTGCTGCGACGGGGTGTCGTTCCCGTGGTGCGAGTCGTTGTTGTCCGACGGGGTGTGGCCGTTGCCGGTCGAGCCGTCCGAGGTGTGGGTCCCGGTGTTGTCGCCGGTGTGCTCGTCGGGCGTGCTGCCGGGGTTCTGCGGCGGCCTGGGGCCGGAGCCGTGGCTGCCGGGGTTCTCGGGAGGCTTGGGTGCCCCGTCGCGGCTGCCGGTGTGCCCGCCCGGTGTGCTGCCGGCGGTGTCGGGGGTTTTGGGCTCTACATCCAGGCGCAGGGAGATGTTCTCGTTGGAGTCCTTGATGATGGACCCGGTGGTGAGTTGATGGCCGCCGTTGCCGTCGGCGTCGCTCTTGAGGTCGTTGTGGGTGCGGACGATGTTGGCGGTGTTCTTGCCGTTGTCCGTGGCAAGGATCGCCTGCACCACTGCCTGATCACCGGGGCTGCGGGTGTCGAAGTCGAGCCGGTTGGAGCCGCCCAGCAGACCGTCCAGCGTGGACTTGGCCTCTTCGCCGGAGATGTTCTGCTGGTAGAGGTGGTCGGGCAGCCTGTCGGGGATGCAGTCGGGGGTGACGGGCTGGGCCAGGGCCTTCTTGATGGCGCCGTTTCCCTTGCCCTCGCTCTCGTTGTGGACGGCCCACTGATGGAGGAAGGCGTCACTGGCCGTGTAGGCGCGGGAGGGGTCGTCGGCGCGGTAGGTCTCCATGACGACGCCGAAGCTCTTGCCTTCGGTGTCCTTGCCGAAGGAGTTGACGAACCTGCCGCCCGAGTAGGGGTGGGCACTCGCCGCGTTGGAGTGCTGCTCCTCGTTCTCCCCCTCCTCGGGGTTCGGGTTGGTGCGGTGGAAGTCTTTGGTCTCCTGCTCGTACTCGCGTGCTCCGGGCTGCAGTTGCTTGCCCTCCGTCGCCAGTACTCCGACGGCCCTTCTCATCTCCGCCGTCCCGTTCTCCCCGTCCTTCACCTTGTCGTGATAGTTGGACAGGCGTTCAGGAGCGGGAGGCAGCGGGGCCCGGGGCGGCCGGGCAGGTTCGGCTTGGCCCTGGTCGTGCGGCTGCTGCGGCTCGTCACCGTCGTGCGCCTGCTGCGACTGGTTGTCGTCGCCGGAGGCGTGCGTCTCGTCGTGGTCGTCGTCGGACTGGTGGGACTCGGTGTCGCTGTCGGACTGGTGGGACTTGGCGTCGTGGTACTCGGCGTCGTCGTCGGACGAGTCGGACCGCTCGGAGCGGGCGTCGTCGTTGCGGGTCTGCTGCGACGGGGTGTCGTTCCCGTGGTGCGAGTCGTTGTTGTCCGACGGGGTGTGGCCGTTGCCGGTCGAGCCGTCCGAGGTGTGGGCCCCGGTGTTGTCGCCCGTGTGCTCGTCGGGCGTGCTGCCGGGGTTCTGCGGCGGCCTGGGGCCCGAGCCGTGGCTGCCGGGGTTCTCGGGAGGCTTGGGTGCCCCGTCGCGGCTGCCGGTGTGCCCGCCCGGTGTGCTGCCGGCGGTGTCGGGGGTTTTGGGCTCTACATCCAGGCGCAGGTGGATGTTGCCGTTCCCGTCCCTGATGACGGAGCCCGTGGTGATCTGGACGCCGCCGTTGCTCTTGCCCTTCACGTCGTTGTAGGTGCGGACGATGTTGGCGGTGCTCTTGCCGTTGTCGGTGGCGAGGATCTTCTTGACCGCGGGGTCGTCGGTGTTGCGGGCGTCGAAGTCGAAGCGGTTCTTGTCGCCCAGGACGTCCTTGAGCGCGGCCTTGGGGGCCTCGCCGGAGATGTTCTGCTGGTAGAGGTGGTCGGGCAGCTTGTTCGGGACGTCGTTCGGCGTGAAGGGCTTGTTGAGCTCCTTCAGGGCCGCGTTGTCGCTCTTCCCCTCGCTCTTCTCATGCGCGGACCACTGGTGCAGGAAGCCCTCGCTGGCCGTGTAGGCGCGGGAGGGGTCGTCGGCGCGGTAGGTCTCCATGACGACGCCGAAGCTCTTGCCTTCGTTGTCCTTGCCGAAGGAGTTGACGAACTTCCCGCCCGTGGTGGGGCGTCCGCCGGCGGCGTTGTCCGAGTCCATCTCGTAGTCCGAGGACGTCTGCTCGTACTGCCGCGAGCCGGCCTGCGGCTCTTTGCCTTCCACCGCCAGGACGCCGGTGGCCTTCTTCAGCTTCATGACGTCCTGCTCACCGTCCTTCATCGCCTCGTGGTAGTTGCTGAGGCGCTGGTCGGCGGGCGGCAGCGGGGCGCGTTGCGGCCTGGCGGGCTGGTCCTGGCCCTGGTCGTGCGGCGGCTGGGTGTGGGTGTCGTTCCCGTCGGACGGGTGCGACTGGCCTTCGTCACCGTGCGGCTGAGTGTCGTCGTGCGACTGGGTGTCGTCGTGCGACTGCTCGGGCTGGGCGTCGTTCCGGTGGTCCTGCTGCGACTGGCCGTCGTCGTTCGAGTGCTGGGACTGGGTGTCGCCGTCGGACTGGTGGGACCGGGTGTCGTGGTAGTCGGTGTCGGAGTCGCTGCTGTCGCCGGTCTGGTCGGACGGGTCGGACTGGTGGGACTTGGCGTCCTGGTAGTCGCCGTCGAGGTCGCCGTCGTCGTCGGACTGCTGGTTCTTGGCGTCGTGGTACTCGGCGTCGTCGGACCGGTCGGACTGCGTGTCGTCGCCGCGGGACTGCTGCGACTGCGTGTCGTCGTCGCGGGACTGCTGCGACTGCGTGTCGTCGTCGCGGTGCGGGGCGTTCTGGCGCGAGTCCTGGTGCTGCGAGTCGTTGTGCTGCGGGCTGTCGTGGTGTGAGGTCGTGTCGCCCTGGTGCGACGAGCCGGGCGAGGCGTGACCCGATCCAGCTCCGTCCTGGTGCCCGCCTCCGGAGGAGCGCGTCCCGGGCTGGTCCGGCCGGGAGTTGCCGCCGGCGTGGTGGTGCGCGTCGCCGCTGCCGGTGTCGGGCGCCTTGGGCGCGACGTCGAGGCGCAGGTGGATGTTGCCGTTGTCGTCCTTGATGACGGAGCCGGTGGTGATCTCCACACCGTTTCCGTCCTTGTTGCCCTTGAGGTCGTTGAAGGTGCGGACGATGTTGGCGGTGCTCTTGCCGTTGTCGGTGGCGAGGATCTTCTTGACCGCGGGGTCGTCGGTGTTGCGGGCGTCGAAGTCGAAGCGGTTCTTGTCGCCCAGGACGTCCTTGAGCGCGGCCTTGGGGGCCTCGCCGGAGATGTTCTGCTGGTAGAGGTGATCGGGCAGCTTGTTCGGAACGTCGTTCGGCGTGAAGGGCTTGGCGAGTTCCTTGCCGGCGGCCTTGTCGCTCTTGCCTTCGCTCTTGTCGTGGGCTGCGAGCTGGTGGAGGAACGCCTCGCTGGCCGTGTAGGGGTGCGAGGTCTCCTTGGCGCGGTAGGTCTCCATGACGACGCCGAAGCTCTTGCCGTCGGCGTCCTTGCCGAAGGAGTTGACGAACTTGCCGCCCTTCTCAGGACGTCCGCCGGCGGCGTTGCCCTCGGCCTCTTCGTAGTCCGAGGACTTCTGCTCGTACTGGCGGGCGCCCGCCTGCGGCTCCTTGCCGTCCACCGCCAGGACGCCGGTGGCCTTCTTCACCTTCAGAGCTTCGTGCTCCCCGTCCTCCATGGCCTTGTGGTAGTTGGACAGGCGCTCCGGGGCGGGTGCCAGCGGCTTCTTCTGGGGTGCGGGCTCGTTCTGGCTCTGATCCTGGGGCTGGTGGGTCGGAGCCTCGTCGCCGTGGGGACGCTGGGACTGGGTGTCATCGCCGTGGTCCTGCTGCGACTCAGCGGTGTCGTTGTGGTCCTGCTGGGACTGGCTGTCGTCGCCGTGGTTCTGCTGCGACTGGTTGTCGTTCCCGTGGTTCTGCTGCGACCCGGAGTCGTCACCGTGAGTCTGCTGCGTCTGGGCGTGGTCGTCGTCGGACTGGTGGGACTGGGTGTCGTGGTAGTCGGAGTCGGAGCCGCTGCTGTCCTCGTCCTGGTGGGACTTGGCGTCCTGGTAGTCGCCGTCAAGGTCGCCGTCGTCGTCGGACTGCTGGTTCTTGGCGTCGTGGTACTCGGTGTCGCTGTCGGAGTGCTGGGACGAGGAGTCGTCCCCGGACTGCTGGGGCCGGCTGTCGTTGCCGTGGTTCTGCTGCGCCTGGCCGTCGTTCTGCGACGGGGACTGCCGGCCGTCCTGGGGCGACTGATGGTCCCCTGGTCCCTGCTGGTCGGCCGAACCCTGCTGGTGATCCTGCGGCGTGGTCTGCGGCTGGGACGACTGCTGGTTGTTCGAAGTACCCGGGTGCTGGCCGTCCTGCTGCTGCGTCTGCTGCTGCGGGGACGGCGTGCTCTGGGGCGACTGCTGGTTGTTCTGCTGGGGCGACTGCTGCTGCCCCTGCTGGTTCTGCTGCTGGGCGTTGTTGTGCTGGTTCTGGCTCTGCTGGCCGCCCTGGTTGTTCTGCGCGGCGTTGGGGTCGTGCGGGTTGCGGTTGCCGTCGAGGGTGAGGTGCCAGACGCCGTTGGCGTTGCCGTGCAGCGGTGTGTTGCTGACCTGGCCGGTCTGGGAGTCGACCCACTTCACCTGGCCGTTGTGGTTCACCGCGTTGAAGACGTGCGCCCCGCCGTTCGGCCAGCTGACGAGGACGACGGAAGCCGAGCCGGGTCCGGCCTGCTGAAGCTCGTTGGCGATGTTGTGGTACGCGTCCGGGGCGCTCTGCCCGGAGTGGCGGAAGTTGGTCCCCGCCCATTGCTGGATGTTGTTCGTTCCGTTGCTCTCACCGGTGACGCGGTCCGGGTTCCCGTTGGCGTCGGTGTCCTGCGTTCGGGGGGCGGAGACCTGGGGGTTGCCGTACCAGGACTCGAGGAACGACCGGCTGCAATCCGCGCAGTTGTTGGAGCGGCCCGGCACGGTGGGCCCACCGTCGTTCTGCATCTGCGCCCACGGCTGGTCGGGGTCGGCGTGGCGCTGCGGCGTGCCGTCCGGGTTCCGCGGGAAGTTGTTCTCGAGCGTCTGCTGGTCGTGCGGGTCCGGCGAGTTCAGGCCCTGCGGCTGGTGATTCAGGCCGGACCGGATGTCGTCCAGGCTGGGCCGCGGCGGGTGCTGCGGAGCCGGCGACTGGTTGTTCTGCTGCGGCTGAGCAGCGCCGTTCTGCTGGGTGGAGTGATCCGGCTGCTGCTGATGCGTCGGCTGAGGCTGCGGCACCGGCGTGGGTTGCTGCTGCTGGTTCTGCTGGTTCTGCTGGTTCTGCTGGTCGGGCTGGGGCGTCTGGTTCTGCGGGGTCTGCTGGTGAGGCTGCTGCTGCGGGTTGGGCGACGGCTGGGTCTGCTGCTGCGGGTTGGGCGTCGACTGGGTCTGCTGCTGGGGTGAAGGCTGCTGCTTGCCGTCGTGCTGTGGCGCAGGCTTGACCTGCGGCTCGGGCGTCGGCTGAACCTGGTGCGGCCTGGACAGCGGAAAGTCGCCAGGACGGTTCGGCTGCTGTGTGTTCCCCTGCTGGTTGCTGTCCGGCCGAGTGGCGTCCGGCCGGGAGGTGCCGGGGCGCGGGCCGTCAGGGCGTGCCGTGTCCGGGCGGTTGCTCTGGAACGGGTTGTCGCGGGTCGGCCCGGTAGGACGGGGGCTCTGCGTCGGCTGGCTCGGTCGGCGCGGAGAGCTGTCCCCATGGGGACGGGCCCCGTCAGGCCTGCCGGTGTCAGGGCGCCGCGGCGGAGGCGGTGTGGAACCGCCACCGTGCGTGGGCACGCTCGGCCGCGGCGGCGCGGTGGCCGTGGCCGCGGACTGGTGCGGCGGCATGGTGGTGGGGCCGCCCATGGGACCGTAGGCGTTGCCCCCCTGCGAGCTCTGCGTCGAGGGCGGCGTGTAGCCCGAGTGGTCCGAGGGCGACGGATTGTTCAGCGCCGAGGTGGGGGGCGGTGCCATCGTGGTCGCCGCAGAGTCGAGGGTCACCCCGTCCTCTGTGTCGTGGGTAGCGCCGTCGTGGCCCACATGCTGCCCGGTCTGGCCGGACGAGCTGCTGTGCGACGTCGCGCCGCCCTGCATCGGGAAACCGGCGTGCGGCATGGTCGGCCGGCCGCCACCGGTGGCATTGGCCCCGTCCAGCTGGTTGCCCGAGTCGGACGCCCCGTCGTGCGTGGACGAGGGTCCGTTGTCGGTCGTGGAGTCCGGCGTCGGAGTGCCTGTGTCGGAGTGGCCACCGTTGGGGGCGAAGGGGTTCTCGCCGTGGGTCGGTTGTGTGGTGGCGTGTTCCGCGGGGTTGTGATGGGTGGGCGAGCCGTGCTCCGCAGCCGGCGCCGACTCCTGATGGGTGGACCCGCCGGAGTGGGACGGCCCGCGGTCGTGCGTGGAGTTCCCCGAGTGGGACTGCCCGTCATGGTGGGTGGAGCCGCCCGCGTGGGACTGCCCGTCGTGATGGGTGGAGCCGCCCGCGTGGGACTGCCCGTCGTGATGGGTGGAGCCGCCGGTGTGGGACCCGTCGTGATGGGTGGAGCCGCCGGTGTGGGACTGGCCGCCGTGGGAGCCGCCTCCGTGGTCGGAGGGCGTGTGCGTACCGGAGTGCCCCTGCCCGCCGTCGTGGTGCGTCGAGCCGCCGGAATGCCCCTGGCCACCGTCGTGCGTGGAGCCGCCGGTGTGGGACTGCCCACTGTCAGGCGAGGGGCTCGAGTCGTTGCCCATCTGAGCACCGACGTGGGGCTGTCCGCTGTCCGGCCTGAGGGTGGTGTCCATCGGCCTGTCGCCGTGGGTCGGCGTGTCGGCCGGTGTGGTCGGGGTGCTCTGGTGTGTCGGCCCGTCGGTCGGCGTGCCCTGATGAGTGGGTCCGTCGGCGGGGGTGCCCTGGTGGGTGGGCGTGGTGGCGGGGGTGTCGTGGTGCGTCGGTCCGTCGGCCGGTGTGGTCGGGGTGCTCTGGTGCGTCGGCCCGTCGGTCGGCGTGCCCTGATGAGTGGGTCCGTCGGCGGGAGTGCCCTGGTGGGTGGGTGTGGTGGCGGGGGTGTCTTGGTGCGTCGG
>NZ_JBHWGP010000015.1:34897-65136 GCF_042733155.1 Streptomyces sp. NPDC059740 | reverse complement strand
TGTCGGCCCGTCGGTCGGCGTGCCCTGATGAGTGGGTCCGTCGGCGGGAGTGCCCTGGTGGGTGGGTGTGGTGGCGGGGGTGTCTTGGTGCGTCGGGGTGTCGACGGGCGTGCCCTGGTGCGTGGGCGTGGCGACGGGCGTGTCTTGGTGCGTGGGGCTGTCGACCGGCGTGCCCTGGTGCGTGGGTGTGGTGGCGGGGGTGTCCTGGTGCGTCGGGCTGTCCGTCGGAGTGACCGGCGTGCCCTGGTGCGTCGGGCTGTCGACGGGCGTGCCCTGGTGCGTGGGCGTGGTGACAGGGGTGTCTTGGTGGGCAGGCGTAGAGATGGGCGTGCCCTGATGAGTGGGTCCGTCGGCGGGCGTGCCCTGGTGCGTGGGTGTGGCGACGGGCGTGTCTTGGTGCGTGGGGCTGTCGACCGGCGTGCCCTGGTGGGTGGGCGTGGTGACAGGGGTGTCTTGGTGCGTCGGGCTGTCGGCGGGCGTGCCCTGGTGGGTGGGCGTGGTGACAGGCGTGTCCTGATGCGTCGGGCTGTCCGTCGGAGTGACCGGCGTGCCCTGGTGCGTGGGTGTGGGCGTGCTGTGGTCAGGCGTTGCTGTGGGCGTGGGCGTCGACTGGGGGCGCTCGTCGAACGGTGACCGCTGGCCCGGCGGGGGAAGCGGCTCCGCCTTCGGCCGTGGTGCGTCCGACGTGGAGTCGCCGGCGTTCGAGGTCGTGCCGTCGGTGTGCGTGGACCCGCCGGTCCCGCCACCGGAGGAGGAGTTCGAGCCGCCCGAGCCGCCCGAGCCGGTGAAGCCGCCGTTGCCCCCGGCCCCGGTGGTCGTCGTCGAACCGGAACCGCCTGTCCCGCCGCCCGAGGACGAACCGGAGTCCGAGCCGCCGCCGGAGTCGCTGCTGCCCGAGCTGCTGTCGTTGCTGGTCGACCTGTCGTCCGGTCCAGAGCCGCTGCCCGAACCGCCGTCCCGGGTGGGGCTGCCGTCGCCGCCACGACCGGCGGCGTGGCCCAGGCCGGTGTTGACGTGGTGGCCGGCCGCCGCGCCGGCGCCGTCGCGCAGGGACTCCGTGAAGGTCTGCCCCGAGTTCTCCGCGGCCTCCTTGCCCGCGTCCCAACCGGCCTTCGCCGTGCGACCGGCGTTGAAGCCGTTCTGCGCGTCGAAGTTCATGTTGACGCCCTGCGCGATGACGTCGGAGATCATCGCCTGCAGAGCCGAGACCGCCGGCTCCTTGAGGGTCTCCATGATGGCGTCGACCAGCTGCTTGGCGGCTTCCTTGATGAGCTTCCGCACGATGAGCCGCGTCGCCTGCGTCGCCGCGGCGAGTCCCACCTCGGAGAGGCCGAAGGTGAACGGCGCCGCGGCCTGCGCGGCGATGATCTCGGCCGCGAGGATCGCCAACTGGGCGATCACCGCCACCTTCATCCCGATGATGATGCCCGCGCCGACGTCCATCGCGGAGGCGATCAACTCGCAGGCGGTGCGCGCGTCGTCGAGGTAACCGGAGCCGCCGGTGAACTTCTCCCACGTCTTGACGAACGCGTCGATGTCGTCGCCGGAGTTCTGCGAGGTGATGTCGCCGGCCGCGCTGACACCTTCGGCCTGCAACTGCTCGACGGCCCGGCCGAACGTCCGCCACTGCTCGGCGGACTCCCTCATCTTGTCCTCGTCGCCCGTCGGCCAGTCGTAGCCGAGCATCTCCAGGACCCACTCGAGGGCATCCGGCAACATCAACGACACGAGGTACTCCTCGGAGAAACGGGCTCGAAGAACCGACGCTGGACAGAAAGGCGAAGTCCGGCGACCGGCCGGGATTCAGGGGTGTGACGAGAGGACGCCCCCGGTCCGCCGGGCCGGGGGAGTGGGGGCTGGCAGGCGCGCAGATCAGGTGGAGGAGACGTGCGGCGCCCGGAACTGGGCGATCTGCTGACTGTTCGAGTCGTTGTTGTGGTACGTCGTCTGCATCAACGTGTCGTTGTCCGACTCGTTCTGCTCATGGTTGTTGGCCATGGTGGACAACCCCGCACCGATCTTCTGCAACTGCTGGGCCAGATGCCCCATCGACTCGTACATGCCGTCACGCAGGCCCTCGTAGGCGATGCCGAACTTCTCACCGACCTCGTCGTCGCCCCACGGCGGCGTGTCCTGCCCCTCCAGGCTCGTCAGGCCGGACTGCAACTTGTCCACCGCTGACTGGTACCGGTCGCCGATGGAGGAGAAGCGGGTGCCTCCGGTGTGCAGTGAGGCGACATCTACCTGCAGTCCCTGTCCTGCCATTACCTACCCCGTTTCCCCGGCCCTGCGGTGCGTCGTTCGACACACCGCACCGGTCATTGTCCTGTCGGCGGTGACCGCCCATCAAGCGGTGACGTGTCACGGAGACGTTACCGGTCCGCCGTGCGCGTCTCGCACGTGCCTTCGCGGCAGCGCCTCACCACCCATCACGCAGCCGGGGAACCGATGGTTGCGGTGGGTTTCGCGAGACTGTTCGGGAGCGTCACGACATCCCTCGGACGTTCACCTTCTGTACGCGGCTTCCCGACGAGATCTCCCCCAATGCAGGTCGACGCCTCCTGATCCGCCCCTGCCATGATGGCCGCCCCCGGAAACACCCCCATCACCCCCGCAGCGCGGACCGAGTCGCCGGCGAGGGCGGGGACCGACCAGGTTCACAGGACGGAGCACTAATGGGAACCGCAGGCTGCCCGTACGCGCTGGACGTGAGGGGCCAGGACCACCGGGCAGAGGCCGGGCACCTGCGGTCGCAGGGTCCAGCCGTCGAGGTCGAGCTGCCCGGCGGGGTGCGGGCCTGGGCCGTGGTCAGGCCCCAGTACGTCAAACGCCTCCTGACGGACGACCGCATAGCCAAGGACGCCAGGCTGTACTGGCCCGACTTCATCGAGGGCCGCGTCACCCAGGAGTGGGCGCTCTACCCGTGGGTCGCGGTCGAGAACATGCTCAGCGTCTCCGGGGAGAAGCACGCCCGGCTGCGGCGCCTGGTCGCCGGAGCCTTCACCGCCCGCCGCACCGAACGACTGCGGCCCCGCGTCGAGGCACTGACCGCCGCCCTCCTCGACGCCCTGGCCCAGGCCCCCGCCGACCGGCCGGTGGACCTGCGCTCCCGGTTCGCGATGGTCCTGCCGATGCAGGTCATCTGCGAACTCTTCGGAGTGGCGGAGGAGGACCGCGACGCGCTCTGCGCCGACATCGCCCTGGTCTTCAGCACCTCCGAGGAGGCATCCCTGGTCCGGGCCGCCCAGGAACGGGTCAGCCAGGCACTCGCCGCACTGGTGGCGGCCAAGCGCGCACAGCCCGCCGACGACCTCACCACGGCTCTCATCGAGATCCGCGACACCGACGGCGACCGGCTCAGCGAGGCCGAACTCATCGGCACCCTCAACCTGATGCTCGCCGCGGGCCTGGAGACGGCCGGGACCCTCATCACCAACGCCGTCGTCGCGCTGCTGTCCGACCCCGAGCAGCTCGCCCACGTGCGGGCCGGCCGCGCGGACTGGGACGCGGTGATCGCCGAGACCATGCGGGTCCGCAACCCCGCCTCCTTCATCCCGCTGCGCTACGCGGTCGAGGACGTCGAACTCGACGAGAGCACCACCCTGCGCAAGGGCGACGCCGTCATCGTCAACTTCGCCGCGGCCGGTGTCGACCCCGAGGTGCACGGGGACGACGCCGAGGTCTTCGACCTCGCCCGCGAGCGGAACCGGGAGAACCTCGGCTTCGGACACGGCGTCCACTACTGCCTCGGTGCGGCACTGGCGCGGTTGGAGGTCTCCACCGCCCTGGACCAGCTCTTCCGCAGGTTCCCCGGCGTCTCCCTCGCCGTGCCCGCCGAGAAGCTCCGGCCCGCACCGACGTTCATCATCAACGGGTACGCTGCCCTGCCCGTCCTGCTGGGGTGACCACCCGGCCCGGGGCCCGGCGCGGACGCACCGTGACGGCGGCCCGGGCCGCGCCCGGCCACCCCACAGGCCTGCCGCCCTCCCCGGGACGGGGCGGCCCACCGACACCGCCGTGCGACGCCCGACGTGGCAGGCAGCCGCCCCGCCGTGCGCGGACGGAAGCAGAGGAAAGAACCGCCGGCACGATGAGCCACAGCACCACACTGGGGGAACGGCTGCGCGTACTCCGGCGCGCCCGCAAGCTCTCCACCACCCAACTCGCCCAGCGCGTCGCCATCTCGCCCAGTTACGTGCAGAAACTGGAGTCCGGCGCGCGCAAGGCCGGCCCCGACCTCCTCGCCAGCCTCTCGCAGGCACTGCGCTGCCCGCCCGAGGCGCTCAGCGGAGCACCCGCCCTCCCCCGGGACGAGGAGCGGTCCCAGCGCGACGCCCTCAGCCTGCTCCCGCGACTGCGGCGCCTGATGCTCTGCCACGAGGCACCCGAGGACCTCGACCGGGCACCGCGGCCCCTGCCCGTCCTCGCCGCGGAGGTCGACCGCATCGCCGCCGCCCGCCGTGACGGCCGCTACCTGAGCTCGGCCCCCGCACTCCCCGCCGTGCTCCGCGAGCTCACCCACACCGCCCTGACCGCCACCGCCGAGGACGAGGCCCGCGCCGCCTACCGGCACCTCGCCCGTACCTACCGGGCGGTGAACTCCCTGGCCCACAAGACCGGCCACCACGACCTGTCCCTCACCGCCCTGGACCGCGTCCGCTGGGCCGCGGCCCGCTCCGGCGACCCCCTGCTGGAGACCACCGCCGGCTACCTGCTGGCCGGGGCGATGCTGCGGGAGGGCGCGCACGAAGCCGCCCACCGCCGGCTCACCGCACTGCGGACGGCGCTGCGGCGCACCCGCCCCGAGAGGACCGCCCCCACCGCGGAGGAGGCAGCCGTGGACGGCGCCCTGCTGCTGAAGCTGGCCGCCGTGGAGACGCGCCGCAACGCGCTCCTGCCCGCCCGCGCACACCTCAGGGAAGCGGCCGAGATCTCCCGCCGGGCCGGCGACCGCGACAGCCAGGCCTACGAGACCTTCTTCGGCCCCACCAACATCCGCATCCACCAGGTGCACGTGCTGGTCGGCACCGGCGAACCCGAACGGGCACTGGCCGCACTACGGCAGTGGGGCGACGACGGCCAGGAGGAGTGGAGCCCCCCCACCGGCACCCCCGGCGAACGCGCCGCCCGGCACCACCTGGAGGTGGCCACCGCCCGGCTGGCAACCGGCGACCGCACGGGAGCCTTCGCCGAACTCGGGCAGGCCCGCCGGATCGCCCCCAACCTCGTCCGCTACCACCGCCACGCCCAGGAGACGGCCGCCGCACTGATCCGCCTCGACCGCCACCCCGCCAACGAACTCACCGCCTTCGGCCAGTGGGCCGGGATAACAGGAAGATGATCGCCGGTCAAGAGGAGAGGCCGGACAGAGCCGCGCACAGACTGTCCGTTCAGCTTTCTCCGGGGCGTGCAAGGGTTTCTGGCAGTCAGTCGTGAGGAGACCGTGACACACCGCAACCGGAGGCGAAGGGCCCAGTCCCTCGCCGCAGTCGTGCGCCCTGGAAGACGCGGGCGCCGAAAGGCGGCAGCGGGGCCTCGTCCCGCACGGAGCGGCCCCCTGCACCACAGGGGGCGCCGAGCCGTCCCGCACGACGGTGATCACCGCTGACAGTGCCACGACCACGGGGGAGAGACATCACCATCTCGATCGGACACAGGTGTGCGCGATGACGGGCCGGCCCCGGGGGTCGCGCGGGCGCACGGTCGACCAGTACGGACGAGCGTCGAGGCTGCCCGCCTGGTCGCAGGGCAATGCCTCTCGCGGTGCCCGAACCCCCAGTGGTGACATCCACGACGAGAAGGATTGCACACATGTCCTTCACTCTTCCGCCAACTGAGGATTTCTGATGTCGAAGATTCCGGAGGCGCTGCCCGAGATCTGGGCCGTGGTCACGACGGCGACGACGTTCGCCCTGGCCGGCTTCCAGGTCCGTGCCCGCCGCTCGGCCGCCGCGCTGCGCGCCGAGAAGGACGCCGCCACCGCGCAGGCGGCCCGCGGCGAGTCCTACCGCGCCGCCGTCGACTCCGAGACGCGGCACCTGGCCTCCACCCGACTGCCCGCCCTCGTCAAACACCTCGCCCACCAGCACGTCACCGTCCCCGACCTCCTCAACGCCACCCTGCGCAGCACCGAAGTCGAGCGCGCCCACCGCGAGGTCATGGACCACCTCGCCGGCGCCG
The DNA here is from genome assembly GCF_042733155.1 of Streptomyces sp. NPDC059740. NCBI lineage: Bacteria > Bacillati > Actinomycetota > Actinomycetes > Kitasatosporales > Streptomycetaceae > Streptomyces > Streptomyces sp. NPDC059740. Next base: position 58,956 of record NZ_JBHWGP010000015.1, on the reverse strand, counting down.
TGACGGCGGAGCGCGAACGCGTCGACGAGTCGGCCCAGGCGGTCATGCGCGGCGCCACCACCGTCATCCAGGCACAGAGTTACCAGGTCCAGTCCAAGATCGTCGAGATGCAGGAGCGCTACGAGGACCCGGACGTCGCCGCCGACCTGCTGGCCCTGGACGAACTCAACGAGCAGAACCTGCGCCGCATCCAGTCCACCGGCGTGCTCTGCGGAGCCTGGCCGGGACTGACCCGCTCCGACTCCCACCTCGGTGACATAGCCGTGGGCGCCCAGGCCCGGGTCCGCGGCCACCAGCGCGTCCGCGTCAGCAGCCGGCTCACCGCACCCGTGGCCGTGGTGGCCCGTGCCGTCGAACCGGTCGCCGTCGTCCTGGCGGAACTCCTCGCCAACGCCGTGCACCACTCCCACGGCTCGCTCTCCGTGGACGTCAGCCTCCACCAGGCCGAGTCCGGAGCCTGCATCATCGTCGACGACGCCGGGGTGGGCATGCACCCGGAGGAGGTCGAGTTCGCGCAGCGGGTGATGGCAGGCGACCGCGCCGGCCTGCTGACCGAACTCGGCGACCCGCCCCGCACCGGCTTCGCCACCATCGGCCGCCTCACCCGGCAGTACGGGTTCTCCGTCTCCGTCGACAAGCCCGCCCCCTACGGCGGGGTGCGCGCCGTCGTCTTCATCCCCGCCCACCTGCTGACCCTGCTGGACGAGGAGGAGTTCCCCGTCTCCGCGATGGCACCCCTCAGCCACTCCGTCCGGCCCACCGGCGCGCCGGGCCTCCAGGACCTCACGCGTCCCCACCAGCCGGCCGTCCCCCCACAGACCGCGGGCCCCAGGGCGGGCGGTCACACCGCCGCCGCGGCTGCGCCGGAGACCAACGCGCCGCAGCCCGCCACCCCCGCCGCGTCGGTGGACGACCTGCCGCGTCGCCGCCGCCGCAGCCCCCAGCCCGCACAGGCCGCCACACCGTCCCCCGCCAAGCCCGACCGCACACCGGAGGACTTCGCCGCCACCTGGCGCGCCTTCCAGGCCGGCACGGCGTCCGGACGAGCAGCCGCCACGGAAGAGAACCGCGAAGGGAACCACCGATGACCACTCCCAAGGGCTTCGTCAACCAGGACATGTCCTGGGTGCTGGAACCGCTCATGGAACTGCCGCACGTCGAGCACGCCATCGTCCTCTCCGGCGACGGACTCGTCCGGGGGGCGTCGGCCGGTCTCGACCGCGAGGCGGGCGAGGGGGCGTCCGCCATGATGTCCGCGCTCCAGGGCGCCGCCCGCTCCGTCGCCGCCGCCTTCTCGGGCAACAGCGACCCGCGGTTGCGCCAGGTGGTCGTCGACACCGACGAGGGCTACGTCTTCGCCATCCCGGCCGGCGCCAACACCGTCCTCTGCGTCTTCGCCCGCCCCCAGGTCGACATGGGCGTGGTCACCCACTACATGCAGATCCAGGTATCGACTCTCGGGAGGAAGGTCATGCACTCGGAGACCCGGGACACCGGCCCGCGGTCATGACCCCGGGACGCGACAGCCGGCGACTGGTGCCGACGTACCTGGCGACCGCGGGCAGGACACACCCGACCCGCAACACCCTGGACCGCCTCACCGTCCTCAGCGCCACCCACCCCTACCCGCCGGACGACGCCGCCCCCGCCCGGCGCCGCCTCGTGCAACTCCTGCAGGGCGGCGCCCTGACCCTCAGCGAGGCGGCGGCCCACCTGGGGCTGCCGGTGAGCGTCGTCCGCATCGTCGTGGCCGACCTCGTCGACAGCGGGCAGGTCGCCGCCCGCGCACCCATACCCCCAGCAGAGAAGCACGACCGTCAGCTACTAGAGAGGGTGCTCAGTGGACTCCGCGCCGTCCGGTAACACCATGTACCTCAGCAACGACAGCCAGACGTTGGTGAAGATCGTCGTCGCGGGTCCGTTCGGGGTGGGCAAGACGACCATGATCGACGCGCTGTCGGAGACCGCGCCGCTGCACACCGAGGAGGTCATGACGGAGGCCGGCGCCCTCGTGGACGACCTCGCCGGCGTCGAGCACAAGCGCACCACCACCGTCGCCATCGACTTCGGCCGCCGCACCCTCTCGGGCGACCTCGTCCTCTACCTCTTCGGCACCCCCGGGCAGCGGCGCTTCAAGCCCCTGTGGGAGGACGTCGCCCGCGGCGCGCTCGGCGCGCTCGTCCTCGTCGACACCCGGCGACTGGGCGACTCCTTCGAGGTCATCGACATGATCGAGGAGCAGGGACTGGCCTACGCCGTCGCGGTCAACGTCTTCCCGGACACACCCGACTACCCCACCGACGTCCTCCGCGACCGGCTCGACCTCGCCGAGGACACCCCCCTGGTCGAGTGCGACGCCCGGGACACCACCTCCGCCATCGACGCGCTCATCTGCCTGGTGTCCCACCTGATAGCCAACTCCGCACTGGAAGCCACCACATGACCTCCTACACCCCCCACCGGGAGCGCCTCTACGGGCCGGAGTTCACAAGCGACCCGCACGCCGTCTACGCCCGCCTGCGCAGCCACGGGCCGGTCGCACCGGTGGAGATCGCCCCCGGCGTCGACGCCCACCTGGTGACCGGCTACCGGGCGGCCCTGGAACTCCTCAACGACACCGAGACCTGGTCCAAGGACTCCCGCAACTTCATCAGGACGCTCCCGGTCGACTCGCCGGTCTACGTCATGCTCGAATGGCACCCCAACCTCTTCTTCAACGACGGTGCCGTACACGCCCGTTACCGCTCGGTGGTGGCCGACAGCTTCAAGCTCGTGGAGCCGCACCGGCTGCGCGCCATGGTCGCCGAGACCGCCGACTCCCTCATCCGGGACTTCGCCGTGGACGGCGAGGCCGACCTGGTCGCCCAGTTCGCCCGCCCGCTGCCCGTCCTCCTCATGAACGCCCTCTGCGGCATGCCGGAGGCGACCAGCGAGGAGATGGTCCAGGTGTTCATGGACACCATGAGCGCCCACGGCAAGGAGGAGTCCGAACGCGCCCGCGCCGCCCTGGCCCAGATCATCGCCGGCATGGTCGAGAGCAAGATGAGCGAGCCCGGCGAGGACCTCCCCAGCTGGTACCTCCAGCACCCCGCCCAGCTCACCCCCGAGGAGGTCGCCTGGGAACTGGCGGTGACCCTGGTGGCCGGACAGGAGCCGACCACCGCCCTCATCAGCAACGCCCTCTCCCGCATGCTCTCCAACCCGGCCTACTACAGCTCCCTCTCCAGCGGAGCGCTCACGGCCCGGGACGCCATCAACACCGTGCTGCGCGTCGAACCGCCCGTCGCCAACCTCTCCGCCCACTACCCCAGGCACAACGTGCGCTTCCACGGCACCTGGATCCCCGCGGACAGCCTCGTCCTGGTCTCCTTCGCCGCCGCCAACGCCGAGTCCGACGCCATGCTGGGCGAGAACCGCTCCGACGGCGGCGCGCACCTGGCCTGGGCGGCCGGACCCCACGCCTGCCCCGTCAAACAGCCCGCCCTGCTCATCGCCACCGCCGCCATCGAGCGGTTGACCAGCCACCTGTACGACCTCGAACTCGGTGTTCCCCGCCACAAGCTGGAGTGGCGCCCCGGACCCTTCCACCGGGCCCTGGAGAACCTGCCGGCCCGCTTCACGCCCGTGCAGCCGGACCGGGCGGGCCTGACACCCTGGAGCACCGCGAGCCGGTGAACCCGCAGGGCGGCCTGTCGCCCGGGCCGTGCCAGGGGCGAGAATCCCCCGGAGCAGCCGTCCGCGCGACCCCGCCCACCGCCGGGCCGGGCGGACGGCGGCCGGCGGACCCGCACCGGGCGGGAACGCCGCCCCCGGACAGGGACCCGGCGCCGCTTCCGTGCAGGCGCCGGCCCGGAAGGACGTGACGGAGACCGCCATGGCACCCCGCCCCGCAGACGCACTCCCCGCCACCGCCCGACCCCGCCAGGCGGCCCGGACCGCCCGCGGCCACCGGGCCCGGGCCGGGGCAGGTGCGCGGTGATCGCCCGACTGCTCCCGCCTGCCGTAGCCGTCGAGGAGGCCTTCGACGACGCCCTTGCCGGTGCGCGCCTCTTCCCCGAGGAGGAGGAGGCGGTGGCGCAGGCGGTGGCCAAGCGCAGAACGGAGTTCACGGTGGCCCGGGCCTGCGCGCGCCGCGCACTGCAACGGCTCGGCCACGCGGCCGTCCCCATACCGCGGGGGGAGCGCGGCGCCCCCGTCTTCCCCCCGGGGCTGGTCGGCAGCCTGACGCACTGCGACGGCTACCGGGCCGCGGCCCTCGCCCGCACCGGCGACCTCGCCTCGGTCGGCGTGGACGCCGAGCCGCATCTCCCGCTGCCGGAGGGCGTGCTGGAGGCCGTCTCGCTGCCCCAGGAACGCCGCCGGCTGGCCGCCCGGTCCGCGGCCGTACCCTCCGTCCACTGGGACCGCCTGCTCTTCTGCGCCAAGGAGGCCGTCTACAAGACGTGGTTCCCGCTCACCCGCCGCTGGCTGGACTTCTCCGAGGCGGACATCACCCCGCTCGCGGACGACGGCGCCCCGCCAGCACCCGGCGGAGCCGCGACGGCCGGCCCCTCCCAGCCGGTGACGACCGGCACCTTCACGGCGCGGCTCCTGGTGCCCGGCCCGGTGGTCGCCGGACGGACCGTGGAGGTCTTCCACGGGCGCTGGGCCGTCAGTCGCGGCCTGGTCGGCGCCGCGATAGGGATGCCCGTGGACGGTGCGGACTGGTGGTGAACACCGCCGTACGCGCGCACGCCTGACGGGGCGGCGGACGCCCGGGCCGGCACGGGTGGGCGCCGCCGGTCCGTCACCGACCGGGGCCGGCTACGGGCGTGTCACACCCGACGGTGTTTGTATGTCTATCCCTACAATTGGGCGATGCCGATATCCGTCCCGACACGACATGCACGAGCGAGGTGATTCGGTGAGCAGGCCCGATGCCACTGATGAGCAGTGGGAGGGGCTGGCCGAAGTCGTCCCCCTGCGGGGTGGCGGTGACTGGCCCTCGTGGCCGGACCACCGAGCGCTGCCCGAGGAGGACACCGGCGGCGAGGCGCGGCGCCTGGTGGTGCTGCGCGTCCAGACCTTCGCCGACGCGCGTGACGTCGCCGAACACCTGGTGGCACAGGTTCCCGTGCTGCTGGACCTCAGCTCCGCCGACCAGGACGTCGCCAAGCGCATCCTCGACTTCGCCAGCGGCGTCGTCTTCGGCCTCGGCAGCGGCATGCACCGGGTGGACACCAACGTCTTCCTGCTGGCGCCCGAGGGCACCGAGGTGCGCGAGCCCCACGGAGAGAGCGCCGTCCCCCGTTCGTAGGAAGAACTTCCGGGCGTAACGGTTCTCCACACGTCGGGACTGCCACCGTTCCGGCATGGACATCCTCGCCACCCGGCCCACCGTCACCGCTCTGCACCTCTCCTCCTTCAAGTCGCACCGCGGGACCCAGGTGCCGTTGGCCCCCCTCACCCTCCTGACGGGGGCCAGCGGCACCGGGAAGTCAGGGGTCCTCCAGGCGTACGCGCTGCTCTCGCGGCTCTGCGGCGGTGACCCCCTGGGCCGGGCACTGGAGACGGTCACCGGTGGCGCGGCGGCCTGCGTCCCCGACGGCGCGCGCCCCGACGCACAGGGCCGCCGCGGCTTCCGCATCGGCTGCACCACCGACGGCCCGGCGGGGCCGGTCCGGCTGGACCTGGCGGTGCAGGCCGAGCCGGAGGTGCGCGTCGTCGGCGAGCGGCTCACCGGCGGCGGACGCGTCCTGCTCTCCACCGCCCTCACCGACCCCGGCCGGCCCCGGGTGCAGGCGGCCTGGCACACCGCGGGCGCCACCCCCGTGACCCGCGCCCCACTCCCCGACGACCAACTGGGCACCGCCCTGCTGCCGTTGTGCGTCGCCGGCAGGACGGAGGGGCAGCGCCAGGTCCTGGCCGCCGCCGAGCAGGTCCTCGTCGCCTTACGCGCGACCTTCCCCTGCGACCCCCGACCGGAGGCCATGCGGGCCGCCACGGCACGTCCCCCGGAAGGCACGGTGCCGGCCCAGCGCACGCCCGGCGGCTCCGGGGCACCGGGTCGGCTGCGCACCGTCTGCGACAACCTCCCCGCCGTCCTGGAGCGGACCAGCCGCGAGTGCGTACGGCGTCACGCCGCCCTGGTCTCGGCCGTGCGCGCCGGCTGCTCCGGGCCGGCCGTCGAGGGGCTGCGCGCCGAGGCGGCACAGACCACCGACGGTGCCCGCACCGTGGTGCGCGCGGTCCTGGACCGGGCGGGTGCCGCCGCCATGCCCGTGGAGCGGCTGGGCGACGGCGAGTTGCGCTACCTCGCGCTGGCCCTCGTCCTGCTCACCGGTCCGGACGTGCTGGAGATGGACGCCGTCGCCGAGGTGCTGCCGGCCCTCCAGGTGCTGACGGTGGTCGCCGACGGCCTGGACCGCTGTCTGGACGGGCGGCAGACCCACGAGTTGCTGGACCTCGCCGTCCGCATGGTGGGGCGGGGCCACATCCGCCTGCTGGGCACGGTGCGCGACCCGTCGGCGGTGGAGGGGCGGCCGGGGGTCGGGGTGGTCCGTCTGTGAGGCGGGCGGTGCGGTGGGCGGGTGTCGCGGTGCCGACCGGGGCGGCGGGGGAGGGCGCAGGGTGCGGGTGCTACACCTGGGGCCATGAGCGAAGACCTTCACGACCTGCGCCGCCGTCTCGTCGAGTTCGCGGCGGCCCGGGACTGGCAGCAGTACCACAACCCGAAGAACCTGGCGGTGGCGCTCAGCGTGGAGGCCTCCGAACTGCTGGAGATCTTCCAGTGGTCGACTCCGCAGGAGGCGGCGCAGGTGATGAGTGAGCCGGACTCGGCCGCCAGGGTCGAGGACGAGGTGGCCGACGCGCTCGCCTACCTCCTGCAGTTCTGCACCGCTGTCGGCGTCGACCCGCTCCAGGCCCTCGCGGCGAAGATCGGCCGGAACGAGCTGAGGTTCCCCGCTCGCGGGAAGCAGACGCCCGGAGAAGCCTGACTCGTCACTCTCCGCAGGTTCCGCATGGTGGAACTTCAACGCGATTCCTCACTCTATGGAGTGGTACGTGGAGGTCTGGGGCGCGAGTTGTCCAGAGATTTGCGAATTCCTCTGGCCTTTTGAGCCGCTATCCCTCACTCTATGTAATAGGGAAGAAGGGTCAGCTCCCCCTGGGGGTGCGGCTGTTGGATGCGTTGGGTGACGGCGCCGGCGGGTGGTGCCGGAGCAGGCGCCCTGCCGGCAGCACGCCTCCGCGGGTGGGTGACGGCGGGCACCACCAGACAGCAGGCGAGGGAGGGGTCGCCGATGGACGCCGTTCGGATCATCGCGGCCGGTCGAAGAGGTCTCACTCAGGCACGCACGGTCCAGGACATCGTCGTCGAGGCGTGGCAGGCGCAGGCCGTGGCCGAGGCCATCGGCTCCCACCTCGCCGTCTCCGGCCCCCGCGAGGTGCGGTCCCAGGCGCGCGGCCTGCGTGACGCGGGCGGCCGTTCGGGCGGGGCGCTGCTGTGGCGCGCCTCGTACTCCGGTGGCCTGCGGGCGGCCGGACTCACGGAGGTGGGCGACGCCAGGGCCGCGCTCTCCGAACTCCTGGCCCTCCTCGGCGACCTGTGCGAGGCGCTCGTCGTGGTCGCCTGCGAGGCCGACGAAGAGGTCGTGTACTGGAGCTGCGTGGAGGCGATGGACGTCGCCGACGAGTCGCGGGACCGGGTCATGGGCATACTGCGGCAACTCGGCGTCAAGGAGGCCGGAATGGCGTGAGGCGGCGCAGGCCGCCGTAAGGGGGGCCTTGCAATATGCCCCGCCCGGGCCGCGTGGTCTGGCACCGCACCTCGCGGCGTTGCCGAAAAGCCCTGGTAGCTCCGCTACGAGGACTCTGCGGCGCCTTGCGATGCACGGCACCAGACCACGCGACCTCATCGGACGCTCATATGGCAAGGGCCCTAAGCCGGGCCGTCTCCCGGGCCGTTCGCCGCCGCGCCGGGGCGAGCCGGCATTGTCCGTGCAGCCCTCGCTCTCCGGGAGCCCGAGGGGGTTTCCGCGAGTGGACGGGCCCAGTGGTGAAGGGGTCCCGGCGGTCTCGTGCGGGGGTGCGGGGCGGGCGACGGCGGATGCGGCGGGGCCGCCCGCAGGCCGCCCGGCCCGGGTCCGGCCGGGACGGCGCGCTCGCGTCGGTCCGACAGGGTGGTGATGTGCCCTCCCCCTGGAGGTGACCGTGCAGGATGGGGGAATGCACCTTCGTATCTTCACCGAGCCCCAGCAGGGCGCTTCCTACGACACCCTCCTCGCCGTCGCCAAGGCCACCGAGGACCTCGGGTTCGACGCCTTCTTCCGCTCCGACCACTACCTCCGCATGGGCCAGGGCGACGGCCTGCCCGGCCCGACCGACGCCTGGATCACCCTGGCCGGCCTCGCCCGCGAGACCCGCCGCATCCGGCTGGGCACCCTGATGACCGCGGGTACCTTCCGCCTGCCCGGTGTCCTCGCCATCCAGGTCGCGCAGGTGGACCAGATGTCCGGGGGGCGGGTGGAACTCGGCCTGGGAGCGGGCTGGTTCGAGGAGGAGCACCGGGCCTACGGCATCCCCTTCCCGAAGGAGAAGTTCTCCCGGCTCCAGGAGCAACTCGCCGTCATCACCGGGCTCTGGGGCACCCCGGCCGGTGAGAGCTTCAGCTACGAGGGGGAGCACTACCGGTTGGAGGACTCGCCCGCCCTGCCCAAGCCCGCCCAGCCGAAGATCCCCGTCCTGGTCGGTGGGCACGGAGCGGTCCGCACCCCTCGCCTCGCGGCCAGGTACGCCGACGAGTTCAACATCCCGTTCGCCTCCGTCGAGGACAGCGAGCGGCAGTTCGGGCGGGTGCGCGCGGCCGCGGAGGAGGCCGGTCGCAAGGGTGACGACCTGGTCTACTCGGCCGCCCTCGTCGCCTGCGTCGGCCGGGACGACGCCGAGGTGGCTCGCCGCGCCGCCGCGATCGGCCGTGACGTGGAGGAGCTCAAGGCCAACGGTCTCGCGGGTTCGCCGGCCGAGGTCGTCGAGAAGATCGGGCGCTACCAGGCGGTGGGCGCCTCCCGCCTCTACCTGCAGATGCTGGACCTGGACGACCTCGACCACCTGGAGCTCATCGCTTCCCAGGTGCAGTCCCAGCTGGGCTGAGCGAGGAAGGCCGGGCGGCGGGCCGGGGGGCCCGCCGCCCGGCGGACGCCTCCCGCACCCTGCGGTGTGGCGCGCCCCGCCCGGCTGATCCGTGCGGGGGGCGCGGCCGCGTGGGCCTACTTGCGCAGGGTGAGCGGCTTGCACCCCTGGACCGTGACGACGCCGTCCTTCTCGGCCAGCGTGATGATCACTCGCTCGCCCTTCTGTGCCGTCTTCAGCTGCGGCATCGTCAGGTCCCCCTTGGGTTCCGTGGTGATGGTGCACAACTCCAGGACGCTCTCGGCGGCGCCCGCCGACTCGTAAGTGCCCTCGGGGATGTCCTTGCCGACCTGGTAGTCCCCGTCCCCGTAGGTCTTCTGAGGTGCGGGCTTCTCGGCAGGCTTCCCGGTCGGCTTCGCGTCCGTCCTCGGCCTGTCGCCCGCCCCGGTTGCGGAGGGAGCTGCGGAGGAGGGGGACGCCTCGGCCTTCTTGTCGCCCTTCGCGTCTCCGCCGCCGGTGGTGGCGATCACGACGACGATGAGGACGAGGAGCAACACCAGGCCACCGCAGCCGAATCCGACGATCTTTCCCGTCTTCTTCTTCTGGGGCGGGGGCGGGGCCCAACCAGGTGCCGGTTGCGGGCAGTTCGGGATGCTCATGACTGCTCCAGGTGACGCCGTCCGGTGGTCGACTCCGGACATGTGAAGGGTATGTGAGCATGCAGACACGAGAGGTCCATGGAAGGTTGCGCACTGTTGTCGTCTCGTGACGACGGGGTGTTCTGGTCCGATCGGGCGATGTCACCCGGCAGTCCGCCGGTGCATCGCCCCACGCGTGACGGGGGTGTCCGCGCGTGACGGGGGTGTTCTCCAGCTGGGCTGCCCCTGACCGGACGCCTCTGGCCGGAGGCTGCTGGTAGGGGGCGGCGCTCACCGGAGTGCCCCTGTTCGTTCCGGCCCGAGGTTCCGCGTGCCGGGCCGCCTCTCGCCCGGCCGGGCGCACTGCTGCCCCGGTCCTTCCCGTCGGCCCGGTCCTCCCTGGCGCACCCGGCGGCGTCACCCGGGCTGCGTCCCGCCGTGGCGAAGTGGCCGTCGTCCCGGGTCTCCGTCGGCCGCTCGCCGAGTGATCACCGCACGGAACGGCCAGGATGGAGGAATGGCATTCCACGTCGATTCCGAGGTCGGCCGGCTGCGTCGCGTGATCCTCCACCGCCCCGGCCTGGAACTGAAGCGCCTGACCCCGACCAACAAGGACAGCCTGCTCTTCGACGACCTGCTGTGGGTGCGCCGGGCGCAGACCGAGCATGACGGGTTCGCCCGGATGCTGCGGGAGCGCGGCGTGGAAGTCCACCTCTTCGGCGACCTGCTGGCCGAGACGCTGCAGTCGCCCGAGGCCCGGGCCCTGGTGCTGGACCGTGTCTTCGACGAGCAGGAGTACGGGCCGCTGGCCGCCGACCACATCCGGGCCGCCTTCGGGCAGCTGACCCCCGCGGAACTGGCCGAGGCGATGGTGGGCGGGGTCACCAAGCGCGAGTACCTGGAGCGTCACCCGGAACCGACCTCGGTGCGCTTCCACGTCATGGATCTGGACGACTTCCTGCTGGCCCCGCTGCCCAACCACCTCTTCACCCGGGACACCTCGGCCTGGGTGTACGACGGTGTCGCCGTCAACGCCATGCGCTGGCCGGCGCGGCAACGCGAGAGCCTGCACTACGAGGCCGTGTACCGCCACCACCCCCTGTTCCGGGACGAGCCGTTCCGCGTCTGGTCACAGGGCCGGGTCGACTCCCCCTCGACGATCGAGGGTGGCGACGTCCTGGTGATCGGCCGGGGGGCGGTGCTGGTGGGGATGAGCGAACGGACCACGCCGCAGGCGGTGGAGATGCTGGCGCGCGGGCTGTTCGCGGCCGGCTCGGCCCGTACGATCGTCGCCCTCGACATGCCCAAGGGGCGGGCGTTCATGCACCTGGACACCGTCATGACCATGATCGACGGGGATACGTTCACCCAGTACGCGGGCCTGGGCATGCTCCGCTCCTACACCATCGAGCCCGGCTCGGACACCTACGACCTCAAGGTCACCGACCACCCGCCGGAGCACATGCACCGGGCCATCGCGGCGGCGCTGGGCCTGGACGACATCAGGGTGCTGACCGCCACCCAGGACGTGCACTCGGCGGAGCGGGAGCAGTGGGACGACGGCTGCAACGTCCTCGCGCTGGCGCCGGGGGTGGTGGTCGCCTACGACCGCAACGTGACGACCAACTCCTTCCTGGCCCGGCGCGGCATCGAAGTGCTCACCGTTCCGGGCGGCGAGCTGGGGAGGGGGCGTGGCGGACCGCGCTGCATGAGCTGCCCACTGGAACGCGACCGGGTGTGAGCGCCCGGAGAGGGGGCGTGGGGGAGCATGGAGGCGTCTCCCGGGGCGCGGGGGAGTGGGGGCCGGAAGTGAGCCGCGACCCTGATGCGGGCACTCGCCCTTCGGCGCGGTGAGAGCGGAGCCATTGCATAGGGTTACGAAGCTCTGTATATAATTCCAGCTTCTCCGTGTTCGTGATCCCGGGCGACCGCGTCGCCGTGACCTATGGAGCCTCCCATGGCGATAGACCTTGCAGGCCGGCACTTCCTCAAGGAGTCGGACCTCACAGCCGAGGAGTTCTGCCACCTCGTGGAACTGGCCGCGCAACTCAAGGCCGACAAGCGGGCAGGACGCGAGGAGAAGCGGCTCACCGGCCGGAACGTCGCGCTGATCTTCGAGAAGACCTCTACGCGCACCCGTGCCTCCTTCGAGGTCGCCGCGGCCGACCAGGGCGCCTCCACCACCTACCTCGACCCCTCCGGTTCGCAGATCGGGCACAAGGAGTCCGTCAGGGACACCGCCCGCGTCCTCGGCCGCATCTTCGACGCCATCGAGTTCCGCGGTGATGCACAGGCCGACGTGGAAGAACTCGCCGCCCATGCAGGCGTCCCCGTCTACAACGGCCTCACCGACGAGTGGCACCCCACCCAGATGCTCGCCGACGTCCTCACCATGACCGAGCACGCCCCCGGCAAGCCGCTGACCTCCATCTCCTTCGCCTACCTGGGCGACGCCCGCTACAACATGGGCAACTCCTACCTCGTGACCGGCGCGCTCCTCGGCATGGACGTCCGCATCGTGGCCCCCAAGGCCCTGTGGCCGCAGCCGCAGGTCGTCGAACAGGCCCAGGAGCTGGCCGCACGCAGCGGTGCGCGCGTCACCCTCACCGAGGACGTGACGGAGGGTGTGCGCGGCGCGGACTTCGTCGCGACCGACGTCTGGGTCTCCATGGGCGAGCCCCAGGAGGTCTGGGGGGAGCGGATCGAGCAGCTCAAGCCCTACGCCGTCACCATGGACGTCCTCCGTGCCACCGGCAACCCGGACGTGCGGTTCCTGCACTGCCTCCCCGCGTACCACGACCTCGGCACCGCCGTCGGCCGGCGCATCCACGAGCTGTACGGCCTGGAGTCCCTGGAGGTCACCGACGAGGTGTTCGAGTCCGAGTACTCCGTCGTCTTCGACGAGGCGGAGAACCGCATGCACACCATCAAGGCCGTCATGGTCGCCACGCTCGGGTCCCGGTCCGCCTCCTCGGCGCTCTGAGACCACCGCGCGCACGGTCGGGCAGCGGGCCCGCACCGTGCGCCGAGGTTGCGGTCGGGTGGGGAACGCGGGCCCCCCGGGCGGACGGGGGAAGCGGGCAGCCGGTCGGGCGGGGGCGCTCCCTGGCCCGGCCCGACCGGGCTTGCCGGGGATTCTCGACCCGGCGCGGGGTGCGGCGAGGCGTGAGGCTGCATAGCCATACGGTCGGATGAGCGATCATGCATTCCTTCGGGTTACCATCACTCGAACGCAGGGGGCGGAGCCCACAGGCCCGCCCTCTCGCATGTGCCCAGCCATCCGCCGGGCGTCCGCACCAGCAGAGATTGCGAACCACCGCCATGCGCCCCAGCTCCCTGCGCATCAAGTCCCCCGACCAGCTCGTCGCCGAAGCAGGCACGGACCTCGAGGGGCACGGCCTGCGGCGCAGCCTGGGCCTCTTCCAGCTCGTCTGCTTCGGCGTCGGCGCGATCGTCGGCACCGGCATCTTCGTCGGCCTCTCCGACACCGTCGCCGAGTCCGGCCCCGCCAGCGTCCTCTCCTTCGCCCTGGCCGCCGTCACCTGCGTCTTCACCGCCTTCTCCTTCGCGGAACTGGGTGGCGCCATCCCGGTCTCCGGCAGCTCCTACTCCTACGCCTACGCGACCCTCGGCGAGCGCACCGCCTTCCTCGTCGGCTGGTGCCTGCTGCTGGAGTACGGCGTGTCCGTGTCCGCCGTCGCCGTCGGCTGGGGCCAGTACCTCAACGAACTGCTGCAGAGCACCCTCGGCTTCCACCTGCCGGCCGCCCTCTCCAACCCACCCGGGGCAGGCGGCATCGTCAACGTGCCCGCCGTCGTCGTGATGCTGCTCGCGGCGACCCTGCTGGTCCGTGGCATCCGCGAGAGCGCCCGAGCCACCGCCGTGATGGCCGTCGTCAAGATCGCGGTGCTCGCCCTGTTCTGCGTGCTCGCCTTCACCGCCTTCCGCGCCCACAACCTGACGCCGTTCGCCGCGTCCGGGATCTCCGGCATCACCTCCGGAGCCTCCGTGGCCTTCTTCTCCTACATCGGCTTCGACGCGATCACCACCGCAGGTGAGGAGGTCAAGAACCCGCGGCGCGACATCCCGGCCGCCATCCTCGCGTGCATCGGCATCGTGACCGTCCTGTACTGCGTGGTGGCCGTGGCGGCCATCGGGGCCCTCTCCGCGGACCAGGTGGCCGGCCGCCCCGCCGCCCTCTCCGTCATCGTCGACCGGGTCACCTCCTCCGGACTCGGCGCCGCCGTCATCGCCTTCGGGGCCGTGGTCGCCATCGCCTCGGTGGTCCTGACGGTGATGTACGGCCAGACCCGCATCCTGATGTCGATGTCCCGCGACGGGCTGATCCCCCGCGTCTTCGCCCGCGTCTCACCGAAGACCGCGACACCGGTGGCGGGCACCTGGATCGTCGCCCTGGTCTTCGCCGTCCCCGCCGCCGTGGTCCCCCTGGACGTCGTGATGAACCTGACGACCATCGGCACTCTCGCCGTCATGGCCGTCGTCAACGTCAGCGTCATGGTGCTGCGCCGCACCCGCCCGGCCCTCAGCCGCCGCTTCCGGGTGCCCCTCTACCCCGTCAGCCCCATCCTGGGCATCGGCTTCTGCGTCTACCTCATGTACGGGACGGGGCTCGCCACCTGGCTGCAGTTCGCGATCTTCCTCGCGGTCGGCGCCCTGGTCTACGCCCTCTACGGACGCCGTCACTCCCGCCTGCAGACCACCACGGGCGTCGACATCGCCGACACCGAAGGACCCGGGCAGGCCGCCGCCGCGGCGCCGTCCCCCGGCACCCAGGCATCGCCCGGCACCTCGGCACCGTCCGACCTCCCGGCACCCTCCGGCGCCCCGGTGGACACCCCGCAGCAAGCCTGACCACCGCCCGAAACCGCCCGCCGGGGCCTGGGGACGCAGCCGCGTCGCCAGGCCCCGGTCGCCGTCCGCCCCTTCTCCCTGAGCGGGGCCGGGAAGTACCCGCTCCCCAGCAACCCTCGCCGGCACGCCGGTCGTGCAACCGCGCGCCCCGTACGCGCCCGCCCGCGACGTCCCGGGTACTGCGGACCGGAAGCACCCCAGGTCCGCGTCGGCACAGCGGCGGACGGGAAGGAAACAGTCAGTGAGGAGGGCGTGACGGCAGCGAAAGCCGAGGTGCCCCGGCGTTGACAAAAAACGTTGTGCGTTTTTGGATTTGCAACGACGGGTTCCGGAAGCACTGACCGGTACCGCCCACGGCTGCGGGGGACCACGAGCCGAGGCGGTACGACTTCCGGCCGGTCGACCAACGGGGGCCGCCGATCACAGGGACACCGGAGCGATTCGGCACGTCCACGGACGAGGGGGAACGATGCAGGACACCGGGCGGGTCGGAACGCGACCCCGCCGCACGGCGGGACTCGGCCGCGGTGACCGGCTGAAAGCAGCCGTCTTCGACCTCGACGGCACGCTCGCCGACACCCGGCCGGCCCTCACCGGCCTGCTGATGAAGGTGGTCGCCGAGCAGGGGCGCAAAGTCACCCCACGCCAGGTGGCGGCAGCACTCGGTGACGCCCCCGGCACCGCGTTCGGCAGACTCCTCGGGGTTCCCGACGGACACAGCGCAGTGGTCGCCGCCCTCGCCCGGTACCGCGAGCTCTACGTGCAGGAAGTGCTGCGCGGCGGGTCACGGCTCCTGTTCCCCGGAGTGGCGGCAGGGCTCGCGGCACTGCGCGCCAGAGGCACCGAGGTCGCCGTCACCACCTCCCGGCCGTCCCGTGGCGCCGTGCTGCTGCTGGACGCCATGGGCATCCGCGAACACGTCGGCCCCCTCATCTGCCAGGAGATGGTCCGCCGCGTGAAGCCCCACCCGGAGGCTGCCCTGCGCGCCGCGGCCGAACTCGGTGTCCTGCCGCAGGAGTGCGCCTACGTGGGGGACACCGCCGCCGACATGCGCATGGCGGTCACCGCGGGGATGACGCCGCTGGCGGTGACCTACGGCGCCGGCACCTTCGCGGAACTCGCAGCCGTCGCCGAGACCCGCATGTGTGCCACCTTCACCGACGTGGTCGCCGCTGTGAGCACGGCTGTGCGTCCGGCTCCCGCAGCCGTACCGGTGGCCGCCCGCAGACGCTGACCGGGTCCGGGGCGTACCCGGCGCCGTCGATCCCGGGCGTTGACCTGCCCCCGGGAGGCGCGCGCCGTGTGCTTTCGCGGCGGCGGCAGCGGTTTCCTGGGGCGACGCTGTGCGCCCTCGGCCGTGTCTTCAAAGTCCCGCCTGCCCGGCGGCGCCTGGCACGCACGCTCGCCGCGTTGTCGGTCGTCAGCGCAGCCCGCTGCGCTCTCCTCCCTCCGCCTTGCGATCGCCCGCACCAGACACCGCCGGGCCCGCCCTTCGGGCGAACGACGCTACCTTGAAGATACGACCCAGGCCCGCGCCGTCAACCGCGGGCGAGGACCGGTAGCGGTCGGTGGCGTGCGCATCCCCTGGCGCGCGCGAGCCTTGTGCCAGGCTCACCGCTCCTCCTCTCACGGCCCCCCTTGCCTGGTCAAGGCCCCCCGGGCGCCGCCACCGCCACGCCCGTACCCGCGGCTGAGGCAGGTCCTGGGCTCACGAAACTCCCTCGTTCGGGCTGCCAGGTTTTCCACAACCGCTCGGTTGTCCACCACTTCGCACCAAGATCCCCAACAACGTTCCGTCTCCGTCATCGTCAGGAGCGGAGGTACTGACGATGAAGAACGCAACCCACGGTGCACCGAGCACGACGACCTTCCCTGCGCTCCGGCCGGCAACGGAGACGGCGACCCCGTTCCGCAGCGCAACGGCCGGCAAGCTGCCCCTGCCCGTACGGACCACACCCGCCCCGGCGGTCAGGCCGGTCGCGCTGTCCGGAGGGCCCGTGCCCAGGGCCGTTCCGCGCGGCGGTGACGGGGAACCCGGATCACGGACCGGTGCATACCGCCCCTGCCGGCAGGACAACCGGAAACAGAGGACGGCAGCCGGCTGGAAGCAGGCCGGGCTCCGCTGCGGCCTCGCCGGACGACACGAGGAGCAAGCCATGCACCACGACGAGTTCATCGGCCACGTCCAGGCCCAGGCTTCCCTACCGGACCGTGGGTCCGCCCAGACGGCCGTGCGCGCCACCATGGAAACCCTCGGCGAGAGGCTGCCGCCCGCCCTCGCCTCGCATGTCGCGGCCCAGCTCCCCTCAGAAATAGGCACCTACCTGAACCGGGGGGACGAGGTCGTCACGGGCATCACCTCGGACGAGCAAGTCCCGACATCGGGTGAGGGATTCGGGCTGCCCGTCTTCGTCGAGCGGGTCGCGGTACGTGGTCAGGTGTCCGAGGACACGGCCCTGCGGTACGCCGCCGCCACCTTCAACGTGCTGGACGCGGCGGTGGCGCCGGAGCTGACCGAGAAGGTCACCGCGGTTCTTCCCCAGGACATACGAGAACTGCTCCCCGAGCGCACGGCGGAGTAGTCGCCCGGCGCCGGCGTGGGCGGGCCGGCGCCCCGAGCCGGCGCCAGGTTCTCTGCTGCCCGGCGTTCGCCTGTGGCCGTGATGTCCGACGGCGGATGGGGTGTGGTCGCAGGGGGTGGCCCAGGGTGGCGAAGGGGAAGCGGAGGGTTACAGGCGAGTGGGCCACGAGGACATCGTGTGCCGGCACAGAGCTGCGGAAGGAAGGAGGTGTCGAACGCCGCGCCGGTGCGTACCCGGAAGACATGAGCGAACACACCACACCCAGCCCAGACCCGGACCCTGAGACCGCTACGGGTCTGGAGCCCGGCGGTGAGGTGCCACCCGGCACCACGCCTCCAGGCGAGAGCAGCATGCCGGGTGCCGGCCCGCAGGAGCGCTACAACCCGACGAAGGGGTGGGGGCCGGTGCCGGTGGTGTTGCTCATCCTGGTGGTGATCGTCTGTGCCGGGTTCTTCGCCGCGCGCATCGCCAGTCTCTGACGTCCACTGAAGCCGTCACGGACCTCTGGTGACGGTGGCGTTCTGCCTGAGGCGCCGCTTCTCCTGGCCTCAGGCCCCTGCGACCCGTTCCGCTTCATATGGCTCAGCCCTTCCGCACCGCCTTGGAGCCGGAACAGTCCGTATCGCCTGTCTTCGCGGGTGGGGACTGGGGACTCACGGATCAGGACGACGCGGCTATGGGGACTGTGCTTGGGGGGAAGTGCTTGGGGCTACGTGAAGCTTCTTTGATAAAGCGGAAAGTTGAGGCCCGCGTTCGGGCTCCGGGCGCATTATGCGGGTACGGCATGTCCTCTTACGGTAGGTCTTTCGACTTACGGCAGGGTCCCGACCCCGGTCAGGGCAGGGGGAGCCAGCCCTATGCCGAGACACAGGCAGAGAGACAACCTGCTGGAGCCATTTCCGTGGCCCTGGAGCCGCCTTCGGGGGCACCACTGTAGGAGCGTCAGAGCGGAGTGCTCAGTAGGCGGAACCCGGCGAACGGGCGCAGGAGGGCCGTGTGGACGGGGCTGTGGGGCACGAAGGCATCTGCGGGGCGCTCGTTGGCTGCTGCGGGCGCCTGTTCGGGAGCCCTGGGCTGCGTCAGCCTGCACGCGTTGGGAAGCGCAGCGCCCGCGGAGTGGGCGGGGTGTAGTGCGGCTGTCGGGGCTGCGACTGTCGGGTTAGCGATCCGGATGCCGATGGGGAGGGGCGGGAGGGGGAGGGGCCCCCGGCAGCACCCCACCCTCAAGGCCCCCCAGCCTCCTTCTGCCGTCGTACGGCATCCGGGTCGCCGGAGGCGCCGGGCGCCGCGGGGTCCGCGGGTGCGTCGACCTCAAGGGGCGGCTCCCAGGAGCCGCGATCGATCCGTTCGCCGGGTTCGAGCCCCGGTACCGGGCCCTCCGCTATCTCCGGCTCGATGACGGCGTTCCCGATCGGCGCAGTCCCGTGGCCGCCCTTTCCGGTCGCGGCCTCGCGCAGCGCGGCGCGGGCCCGTTCACCGGTGTCCGCGTCGCCCGCGCCCTCGGCCCCCCACACCGTCGGCTCCTCGTTCCCCTCGTCCGACACGGCGCCGGTGACGAACCTGTCGTCGTCCACGGTCGCCTCGTCCGCGAGCGCAGAGGCGTTCTCCCAGGCCGGCGTGGTCCGTTCGTGACCCCGGTCGGCGGCGAGGGCGCTGTCCTGGTCCGTCACCCGCACCGCGTCCTCTTCCGCGCTCAGGCCGGCGGACGGAGCCGGTTCCGCGTAGACGTCCTGGTCGCGTGGCCGGTCCGGGTCGGGCACGTCGTCCAGCAGCCCTGCCCGCTCCTCGGGCGTCCCGTCGAAGACGCCGGGGTCCTCCGCGGACGCGTCGACGTCCTCCTCCGGGTAGTCCGCTCCGGGGCCGGCCGCAAGGACCTCGGTGGGCCCCTCAGGGATCTCCTCCGCAAGGCGCTGCGCCAGGGAGTCCCCGGCCCACGCCTCGTTGGCCGTGTTCCCGCGGGACTCCGCCACGGTGGGGTCGTCACCCGGCACCGGCATCTGCTCCGGGTCGGATGCCTGCTGCTGCTCCGGAGACCCCGCCTGCAGGTCTGGTACGCCCTCCGCCTCGGGATCGGTCGCCGGATCGTGCGGCCTGGACATGGCTTCCTCCTCTCGGCCGGGTGCCGGCCACGGCCCGCGGCCCGGCTCGGTGCCCTCGCATCCCGTTCCGTGGACGGAAGCCGTTCACCGCCGAGCGGACGCGTCCGCAGCGCCTTGGGCCGGACTACTCGGGTTCCCGTACTCCGGAGGCTCATGTCCACTCCGGAAACCCACGCCCGCCGGCGAGCCACCTGACCACGGCAACTACGCCATACCGAACCTTGGCCGCCGAACCCTGGCCGGAGCCGGAGCCGGAGCCGGAGCCGGAGCGGGAGCCGGAGCCTGGCCCGGAGCCGGGACCGGCGGGCGGCACCGGGGCGAGGGCCAGAAACCAGAGCCGGACCGGTCGGGCCGACCGTGGGCCCGCGCAGCCGCCCCCGCACCCCCTCACCTCACCTCACCTCCCCCTCACCCTCTCCCACCTGCGTCTTCTCGCCCATTTCGGTGCCGAGTGGCGGGCAGGGCGACCGGCGGGAATCGTGGGAGAGGAGTGTGATTCCGGAACGCGCCGGGCGGTCTGTTCCGTCCGCACGACCAGGACACGTACCAGGAGGCGACGATGCCCGAACCCACACTGCCCTATGCGCCCGGAACGCCCTGCTGGGCCGACGTGGCGGCTCCGGACCAGCAGGCGGCCCTGGACTTCTACCGCGGGGTCTTCGGCTGGAGCGGTCAGGTCGGCCCGGCCGAGACCGGTGGCTACGCCGTGTGCGAGCTGAGCGGAAAACCCGTGGCCGGCGTCATGGCGGCCGTTCCGATGGACGACCAGCCACCGCCGCCGACGGTATGGACCACGTACCTGGCCACCGACGACATCGAGGCGACCGAGGCGGCCGTCGGAGATGCGGGAGGCACGGTGATGGTCCCGCCCATGGACGTCATGTCGCTGGGCCGGATGATGATCGCGGCCGACCCCACCGGCGCCGTCTTCGGCGTCTGGCAGGCGGTGGACTTCCCCGGGGCCGGGGTCGTCAACGAGCAGGGTGCCGTCATCTGGTGCGAGCTGAACACCACCGACCGGCAGGCCGCTTCGGAGTTCTACAGCCGGGTCTTCGGCATGGAGACCACCGCCATGGAAGGTGTGGACGACTACTACGCGCTGACCGCCGGGGGAAGAACGGTCGGCGGTACGCAACCCCTGCCCGAGGGCCTTCCCCCGGAGACCCCGTCCCACTGGCTGACCTACTTCGCGACGTCCGACACCGACGACACCGTCAGCCGGATCTCGAAGGCAGGCGGAACGGTGCTGCAGGCGCCCTTCGACATGATCGCGGGACGCATGGCGCTGGTCACCGATCCCCAGGGGGCACCGTTCGCGGTCATCGCCCCTGCGCCGATGAACCCGAGCTGACGCTCCGTCCCGGCGCGCCCCGCCCCGGCTGGCCCCGCCGCCCAGGGCCGCGCGATTCCCGCGAGCTTCCCCGGCCCTTGGAGGGCACAGGGGGAGCCCCCAGGACCCGCGGGAAGTCCCCACGGACCTCACGGGAAGTCCCCACGGACCTCGCGTCCCACGGACCGAGGCTCCCGTAACCCCGGCCCGCCCCCCGGACCGAGGCTCCCGCAACCCCGGCCCGCCCCCCGGGCCGGGGCTCGCAAGCCCCCGCCCCCGGGCCGGGGCTCGCAATCCCCCACCCCCCGGGCCGGGGCCCCCGTACCCCCGCACCCGAGGGCCCTCCCCGCACTCGCCCCCGCCCCCCGCCCCCCGCCCCCCGCCCCACCGGCCAACGGCCGGCGGGGCGGGGAGCGACGGGACGAGCCGCCTCGACTGCTCCCGACGCGACGCTACGGGTTGATGGCGAGTTGGAAGGTGGACGTCGTGTTCTGGACGTCCTTGGCGTTGCCGGAGAAGGTCACGTGGTGGAACGTGGCCGAGCCGACCGCCGGTCCCTGCCCGGACTCGGGCATCTCGTTGGCCCAGATGCCGAATCCGGAGCGGGCGTCGTAGGCGTCGCCGCTCTTCTTGGCGCCCGTGATGGAGATGTCGGTGAACACGGTGTCCTTCACCGGGTTCTGCGGGGCCCCACCGACGTAGTTCGTCTGGAACATCACGCCGTGGTACGTGGGGTCGACGATGTCGACGTCGTTGACACGGATGCCCTGGAACGGCTTGGAGGCGGAGAAGCACCAGATGGCCGGGAAGGTCTGCGACCCCCAGAAGTGGCCGCCGGTCCTGACCAGCGAGGCGTTCTCGATGGTGGTCGGATCGGTGCCGAAGCCGTTCATCGCGTAGCCGAAGTCCAGCGAGCTGATGGTGACGCCCGAATAGACGAGGGTGTCGGCGACGTAGAGGTTGCGGAAGGTGTTGTCGTACCCGCCGTAGACCGCGATGCCCGCGGCACGCCAGGTCAGCAGTGAGGTGAGGTTCTCGTAGACGTTGTCCTTCTCGTCGGCGCCTCCCGCGTCGATGGCCGAGAACAGCGCAAAGCTGTCATCACCGGTCGCCCGGGCCTCGTTGTTCTGCACCAGGTTGTCGGTGGACCCGTTGGTCATGTTGACGCCGTCGGCGAAGGTGTCGCGGATGCGGGAGTTCCTGATGGTGACGGAGTCGGTGTTGGCGCCCCAGTACAGGCAGACCATGTGCTCGACCCAGATGTCGTCGATGGTGATGTGGGAGAGGTTGGAGAAGTCGAAGACCTTGCCGGGACCGTCGATGCGTGAGGTGTAGTTGCCGAAGTAGGCGAACCCGGAGAACGACGAGCCCTGCGCGGTGCTGTCGGCACGGAAGCCGACGTCGGTGTTCTCCTGCGTCGACGGGGCGTGGAAGCGGGTGAACCACGGTCCGGCGCCGACCACCTTCACCGCCTTGCCGTAGACCTGGAACTTGCCGGCGGTCTCGTAGTCGCCGGCGGGCAGGTAGACGCCGACGAGCTTGCCGGTGGTGTCCATCCGCACCTTGTCCAGGGCGTTCTGCACGTCCTGGTGGGTGAAGCCGGCCGGTACCACGTAGGCGGCCGGGTCGGGGTTGTCGATCTGCACGGCCTGTTCGGTGTTGACGAAGTCGATCGCGTAGCGGGAGGTGTTGGCGGCGTCCTTCTGCAGACGGATGGTCGCGCCCTTGGGCACGGTCGTCCCCAGCATCAGGTTGGCCTCGTCGTAGATGTGGCGCGGGCCGCCGGCACTCGGCGCGTTGCCGGGGGCCGTCTCGTTGCCGTACAGCCAGGCGTACTTGGACGTGAGGTTGACGGCCTTGAGGTACTGGCCGTTGACGTAGACGTTCAGGGTGGCGTCGGTGCCGCCGCCGCCCGCGGAGTCGGGAATGGAGAACCGGGTGACGAGGGTATTGGTGGGCGCCTTGATGGTGAACTCCACGTAGCTGCCGGTGCTGTCGAGGGTGACGGCCTTGCGCCCGGACGCCTCACCGGCGAGGTCGCCCACCGTACGGTTCGGGCCGACGACCTGGGCGCCGCCGCCCAGCCGGCCGTCCTCGGCCTCGTACATCTCGTACGGCATGTTCGCGCCGCGTCCGACGAAGAACGGCAGGGTGGAGGTGTTGTTGGCCCGCTTGACCGGAAGCTCGTTGGCGTCGTCGGCGATCACCGTCTTGACGGTGTACCTGCCGCCGGCAGCCGTCCAGCTCCCCAGGTCCACCGCGGAGGTGGTGGCGCCCGCGGCGATCGTTCCGCTGTAGGAGCCGCTGAAGGTCTTCACGACGTCACCGGACTCGTTGCTCAGCGTCAGGGTGATGGCGTGGCTGCCGGACGCGGACGCCACGGTCCCCTGGTTCTTCAACGCCACCTGGAAGGAGACCGGCTTGCCCACGGCGGGGTTGGTGGGTGACCAGCTCACCGGTGAGGCGACCAGGTCGGAGCTGGCCACCGGTTTGACGACGAGCGGTGCGGCGGCACTGGTGGTGTTGTTGGCGTCGTTCTGCTCGACCACCTTGTTGTCCGGGTCGACGGTGGCGCCGACCTGGTAGGAGCCGGCGGTGAGCGTGCCGACGCTCGCGTTGACCGTGGTGGACGCGCCCGCGGCCAGGGTGGGGACCGAGGCGGAGGCGCTCTTCTCGCCCGCGAGGAGGAAGTCGACGGTCGAGGCGGGCGCCGAGGCGCTGCCGGCGTTGGTGACCCTGGCCGACAGGGTGACCGCGTCGGTCTCCACGGGCGAGGCGGGTGAGGCCGTGACGCTGGTGACCGTCAGGTCGGGGTTGGGCGCGGGCGAGCCGAAGACCTGCAGTTCGGCGATCTGCCCGCCGGGCGCGCCGGAGTTGCTCGCGATCTTCACCTGCACGTCGGCCACCCGGGCGCTGACCGGGATGGTGACGGTGTTGCCGCTCGCCGGGTCGAAGACGTAGTCCTTGGCCGCGACGAGGCTCGTGTAGCCCGAGGCGCTCTGCTCACGCCCCAGGATCTGGACGTTCTGGGTGCGCTTGGACCACGCCGCGTCGGGGTTCAGTTTCAGGACGACCTTGCTGGTGTCGGCGTTGGCGCCCAGTTTCACCGCCAGGGTGCCGGGGTTGCCCGAGGCCTCCCAGT
Organism: Streptomyces sp. NPDC059740; assembly: GCF_042733155.1. Taxonomy (NCBI): domain Bacteria; kingdom Bacillati; phylum Actinomycetota; class Actinomycetes; order Kitasatosporales; family Streptomycetaceae; genus Streptomyces; species Streptomyces sp. NPDC059740. The sequence continues at coordinate 35,182 of NZ_JBHWGP010000015.1, read as the reverse complement.
AAGTGGACACGTCGTTGTCGACGGCGTTCTCGGGCGCGTAGACGTAGGTGTGACCGGACTCGGTGACGGGCTTGCCGACCGCCATGTCGGAGTCGGCGGTGCCGTTACCGGTCCGGGTGACGGAGTTGCTGGGCGCGGACTGGTTGCCGGCTGCGTCCCTGGCCTTGACGTAGTACGTCACGGTCGCCGACGCGGGCTGGGTGTCGGTGTACGTGGTGGTGGACCCGCCGACGCTGCCGCGCAGGGTGTTGTCGGCGTAGACGTCGTAGCCGGTGACGCCCTTGT
>NZ_JBHWGP010000015.1:0-34797 GCF_042733155.1 Streptomyces sp. NPDC059740 | reverse complement strand
GCGCAGGGTGTTGTCGGCGTAGACGTCGTAGCCGGTGACGCCCTTGTTGTCGGTGGCGGCCTTCCAGGTGAGCTTGATCTGGCCGCTGCCCGGCTCGGTGTAGGTCAGGTCGGTGGGGGCGGTGGGTGCCTGGGTGTCCGCGGTGTCGGGCCCGTACACCTCCAACTCGGACAGTTGCCCGCCGTTCTGGACGCTGTTGGCGGTGAACGTCACCCGCACGTACCGGGTGGTCGCGGTGTCGGTGCTGAGGGTGACGGCGTTGCCGTTCGCAGAGTTCCAGTCGTACGAGGCGGAGGCCACCAGGTCGGTGAAGGCCGTCCCGTTGGTGCTGCCCTGAACCTTCAGCGTCTGCGAGCGCGGCTCCCACGACGAGGGGAGCCGGAGGGTGAACCTGTTGACCGCGACGGCCGTCCCGAGGTCGACCTGCAGCCACTGCGGGAAGGCGCCGTTCCTGCTCTCCCAGTAGGTGGCGGCGTTGCCGTCAGTGGCGTTCGGGGCGGGGTAGACGTCGGTGTAGCTGCTGGCGGTGGCGGTCCGGCCGGCAGCCAGGTTGGTGGTGGAGTCGGCGGCGGAGTATGCGTCCAGCTCCGCCAACTGGGCTTTTCGGGACCGGTCGTTGTGGCTGACCGTCACGCGGACGTAGCGGGCGTTCACCGAGGGCACGGGCACGGTGACGGTGTTGCCGGCGCCCGGTGTGAAGGCGTAGGTGGCCGACGGTTTCAGCGTGTTGAAGCTGGTCCCGTCGACGCTTCCCTGGAGGGCAAGGGTCTCCTTGCGGGCCTGCCAGGCGGCGGGGAGCCTCAGCACCACCCGGTCGATCCGGCGGGTGCGCCCCAGATCGCTCTGCACCCACGAGGACTTGCCACCGCGGCTGCGACTCTGCCAGTAGGTGTTCTGGTCACCGTCGTTGACCACCGAGGCCAGGTGCTCGCCGTCGGCACTGCTGGCCTTGGCGGTCCGGCCCGTGGTCAGGCTGGGGCCGCCCGAGGCGACGGCCGGCAGGGTGGGGCCCGCCATGCCCAGCAGGGCCCCCGCGAGCAGGGTCGCGAGCAGGCGTGGTCTGGAGCGCTTCCTTCTCATCCCGTTCCTCAGTCTCTCGTCCCGAGCAAGCCCTCACCCCTCTCGACCTCCGGAAGTTGCAGAGATCGAAAAGATGGAGAGCGGCAAACTGGCAGGAATTTGCGCTAGCTTGTGGGAGAATTGCAGAAGCCTCGGGAGTCGTCTACGCCTCCGGCGTCCTGAGTTTTCCGTGTACGGTGCAGCCGCCGCCCGTCCGCCCTTCGGGCTCCCTCCGTCGGAGGGGCTCGGGCCGCCAGTCGTCCGCGACCCGCCCAACTGCCGCACACAGCAATGCACTTGCGGGGGCGCTCCCGCTCGGCGAGTCTTCCGCGCATGACCTCAGGACCGTTCGTGCGCCCCTACGCCACCACTGACCGCGCCGACCTCGCCGACATCTGCGTGCGCACCGGGCACGAGGGCGGCGACTCCCGCTCCCTCCACCCCGACCTGGACCTGCTACCGGCGATCTTCGCCCTGCCGTACGTGGAGCGGGAACCGCAGCTCGCCTTCGTCGTGGAGGCGGACGGACGAGCCGTCGGTTACGTGATCGGGACGGCCGACACGCAGGCGTTCGTCCGGTGGTACCGCACGACGTGGCTGCCCACACTGGCCGAGCGGTGGCCCGCCCCCACGTCCGCCCCGGCCACGGCCGGCGAGGAGATGGTGCACCTGATGCACACGCCCGAGCGACTGCTGCTCCCCGAACTCGCCGCTCACCCGGCCCACCTCCACATCGACCTGCTGCCCGGCTTCCAGCGCAGGGGACTGGGGCGGGCCCTGATGCGGCGCTTCCTCGCGGCGCTGGCCGAACAGGGCGTGCCGGCGGTGCACCTGGGCATGGTCACGGCCAACACCGCGGCCCGCGCCTTCTACGACCGCACCGGCTTCCAGCCCCTCGCGGTACCGGACCCCGGCCCCCTGACCTATCTGGGCCGTCCGACGACGGGAGAAGTCTGACCGCCCGCCCGCGCGGGCGCAGTCATACCGCAGGGGGAGCCGGGCAGCCCACCTCCGCTCCGACGACAGGAGGGGCCGCGGTGTCTACCTTCGAGGGGTGAGACAGAGCGAACACCCCGCACCCTCCCGAGAACCGATGGGCCGCAGCCCCGAGTACCGCGTCGCCCGGGCGTGGGCCCACGCGCTGCGGGAGGACCTGCTGCGCGATGCCTGGCAGTTCCGGCCGCTGCTGCCGCTGAGCCGCTCCGCTGAGGGCGTACGGTGGCTGCCCGCACCCTTGCGGGAGGCTGCGCGGTGGGTCCCGCACGCGGCGGTGGCCTGCTGCGCCCTCCTGGTGCTGATGGTGAGCGGGACGGCCGCCGACGCCTCCCCCGACTCCGTGACCGTGCACGGCCCGGCCATGGCTCTCGCCGCCCTGCTTCCGGTCGCCGCGGTGGCCCTGACCGCACTGCGGCCGATCGCCGCGTTCTGGTTGTCGGTGGTGTCCGCCCCGCTGGTGGGACTGCTCCTGCACGACCGCTACGAGGGCGACTGGCCGTGGCCCGCCGGGGTGTTCGCCGCCCACTTCGTGGTCCTGACCGTGGTGACCTTCCGTACCCGGCCGCGCACCGGGGCCGGCATGTGGACCGTGACCGCCCTCTACAGCCTCGTCGTGGAGCTGGCCTTCCCCTCGCCCCTCGGCACGAATTCCCCGGCACTGCTGCTGCTGACCGCCACGACGCTGCTCGTCGCCACCGTCCGGCACGTCCGGCGCAGGGCGGCGCAGGAGCTCAGCCGCCAGGAGTCGGCCACCGAGCTGGAACGGTCCCGCCGCGCGCTGCTGGAGGAACGCTCCACCATCGTCCAGGAGTTGCATGACATCGTGGCCCACCACATGTCGGTGGTGGCCGTGCAGGCCGAGGCCGCCCCCTACCGGGTGGCGGAGGTGCCGGCCCCCCTTGAGCAGTCCCTCGTCGTCATCCGGGAGAACGCCGTCGCCGCCCTGGCGGAGCTGCGCCGGGTGCTGGGCGTGGTCAGGGCCTCCGACCACCACCTGCCCGAGGCGCCCCAACCGACCCTGGCCGACCTGGACGACCTGCTGGACAACGTCCGGAAGGCCGGCCTGACGGTCGACGCCGTCGTCACCGGGGCGCCGCGGGAGCTGCCGCCGGGCGTCGAACTGTCCGCCTACCGCATCGTGCAGGAGGCGTCGAGCAACGTGCTGCGCCACGCCCCGGACGCGAGCACGGTCGTGGAGGTCAGCCACGTGCTGGGCGGGCTGGGGCTGCGGGTGGTCAACACCTGCCCCAGCACCCCGGGGACCTCACCGCTGGGCACCGGCAACGGCCTGACCGGCATGCGCGAGCGGGTCGCCATGCTCGACGGCCGGATGACCGACGGGCCCACCGACGAGGGCGGGTACGAGGTGTCGGTCTTCCTGCCGGTGACACCCGAGGAGGACGCGGCGTGACCATCCGCGTCCTGGTGGTGGACGACCAGGCCATGGTCCGCGAGGGGTTCACCGTCCTGCTGGACGCCATGCCCGACATCGAGGTGGTCGGTGAGGCGGTCAACGGCCAGGAGGCCTGCGAGCGCAGCCGCCTGCTCGCCCCCGACGTGGTCCTGATGGACATCCGCATGCCGCGGAGCAACGGGCTGGAGGCGACCCGGCGGATCATGGCCGAGGGTAGCGGTGCCCGCGTCCTGGTACTGACCACCTTCGACCTCGACGAGTACGTCTACGAGGCGCTGCGCGCCGGCGCCTCGGGTTTCCTGCTGAAGGACGCCTCCGCCCGCGAACTGGCCGAGGCGGTCCGGGTGGTGGCCGCCGGTGAGGCCCTGCTGGCGCCCCGGGTGACGGGACGGCTGCTCGCCGTCTTCGCCCGCCTCGCCGCCGCCTCCCGCCCGGGCACACGGCCGGCCCCGTTCGGCGGGCTCACCCAGCGGGAGACGGAGGTGCTGTACCTCATCGCCCGCGGGTGTTCCAACGCGGAGATCGCCGCGTCCCTGGCGGTCTCCGCCTCGACGGTGAAGACCCACGTCGGCCGGGTCCTGGCCAAGCTCGGCCTGCGGGAACGCATCCAGGTGGTGATCTTTGCCTATGAACAGGGCCTGGTCGCCCCGGACGCCGGCTGAGCGGTGACCTTGACGGCCGGTCACGCCCCGCGTCGGGGCGGCGGCCCCGGGGCGCGCGCACCCCTCCCGAGCCCGCCGGTGCGGCCCCGGGTGGCCTGCGGTTCGCCGCCGGGCGGGCCCGCGTGCGCCGTGGCGGCCGGGGCAGAAGCGGCACGGTGGTCGCCCGCGGTGGTCAGCCGGTGCTCTCGCGCACGGCGAGCCGGTGGGGGACCACCACCTGCCGGGACGGGAGACCGTCGAGACGGCCGTAGATGCGGTCCGCCAGGAGCTGAAGGGAGCCGGCGGCGATCCGCTCCTTGTCGGGGGCGACGGTGGTCAGCCGGGGGGTGGCGTAGCGGCCGTCCTCGATGTCGTCGAAGCCGACGAGCAGCAGGTCCTCGGGGACGCGCAGGCCGCGGGTGCGAGCGGCCCGGAGCGCGCCCAGGGCCAGTTCGTCGGTGAAGCAGAAGGCCGCGTCGGGCGGTGCGTCCCCGTCCAGCAGGGCGGCCATGGCGCGGTACCCCTCCTCGCGGTGCAGCGAGGCGACGGGGACCTCGTGGGCCGGGCTGTGCGGTATGCCCGCGGCGTCCAGCGCCTCGTGGTAGCCCTGCAGGCGGAGGGCGGCTGTCCGGTTGCGCAGGTCCGGTTGGAGGCCGATCGCGGCGGGCCGGCGGGAGCCCCGGGCCACCAGGTGGGCGGTCGCCTCCCGGGCCGCGGCCACGTTGTCGATCGCCACGTGGTCCGCGGTGCCGTGGGGGTCGATCTCGCCCAGCACCACCACCGGGGCGCCGTGCGCGCACGCGCCGATGTCCGTTGGGGACAGCGCCCACGGGCTGATGATCAGCCCGTCCACGGCGTGGCCGTCCGTCCCGGAGAGCAGGCGCCGCTCACGCTCGGCCTGGCCGGCGGTCTGGTCGATCAGGACGGTCCAGTCGCGCTCCTGCGCCGCCTCGATCAGCAGTCCGGCGAGCTCCCCGAAGTAGGGCGAACCCACCTCGGGGATGGCCAGACCGATCAGGCCCGTCCGCCCCTGGCGCAGGTTGCGGGCGGCGAGGTTGGGGCGGTAGCCCGTCTCCCCGATGGCGGCCAGCACCTTCTCCCGGGTGCGCGCGGCGACGCCCGGAGCGTTGCTCACGACGTTCGAGACCGTGCGGACGGAGACGCCGGCCAGGGCTGCCACGTCCTTCAGTTTTGCTCCCACCCGTGCCTCCTCAAGCCGCCGGCGCGCCCCCCTCGGGCGAGGCGAGCATCTCATGCCCGGGTGGCTCGGAAAAAAGTTGCCCGGACGGTATTGCGTCGATGCATGCAACGTTGCAAAAGTACTCGCACACACCCGCATCCTCCCGTCGACGTGAGGAGACCCACGATGACGCACCCCGCCCCGACCGCGACCGCCCCCCGGCAGGCCGCCGCCGAGCCCCCCGCCGAGCCGACCGCCGTGGAGATCGGCGGCGCGGTACGCGACCTCTACACCGACGGCATCACGGCCCGCAAAGCCGCCTTCCGCCCCGAGTTCGCCGACCGCCTGCGCGAGGACATCGAGCGGGCCTTCGAGGAGGCGCGCCGCCGCCCCGACGGCGCGGTCGGCCGCGGCCCGAACCGGTACTACGTGGAGATCCACCCCGAACAGCTCCGCGACTTCGTCGAGTTGGTGGACCACCCCTGGGTGCGGGGGGTGTGCGAGGCCGTCCTCGGCCCGGACTACCGCATCGTCGAGCTCGGCTTCGACGTACCGCTGGAGGGCGCGGTCGACCAGCCCTGGCACCGCGACTTCCCCTCGCCGCCCGCCACCCGCGAGGAGCACCGGCTGACCTCGCTGGCCTTCAACGTCACGGCGGTGGACACCGAGCCGGACATGGGCCCCTTCGAGATCGCCCCGGGCACCCAGTGGGAGAGCGGTGCGGACTTCGACCACGAGATGTTCCCCGACCGGGCGGAGTACCCCCGCTACGCGGGACGGGCGGTGCGCAAGTACCCGCGCCGCGGCGACATCTCGGCCCGTTCGGCCCTCACCGTCCACCGGGGCACCACCAACCACTCGACCGCCTCCCGCCCCGTACTGGTCCTCGGCGTGGACGCGCCGGGCGCCGGCAACGACGCGCAGCACGACATGGCGGCCAGCCGCGCCTACTGGGAGGCCCTGCCGCAGCGGGTACGGGACCACCTGGCCTGCGCCGTCGTGGACGTCCTGGCCCCGGTCACCCAGCAGCACACCATCGAGGGCCTGGTCATGGGGGACGCCGGATGACCGCCCGGCCGCCCCGCACGGAGCGCGCCGAGCCCGGCGATCGCGAGGGGAGCCCCGCATGACGGCCCTGCACACCGGCAGCGGGACCCTGCGGACCGCTCCCGCACCACGCCCGCCCGCGCTGCTCTACGCCGTCGCCGCCGTCTCGGCACTCGGCGGCCTGCTCTTCGGCTACGACACCGGCATCATCTCCAGCGCCCTCCTCGACCTCGGACGGGACCTGGACCTGTCCACCGGGGCCCGCGAGGTGGTCGTCAGCGCCATCCTGGTGGGCGCCATGGCCGGCGCGCCGGTGTCGGGCGTGCTGAGCGCGCGGTGGGGACGGCGGCCGGTGGTCGTGGGCGTGGCGGGCGTCTTCGCGCTCGGCGCGCTCGCCTCCGCCCTCGCCCCCTCGGCCGGACTGCTCACCGTGGCACGCCTCGTCCTCGGCCTCGCCGTGGGCGCGGCCTCCAACACGGTCCCCGTCTACATCGCGGAGACCGCGCCGCCGGCGCTGCGGGGCCGGCTGATGGTGCTCTTCCAGCTGATGGTCGCCATCGGGCAGCTCGTCTCCTACCTGGTGGGGTACGCCCTGGCCGGTCCGGGCGGCTGGCGCTGGATGTTCGCCCTCGCCGCGGTCCCGGCCGTGGTCCTGGCCCTGGGGATGCTGCCGCTGCCGGAGAGCCCGCGCTGGCTCGTGGACCGCGGACACCCGGACCGTGCCCGCGAGGTGCTCAGCCGGCTGCGGCCGGCGGGTGCCGACGTGGCCGCGGAGATCGCCGACATCGCCGCCCTGCACCGGGCCGGAACCGGTGGGCCCCGCGGGCTGCGTGCCACCGCCCGGGTGCTGCGCTCGCGCTGGCTGCGCCCGGCGCTGCTCGTCGCGCTCGGCATCGCCGCGTTCTCACAGCTCACCGGCATGAACGCGATGGTGTACTACGCGCCGAGCATGCTGACCGACGCCGGTTTCGGCGGTTCGGTGGCGCTGCTGACGGGGGTCGGCATCGGCGTGATGCTCGTCCTCGCCGGTGTCACCGGAGCCCTGTGGGTGGACCGCATCGGACGCCGCCGGCTGCTGCTGTGGCTCATGCCGGCCTCGGGCATCGCCATGGCGGTACTCGCCGTGGCCTTCCTGGCCCCGGAGCCGGCGGTGCAGCGATGGGCCGTGGTCCTGGCCCTCTTCGCCTACGTCTTCCTCAACGGCGCCGGCATCCAGAGCGTGGTGTGGCTGCTGGCCCCCGAGGTCCTGCCGCTGTCCGTCCGCGGGCCCGCCACCAGCCTGGCGACCGCGACCGTCTGGGGCTTCGACCTGCTCATCGCGGTGACGGCGCTCACCGCGGTCCAGGCCTTCGGGCTGCCGGCGACACTGCTGATCTACGCCCTGATGAACCTGCTCTGCTGGGTCTTCGTCCGGCGGCGGGTACCGGAGACCCGTGGCCGCACGCTGGAGGAGATCGAGCGCAGCCTGCGAGGGGACGAGGCCTGAGCGGCCCCGTCCGCCCACCGGGGCCCCACGGGCACTGCCCGGACCCGTCCCCACCCTGAGCCCTCCTGACCCGGGGGTCCGTCCTGCGACGGACGCCCGGGGCGGGAGGGCTCCTTCGTGCCCTCTCCTCCGTGGGAGGCCGGTCGCCGCTCCACGCGCGGGTGATGCGTTTTCAGCCATCCCGCGCACCCTGTAGAACCGGCCGGTCGACCGATCAGGCAGGGCCGAACCTCATGTTTTCGGCCGCGCGAGGGGCTGCCCTCGCGAGCCGCCCGCCTCCGCCCCGCACGTCCGGGGCCCGTCGCGCCCCGCCGGCCCTCCGCCGTAGCGGGCGGAAAAGCCCGTTTTCCGTCGCCCGCCCGACGGTGGCAACACGGAAGAAAGCATTCCTCTTCATTTCGTCCACGCTGCCGTCACACAGGAGAAACACGCGCCCTCATCCGGCGCCCGACCGCACGCGTTTCATGAACTGTTGACGTACTTGCCATATTGCCTCAACGCAAATTCCCGGCTGATATTCGGTCCCTCGGGCAAGGCGGCGGCGTGCCTGGCGGTGGCGCATCGGTCATTCCCTTTGTCAACACCATGTGACACCGGTTGACATGCCTGTTCTCGAATCTGCGTAAATGGCCTCGCACGTTCGTCCCGTCCCCTCCGGAAGAACGGAAAAAGCATGTCGGGAATCAGGCACACGACCGCGGAAGAACTCCAGCACGCCGACATCCTGTCCGTCGTCGACGGCACCTCACTGGCCGTGCACATACCCGGGTTCGTCCCTGCGGCGGCACTGACGGCCGCACGCGAGAAACTCCTCGACCATCCCGATCGCGCAGGGCTCAGTCAGGCGGAGGAGTTCCAGCGCATCGGCTTCGCCTTCTCCGAGATCAGCGACGACGCGTCCCGCGACCGGTACCACGCGGAAGCGCGTGAGAACATCCGCCGCCTCCGCGGCGTGTTCGCGCCCTACCCCTCACCCAGCGACGTCCTGCGGCTGCTCCTGGAGGAGACCTGGCAGGCGGGCGCGAACCTCCTCCACCTGGACGGCCGGAAGGCCTTCGTCGGCATCTGCCGCTACCAGGACAAGGACGTCGACCTCAACCCGCACACCGACGCCCTCGAACGCAACCTGCCGCCCGACTCCGCCCACCAGCTCAAGGCCCAGCTCTCCGCCAACATCTACCTCAACCTGCCGGAGAGTGGCGGCGAGCTGGAGCTGTGGGGCGTCGAACCCACCGACGCCGAGTACGAGGAGCTCAAGAGCGACCGCACCTGGGGGATCGACCGGGACAGGGCCGGCCCGCCCCAGGAGGTCTTCAAGCCCGCACCGGGAGACCTGGTCCTGCTCAACCCCCGGCAGATCCACGCGGTGCGCCCCTCCGGCGACGCGCCACGCATCACCCTTGGACACTTCCTCGGCTACCACGGGGACGACCAGCCGCTCGTCCTGTGGAGCTGACGTCATGAGCCGACCGACACCCGAGGGCCGGACGAAGGCGAACTTCGGCCAGGCCGCGAAGAACCTCGACCTCGCGGGCACCCGCGCCGTCCTCCTGGTCAGCGTCGGCCAGCGCTACCACGAGGGCGACAAACTGCAGGCCACCGTCGACCTGGTCAACCGGAGCCGGTTCGGGCACGTCACCGTGGCGGTCGCCGACACCCTCCAGCGGACCAACTACCCGCAGCTCGCCCCCGAGGAGGCCCACCGCCACGCCCTGCGCGAGGGCGAACGGTGGCTGGAGCGGAACGACAAGATCCTGGGCCGGCTGGCCGTGCCCTCCGACGTGCTCCGCTGGGACGACGCGCTCCAGGACCCCGCCTACCCGGCCCTGCGCGCCCGGGTGGAGAGGGCGTACCGGGAGGACCCGGGCTACCAGGAGGCCGTACACGCCACCATCGGCCGGTTCGTCGACCGCAGGGTGGCCCGCGACCCCGACACCGACGTGGCGCGGGCGTTCGACGACTGCCTCGCCTACCTGATCGAGGAATGCCCGATCATCATGCCCCTGTGGGCCTCCCAGGGATATGACCACATCATCTACCCGCAACCGATGACCGCAGCGATGTCCAGAACCCAGCGCCTCTTCGTCTCGACGGAATACCCGGGCAAGGGCGGCTGGCTGTCGCTGAGGTTCAAGAAACGCGCAACGGCGTCCCGACCGGCCGCCTGAACCATCCATCCCGCGTAGAGGACGCATCACGTGACTCCATCACCCGACCGCACATGGTGGGCGTTCACCGGTGTGGGACTGATCAGCTTCCTGGGCTGCATCGACCTCACCATCGTCAACACCGCGGCGCCGAGAATCCAGGCGGAACTCGGCGCCTCCATGGCCGAACTCCAACTCGTGGTCAACATGTTCATCGTCGCGCTGTCGATGTTCATGGTGACCATGGGCCGGCTGGCCGACTCCTTCGGCCGCCGCCGCGTCCTCTACGCGGGAACCGTGCTCTTCGGGCTCGCCTCCCTCGGGGCGGGCGCCTCCTCCGACACCCTCTGGCTCATCGTCTTCCGCTTCCTGCAGGGCGCGGCCGGTGCGGTGCTCTACACCTCCACCGGCGCCATCGTGCAGCACGCCTTCCCGCCCGACCGGCGCGGTCGGGCCATGGGCGCCCTGTACGGGGTCAACGGTTTCGGACTGGCCGTCGGCCCGCTGCTCGGCGGCCTCCTGGTCTCCGCCGCCGGCTGGCGCTGGGTCTTCCTGATCAACGTGCCGCTGGTCGTGCTCGCCCTGGCGCTGTGCTCCTTCAGTGTCCGGGAGTCCCGGGACGAGACCGCCGCCGGCCGCCTGGACTGGCCCGGCCTGCTCCTCTCCAGCCTCGGCATCCCCGCCGTGGTGCTCGCCTTCACTCTCGGCGGCGTCCGGGGATGGACGAGCCCCGCCACCCTGGGGCTGCTGGCCTTCGCCGTCCTGGCCCTGGCAGCCTTCGCCCTCTGGGAGCGGCGCAGCCCCCAACCGCTCCTGGACCTCGGCCTGTTCCGCAACCGCTCCTTCCTCGGCGCCATCACCTCCGACTTCGCGCTGGCCTGCTTCTACACCACGGTCCTCTTCCTCGTCCCGCTCTACCTCAGCGCCGTACGGGGGCTGAGCGGGTACGCCGTCGGCGCGCTGCTGCTGCCCTGCACCGCGGTGATGGCGGCGCTGTCCCCCTTCATCGGGCGGCTCATCGACCGGTTCGGCCCCCGACCGCTGCTGGCCGTCGGCTTCACGGCCCTCACCGTCTCGGCGCTCCTGCAGACCGCACTGAGGCCCGACACCTCCCTGGTCCACCTCTCGGTGGCCCTGGCGGCCATGGGCGTCGGCTGGGCCTGCGTGCTGAGCCCGGCGACCGTCTCGGCCCTGTCGGCCGTGCCCGAGCGCCAGGCGGGACTGGCCGTCGGCTCCTCCTGGACCTTCCACAACCTGGGCGGCGCGCTCGGACTCGCCGCCTCGGTGGTGCTCTTCCGCGCAGCCGCCACCGACGACCTCACCACCGAGCTGGCCGCCCGGCACCAGCCCGGCGGCGGGTGGCTTGAGGATGCCGTCGCCGAACCGGAACACGCCGGCGCACTCCTGCGCGACCACACCACGCTGCCGCCGCAGGACCTCACCGACCTGTTCGGGCACGCCTTCACCCAGGGCACGCAGGCCGCGATGTGGCTCCTCACCGGCGTCGCCCTGGCCGCCCTGGGCGTCGTCGGCCTGCTGGCCCGCTCGGCCGCCCGCACCCCGGAGTCCGCGGTGGCGAAGATCCCGGCGGAACAGGGCGTGTGACCACGACCGACCGGGCACACCCACGCCCCTCCTCCCGCCTGTCCGGCCGGGGGAGGGGCCGGTGTGCGGACCGCACCGCAGCCGGCGGGAACCGTGCACGCCACGCGGAGGAGCACGCGAGCACAGGGGCTGACCACCGCGGCAGCGCCACCGCTCCCCGCGACGCCGACGGTGCCGTCCGACCGCCGCCCTGCACGCCGGAGCGCGTGGGTGCAAGGCGCCTGCCATGCCGTCAGCGGCGCGCCCGGCGTCCTGACACCCCCGGCCCACCCGGGGGAGCCCCGTGCCGCCCGTCGTCGCGGGGGAACCGGACAGCCATGTTCTCCAGGCGGTCCTGGATGATCTCGCTCATCTCGCCCCGTTCCCGGCCGGCTTCGACACTCAGCGCGTGGAACTCCTGCGCCTCAGCCTCTTCACGCGCCACGGAACGGCCCGCCAGTCCCAGCCTCCTGATGCGCTGCCCCATCTCGGTCAGCACCTCCACCAGCCGGCTGTGCGGAGCGGGGCCACCGGACGGGCCGGGCAGGCCGTAGGAGGAGACCGGGATGTACCACCCGTCGCGCATGACCTCGTCCAGGGCCCGCAGGGCACGGGACTTCGCCTCGGCCTCCGCCGCCTTGAACTCGTCCAGGTCGAGAGGTGCCCCCAGCACCATCAGCGCGAAGGCGTCGTCCAGTACGCGCTGCCAGGTACGCAAGGTCGAACGGATGTCGACCAGCCGCCCGACCTCCGCCTCCAGACTCGTCCGCCGCTGTGCCTCCGCCGTCTGCCGGGCGGCTTCACGCTGCTGGTGGAGCGGGCCCCAGTACGCGACCCCGGCGGTCAGCAGCGCTCCACCCAGGGCACCGACCAGCCCGTACACGGCATCCGACATGTGCACCAATCTGGCACAGCCGGCGGTGGTCGCGCACCGGCGTAGGCAGATCGCTGCCGCGGGACCGGCCGGGAGACGGGCGGAGCCACGACGGTGCACGGTCAGGGTGAGCGGGTGCCTCTGCGGGGTGGAGGGATGCCGGTACGGGCGGACGGTCTGGAACTCCGCCTGCGCCACCAGCCTCCGGGGCGCGGCCAGGCCGGGTGGCGGCGCTCGCGTCCGGCTGCCGGTGCCCTGCGTCGGCACCGCGGAGGCGGTCCTTCGAGGAGCAGCTGCCCCGGCTGCGCGCACTGCACCGCCGTCACCCGCCCGGGGCCCCGACGAGAGGGTTGACGCAGCGCCGGCACGTGCCCACCACCGGGTGCGCCCAGGTCGGTTGAAGGACGGGTGCACCGAAAAGTTTCGGTCGCTGTACGGCTCCGGGTCACCCGGGCGAGACGGTGACAGCCGCGAACCCCACGTGCATGCACGGCTCTTGACCGGGCGCGAGCGGGCCTCCTACAGTCCCGTCACTGCTCGAAACCGTGAGAAGTGCTCGCGGTGAGGACAGCGGACCGACGACGGCATCTCGAATTATTCGTCGGCTTCGGCGACTCTTTCGGAGCCCGCCAGGTGGTGCGGGTCCCGCTGCATCCCGACCGCGGTGGCAGGTGACGGCCCCCTGCCTCCGCCCTGCCCCGCCCCGACCGAAGGAGAGGCCGCCCGTGCGCAGGAGACCGCCCGTGCGAAGAGACCGAGGACGGCGAGGCGCGCGGATCGCCGCCGCGCTCGGTGTGCTGGTGGCCGCCGTGGTGCTCGTCCCCGGCGCGCAGGGGGCCGAGCGCGCCGCGGCCACCGCAGCGGAACCGGCCCGGACCCAGGCACCACCCGGCACGCACTGGGTGGGCACCTGGACGGCCATGCCCCAGCTGACCGAACCGGCCAACCTGCCGCCGGCCCCCTTCACCGGGGACGGCACGGTCTTCGCCGACACCACCCTCCGCCAGACCGTGCACCTCTCGATCGGCGGTCGTCACGTGCGGTTGCGGTTCTCCAACGCGTTCGGCGGCGCGCCGCTGCCGCTGACCCACGTCTCCGTGGCCCTCCCGGCGGGCGGCAGGGCCGGGACCGGCGCCATCCGGCCCGGGACCTCCGTGCCCGTGACCTTCCACGGCGCGGCGGCCACGACGGTGCCGACCGGCGCACAGGTGGTCTCCGACCCCCTGGACCTCTCGCCGGCACCGGGCTCCGAACTGACCGTGACCACCTACCTGGCCACCGGCCAGAAGTCGACGGCCGTCACCTCGCACCCCGGCTCCCGCACCGCCTCCTACCTGCTGCACGGCGACCACGTCGACGCCGAGGACCTGCCGGGCGCGGCCTCCGTCGAACACTGGTACCTGCTCAGCGGCGTCGAGGTGTGGTCGCCGGCAGCCACCCGGGCCACCGCCGTGCTGGGCGACTCCCTCACCGACGGCCGGGGGTCCACGAGCAACCACAACGACCGCTGGACCGACCAGCTCGCAGCCCGCCTGCGGGCCGACCGCCCGACCGCGGACGTCGCCGTGCTCAACCAGGCCGCCGGCGGCAACCGCGTCCTCAACGACGGACTGGGCCCGAACGGACTGTCCCGGGTGGACCGCGACGTGCTGGCCCAGAGCGGCGTCACCTCGCTGACCGTCTTCGAGGGCGTCAACGACATCGGGACGGCGGCCGCCACCCCGACCGCCCAGCACGAGACGGTGGAGCAACTCCTCGCCGCCTACGACCAGATCATCACCCGTGCCCACGCCCAGGGAATCCGCGTCTACGGCGCCACCCTCACCCCGTTCGGCGGCAACGGCGACTACGACGACCCGGCGGGCCTGCGCGAGACCTCCCGCCGGGAGGTCAACGCGTGGATACGCACCAGCGGACGCTTCGACGCGGTCGTCGACCTCGACCGGGCCGCCCGCGACCCCGAGGCCACCAGCCGTCTGCGGCCCGACCTCGACACGGGCGACCACCTGCACCTGAACCCGGCCGGCTACCGCGTGCTCGCCGACGCCTTCCCGCGGCACCTGTTCCTCGCCCGGCCCCTCCCACCCGGCTTCGGATACCGCTGAGGCGAGGTGCGCCGCTCCCACGGCGACGTCGCCGGGGGCGGCGACGCGAGCGAGGGGGACCCCGTCGGGGGCGGCCCCCGGGGTCCCGCCGGAGTGGCCCGCGGGACTGCCGTGGCTGCGGAGAACGGCCGGGGCGGTCGGGGCAGTTCCCTCGCTCCGCCGGTGCGACGGTTCCGCTTCTCCTACACTCGACTGCGTGACGGGGGTTGAGAGAACACTGCGAGCAGTCAGCGACCTGCACGTCTCCTACGCCGAGAACCGCGAGCTGGTGGAACGCATCCGGCCCGGCCACCCGGAGGACTGGCTCATCGTGGCCGGGGACGTGGGGGAGTTCCTCGCCGACATCGAGTGGACACTGGGCCGGCTGCGGGAACGCTTCGCGCAGGTCGTGTGGGTACCGGGCAACCACGAGCTGTGGACCGTCCGCGACGAGACCGACCCCGCACGGGGCGTCGAGCGGTACCAGAAGCTGGTCGCGCTCTGCCGGAAGCTCGACGTCCGCACCCCCGAGGACCCCTGGCCGGTGTGGACCGGCCCCGGCGGCCCGGTCCGCATAGCGCCGCTCTTCCTGCTCTACGACTACTCCTTCCTCACTCCGGGCACCACCACGGTCGAGGAGTCGCTGGCCCGCGCCCACGAGGCAGGCATCGTCTGCACCGACGAGTACTTCCTGCACCCCGACCCCTACCCGAGCCGGCAGGCGTGGTGCGCCGCCCGCATCGCCGAGTCGGAGCGGCGGCTCACCGAGGTCGCCGGGGACCTGCCGCTGGTCCTCGTCAACCACTGGCCGCTGGTGCGCCGGCCCACCGAGGTCATGACGCACCAGGAGTTCGTCCAGTGGTGTGGCACCGTGCGCACCGCCGACTGGCACGTCCGTTTTGGTGCCGCAGCCGTCGTCTACGGCCACCTGCACATCCCGCGGAGCACGGTCTACGACGGCGTCCCGTTCGAGGAGGTCTCGATCGGCTACCCACGCGAGTGGCGCCGCTTCGGGCTCCGCGAGGAACTCGCACGACCGGTACTGCCCCGCTGAGGGCTGTCCCGTGATCCCGGCGGGCTCCCGACGCCCGGCGCGGCGCCTCGCCGCGTTGTCGAACGGCCCGTATGCACCCGGTGCGGGGGACTCCCCGCCGTGCGATGCACCGCACCGGACGCCGCTCGCCGATCCACCAGGGACTACGGGTCGGACCTCAGCCCGGCCGGGGCCTGACCTGATCTCCCGGTGACCGCCCCGCTCGGGCGGCCCGGCCCGGACGAGGGCCCGGCCGGTGCCCGGGCCCGCGGTGTAGTTCAATGACCGTGGCCCGAGCAGGGCGCAAGCGAACCGGGTCCGGGTCTGCCGGGCAGGACAGTGGAGGTGCACCGGCGTGGCGGCCACAGGCACGGGAGGCGGCCCGCGGAACCGACCGACCCTGGAACAGGTCGCCGCGCGCGCCGGCGTGGGACGCGGCACCGTCTCCCGCGTCGTCAACGGCGCCCCCGGGGTGAGCGACCGTACCCGCGCGGAGGTCGAGGCCGCAGTGGCCGAGCTGGGCTACGTCCCCAACCGCACCGCCCGGGCCCTGGCGGCGGGCAACTCCGACGCCGTCGCCCTGGTCGTGCCCGAGTCGCAGACCAGGCTGTTCGCCGAGCCCTACTTCGCGGGCGTCCTGCGCGGGGTGAGCACGGTACTGGCCGGCACCGAGCTGCAACTCCTGCTCACGCTCATCCACACCCCCGCCGAACGCGACCGTTTCGCCCAGTACGCGGTGGGTGGGCGGGTGGACGGTGTCCTGCTGGTGTCGGTGCACGCCGAGGACCCGCTGCCCGACATGCTGCGGGAGAGCGGTGTGCCCACCGTGCTGGGCGGCCGCCGCTCGCACGCCGAGACCGTGCCCTTCGTCGACTCCGACAACACGGGCGGCGCCCGTGCCGCGGTGGCGCACCTCCTGGAGCATGGGTGCAGGCGGGTCGGCACCATCACCGGGCCGCTCGACATGTACGCGGCGCGGTGCCGGCTGGACGGCTACCGCGACGCACACTCGGACGGAGGGCGGGAGGCGGACGAACACCTCGTGGTGCACGGCGACTTCAGCGAGGAGAGCGGCTACCGGGCCATGCGCACCCTCCTGGAGCGTGAACCGCTGCTGGACGGCGTCTTCTGCGCCTCCGACGTCATGGCCTCCGGGGCCCGGCTGGCCCTGCGCGAGAGCGGCCGGAGCGTCCCGGAACGGGTGGCACTGGTCGGCTTCGACGACTCGCTCGTCGCGCGCCACCTGGACCCGCCCCTGACGACGGTCCGCCAGCCCATCGAGGAGACCGGCCGGGCCATGGCCACGGCCCTGCTCCGGCTCATGGCCTCGTCCCGGGGCGAGGCGGACCCCGCCGGCCTGTTCGACGGCGTATCCGGAGCCGGTGAAGGCCCGGGGCTGGTACTGCCGACGGAGCTGGTCCGGCGCGGCACCTCCTGAGGGGCCCTGGGGGGACGGTGTCGCACCGGTAAGTGCGTGTTTCTGAATTCCGTTCTGAGCAGCCTTGAGCCCTACGCTGGCTGGGACCTGCGGTCCCCCTTCTCCTGCCCCGGGAACGGGCGCTGGGCTGTCAGTCCGGCATCGTCGTTGCCTCTCCCGCAGGTGGATACGCGGGGATACGCTCTGTTCCAGCTTGGCAATGCAGTTCACGCGGCGCGGGGGACCGGAGGGGCGTGATCGTCGTGGCGGAGAGCGGATCCAGCGAGCGCGTTCGCATCTGGCTCAAGGAGTCCCGGCTTCACCTGCGCACGCCTTTGAACTGCGTCCCCACCCCGGAACCGCTGCCCGATCACATCACGGTCTTCCGTAGTCGGGACCCCTGGCAGGGGGTACCGCTCTCCTGCACCAGGGCGCAGCGCGACCGATGGGACGCCGGGGCGCGCACGTACTGCGACGCGGTGTCCCGTGCGGTCATCAGGCTGAACCGCGTACATGGTGAGGATATCTTGGTCAACCTGTACATCGGGCTTACTTCGCCGGCCGGGTGGATCCAGGGAGAGCCGCTTTCCTGGCGAGCTCGACGGCTCTTGCGGGCGGTGCGTTCGAAGAGAGCGCAACACGCCTTTCGGGCTGCCCTGGAGCAGGCCGCGGAGGCCTACCGCCCGGTGCGCGCGGAGTTGGAGCCGCTGTATGCCGCTGCTCTGGCGGAGCAGCGGGCGGCTGAGGAGGCCCGCCGGCGTGCGGAGGAGGCCCGTCGGCGTGCGGAGGAGCGGTTGCGCGAAGCCGTGCGGCCGGTCGCGGATCGGCGGTGCTGGGCCTGCATTCACTATTCCGGCCATTCCATCGTCGCCATCCGCCACGTCGCGGACTCGCTCCAGCCCTCGGGCGAGCCACTGACCGCGTATGAGCTGGAGGACGCTCTGCTGGCGATCCATCGCGCCCGCTGGCTCCGGTTCGAATGGGACCCAGGGAGTCAGGCTGAAACCGTCAGAGAGTGCCAGGAGTTGGGTATCAGCATCTCGTTCGGCGGGTGGTGGGACGTGGTGACCCAATCCTCCTGGAAATCCGGTCCCCATGGGCCGGTGCCAGCGGACTGGCAGTCTCCTGGCACTGGCAGCAGCAGAAGCTTCGGCGGTACCGGCGGGGGTGGGACCGGTGGGTTTATCGGCGGGTTCGGCACCCATTGATTACGCCGCCCGTGCCCCGACATTCGTGCGGCTGCGAACGGGAAGGCACCTGGCGCGTGGTCTGGGCACCGCCCACCGAACTCGATGCCATCCCGATCGCAGCGATGTCTCACCCGGCCGCCCCAGTGACTGCGGCCAGCCTCGCTAGGCTTGTTCTTCATCTTCGGCGGTCTGCGGCTGGGTCGGGCGGGCCCATGAAGGCGTCAAGCTCTTCGATGATCTTGCGGAGCTCGCGGGCCCCGCGTTGCGACATTGCTTGGATCACGCCGTCGAGTAGGGCACGGCCTTCGAGAGGGTTGCCGCAGCAGTACCAGTGCACGTTGCCGAACTCGTCGTCGTGCCAGAGCTCGCGCTCGGGGCGATGGACGTAGTCCTTCCACAGGCGCAACGCCGTGCTGATATCGCCTTGCTGGAGGTAGTTCCGCGTGCGTTCGAGGTGAACGACCTCGGAGAGCGCTCGCGGAGAGAGGCTGTCGATGACCGGCCTTGAGCGTGGTGACTGGTGCCGGTCCGGGATGCCGGCCCGGATGCGTCCTGGCCGTCTACGCGGCATGGACCTTTCGGTTGGTCGTCATGCCGCACATGGTGCCACGAGGTCGAACGGTGTCTCGAACGGGTTCGCTCGCATGGGGATGCGCCGGACGTGGGGGCGGCCTTCATCTGATCATGTGCTCCGACCAAGGAGTACACGTGACCGCGACGAAGGCCGTGAGGGTGAGTCTGCTGCATCACGATGTCCGGCGGGATGCGTTCGCGGAAGCGTCGCGCTTGCGGGGAGAGTTCTACGAGTGCCTGACCGTCCGGCGGGATGAACTGTTCGAACTGACCGACGCGCTGCTGTGCGTCGAAAAACCGGTGGCCTCGCCCGTGGACCTGACGCTGGTGCCCGAGCACCGTCGTGGGTACGGAGCTTTGTGTGGAGCCCTCAACCGGGGCCGGATCGACGTCGACCGGTTGCGGACGGTGCCGGCCAAGCTGCCGCTGCCCCGGTTCGGGAGCGGGCGCCTGGTGCTGGCGGTCGATGTGTCGCCGTGGCTGAGGTCGGACGCGCCGTGCTCGGTCGGGCGGGCCCGCTCCGACCGGGTGATGCGTCTGCCGAAACCACCCAGGATGCAGGGCGTCAACGGCCGACCGCCCAGGCACGGGCCGGAGTTCCGCTTCGCCAAGCCAGAGACCTGGCCCGAGCCGGCGATCACCACGGCCACCGACACGGTGAACTACGGAAAGGGCCGAGGCCCAGGCGTGGGACCGGGTCCACCCGAGGCTGACTCACCGCTCGGCCTGGCTGGAGCACGACGGCGAACTCCCCGTTGTCGAAGGCACCCTGGGCCGCTGGAAAGTCGAGTACCTCTCGAAGGAACGAGAGGCCCCGCCGGTCTGGTTGTGGTCCTCCAGGACCGCTGCCGCCCCGTCGGACGTGGACTTGTGGTGGCAAGTGTTCCTCAGGAGATTCGATCTGGAGCATTCGTTCCGTTTCGGGAAACAGACACTCGGGTGGACGCCCCGAAAGTCCGAACTCCCGAGGCAGCGGACCGTTGGGCCTGGCTCCTGGTAGTCGCCCACACCCAGCTCCGCCTCGCCCGGCCACTTGCCGCTGATCTCCGTCGGCCTTGGGAGAAACCGGCCGAGCCCGAACACCTCACCCCGGCCCGGGTCCGCCGCGGGTTCCGGAACATCCGCGCACCTGCTCTGCCCGGCCGTGTTCCTCAACCGACTGGAACCGGGCCCGGACGACCCCTCGGTTCGAGCAACCGGCGGCCTGCCACCCGCTATGACGACCGTGAAACGCCCCGAGGCCCTCAAGGGCATCGGCAAACCCCGCAGATCTGGGTAGATGAGGAACAAGCTAAGCCCGCTGCGAGTCACCGCACTTGGGCCATCTCGCCGAGCTGACTCCCGGGCCCCGGAGGTGCTCGTGCGCCTCGTCGCCGGGGCGCCTCGGAGGTGTCGTGTCCGGTGCGCCCTCCGGGCTCCGGGGCGACGGAGGGGCCGGCCGGACGCGCGGGAGGAGCCGTGCAGCCGCTCTCGGGTGCGTGCGTCCGCCGCCCGGTCAACCGAAGGGGCCGGCCGCGGCGCCGGGAACCGACGGGCCCCACACCTGCCGCGCCGTGTGCGGGTGATGCCGGCGGCTGCCAAGTCCACGTGGTGACATCGGTGTTCGGGATGTTCAGGGGCTGGGCCGCAGGTGCGGCTCCCGGGCGGGGGAGCGGCTTCAAGTGTCGCACGGTGGGACACGGAGTCGTGACACCGTGGACACGTTAGGGCAACGAGATCGCCTTCAAGCCTTGACACTTCCGCATCGGGGCGCGAGCCTTTCGCACATGCCTTGGGAGCGCTCCCAACCTCTGGTCCGGGAGCAGGTCCCCTCGTTGCACCCGGCGCCACCCCCTCTCTCCTCACGAAACCCGACTTCCCTGCTGCGGAGGGATGTTGGGGTCCACAGGCTTCCGTGGGAGAGGCGGGGCGGCGCCCGGCCGGCGAGGGCAGACCAGTCCGTCGCGACGAGGCGGCGAGGCTCGGCCCACAGATAGGAGTTGTGCAATGCGTATCTCTCGTGCCGGCGGTCGTCGCCGTGGCGTGACGGTGGCGGCCACGGCGGTCGTGGCCGCGTCCGCCCTGCTGCTGACCGGATGCGGCGACGGTGGTGACACCGACGCTGCGGAGTCCGGCGGCAAGATCACGCTGACCGTCGGCGACTACGGGCAGTTCGGCTACAAGGAGGCCAAGCTGTTCGAGAAGTACCACCAACTCCACCCGAACATCACGGTGAAGGAGGACACGACCGCCAACGAGCAGGACTACTACCCCAAGCTGCTCCAGGAGCTGAACAGCGGCAGCGGTCTGGCGGACGTGCAGGGCATCGAGGTCGGCCGCATCAAGGAGGTCGTCGACACCCAGGCCGCCAAGTTCGAGGACCTCAGCAAGACCATCAAGGTCGACGACTGGGTCTCCTGGAAGGAGCAGCAGGCCACCGCCGCCGACGGCACCGTGATCGGCGCGGGCACCGACATCGGCCCCATGTCCCTGTGCTACCGGCGGGACCTCTTCCAGAAGGCGGGCCTGCCCAGCGACCGCGACGAGGTGGCCAAGGCCGTCGCGGGTGGCTGGGAGGACTACCTCAAGCTCGGTGAGCAGTACAAGAAGAAGGCGCCCTCGGGTACGTACTTCATGGACTCCGCCAGCGCCATGTACAACGCGGTGGTCAGCTCCAGCGCCAAGCAGTACTACGACGCCAAGGGCAAGGTGATCTACAAGTCCAGCCCCGGCGTGAAGCAGGGCTGGAACCTCGCCGCCGAGACGGCTAAGAAGAAGCTGTCCCAGGGCCTCGCCCAGTTCACCGACGGCTGGAACGCCGCGCTGCGCAAGGGGACCGTGGCCAGTGTCGCCTGCCCGGCGTGGATGGCCGCCCAGATCTCCGTGAACTCCGGCGCCGCCTACAAGGGCAAGTGGGACATCGCCCGGGCCCCCGGCACCAGCGCCGCCAACTGGGGAGGCTCCTTCCTCTCCGTGCCCAAGAGCGGGCCCCACGTCAAGGAGGCCACCGCGCTCGTCAAGTGGCTCACCGCCCCTGAGCAGCAGGCCGCGGTCTTCAAGGCGATCGGCGTCTTCCCCTCCAACACCGGCGCCTACCAGCTGGCCGACGTGAAGGACGCGAAGCTGCCCTACTTCAACAACGCGCCCATCGGCAAGATCTACGCCGACGAGGCCAAGTCCATCCCCGAGGCAGTGCTCGGCGCGAAGGACGCGTTCATCAAGGACACCGTCTCCACGCAGATCAACAACATGGAGCAGCGGGGCACCAGCCCCGGCAAGGCATGGCAGGCCGCCACCGAGGCGATCGACAAGGCCATCGGCTAGCACCACCGGGCCGTGGGGGGGGCCCCCCCCCCCCCGGCCCCCCCCCCCCGCCCCCCCCCCGCCCGCCCCCCCCCCCACGGCCGTGAGCCCGACCGCTCCCGACAGCCCCACCCAGCACGGCACCGCGGCCCGGCCGAGCTGACCGCGACCGCCCCGGCCCTCGCTCCGGTCGGCGCGGCAGGGCCGACACCCCAGGGAAGGACCTCCCAGTGGCAACCTCGACCCCGACCCGGGGTGCGTACGCCCCACCGCCTCCCGGCCCCGACGCCCCGAAGAGGGCGGCCACCGCCCGGGCCTGGCGCGCCAGGCTGTGGCGCCTCGACGACAAGGCCTCGCCCTACGCCTACATCGCCCCGTTCTTCCTCGTCTTCGGCGCCTTCGGCCTCTACCCGCTGCTCTACACCGGCTGGATAGCCCTGCACCGGGTGGAGATGACGGGGCTCGACCAGTCCGAGTGGGTCGGTCTGGACAACTTCGCCAAGATCCTCGTCGACGGGGAGTTCTGGACCGCCGTCGGCAACACCTTCGCCATCGGCGTGATGTCGACCGTCCCGCAGCTCCTGGTCGCCCTCGGCCTCGCCCACCTGCTCAACTACAAACTGCGCGCCACCACGTTCTGGCGCACCGTCATCCTGACCCCCTACGCCACCTCGGTCGCCACCGCCGCCCTGGTCTTCGCGCTGGTCTTCCGCGCCGACGGCGGGCTTCTGAACTGGCTGCTGCACTTCGTCGGGCTGGGCGAGACCAACTGGGCCAACGGACACTGGACCTCGAAGATCGCCATCTCGGTCATCGTCATCTGGCGCTGGACGGGCTACAACACGCTGATCTACCTCGCGGCGATGCAGGCCGTGCCCACCGACCTCTACGAGGCGGCGTCGATCGACGGGGCCTCGCGCTGGCAGCAGTTCCGCAAGGTGACCATCCCCTCGCTGCGCCCGACGATCCTCTTCACCGTCGTCATCTCCACCATCGGCTCCATGCAGCTCTTCGGCGAGCCACTGCTGCTGGAAGGCGGCACCCTCGGCTCCACCGGCGGCAACGAGCACCAGTACGAGACGCTCAGCGTCTACCTCTACAACTACGGCTGGAAGCTCGGTCACCTGGGCCCCGCCGCCGCAGTCGCCTGGGCCATGCTCGTCCTGCTGCTGCTCATCGCCCTGATCAACTGGATCGTCGGCCGCACCGTGCGCAAGAGCGCGGCCTGACCGGGAGCGTGACGACACATGACCATGACCAGCACCCCCAGCACCCCGGGCCTGCAAGCTCCCCGCCGCCCAGCTGCGAGCAGCCCGGCGGGCCGCCGCGGCAGACGCCCCCGGATCGGCGCCGGTGACCAGCTCAAGGGCGGCCCCTTCACCTACCTCTGCCTCGTCGTCGTGGGCATCGGCTCCCTCTTCCCGCTGTACTGGACGCTGGTGGCCGCCTCCCACGACCAGCAGGACGTCCTCAACACCCCGCCCCCGCTGCTCCCCGGCACCCGCCTCGGCCACAACCTCCAGGCCGCCTGGCAGCAGGCGAACCTGGGCAAGGCGATCGTCAACAGCCTCATCGTCTCCGGCTGCATCACGGTGGCCACGCTCCTGTTCTGCACCCTCGCGGGCTACGCCTTCGCCAAGATGCGCTTCCGCGGGCGCGGCCCGCTGATGACCGCGGTCATCGCGACCCTGACGATCCCGCCGCAGCTCAGCGTCGTCCCGCTCTTCATGATGATGTCCGGCATCGGATGGGGCGGGAAGCTGGAGTCGGTCATCTTCCCCACCCTGGTCGGCGCCTTCGGCGTCTTCTTCATGCGCCAGTACCTGATCGAGGCGCTGCCCTACGAACTCGTCGAGGCAGCCAAGGTCGACGGGGCGAACAACCTGCGCATCGTACGCAGCGTGGTCCTGCCGGTGGCCCGCCCCGCCATGATGGTGCTCGGCATGCTCACCTTCGTGCAGGCGTGGAACGACTTCTTCTGGCCCTTCCTCGCCCTCAACCAGCAGAACCCCACCATCCAGGTCGCCCTGGGACAGCTCAGCGCCTCCTACACCCCGGACCAGTCCATCGTCATGGCCGGCGCCCTGATCAGCGCCCTGCCACTGCTGATCGTCTTCGTGGTCTTCGGCAAGCAGATCGTCGGAGGCATCATGTCCGGCGCCGTCAAGGGCTGACCCCCCTGTCCCCACCCCGCCCGGGCGCCACCGCCCGGGCGGGCCCCACCCACGTCCACCGGCCCATCCCCGCCTGCGACGTCACCTCCGGGAGCACTCTCACCATGACCGCCACAGAATCCGAGACCCACCTCCAGAGCACCCCCGCCGCCGAGCCCTTCCCGCCCGGCTTCGTCTGGGGCGCCGCGACCGCCGCCTACCAGGTCGAGGGCGCCGCCGCGGAGGACGGCCGGACCCCGTCCATCTGGGACACCTTCAGCCACACCCCGGGCCGGGTCCTGGGCGGCGACACGGGGGACGTCGCCGCCGACCACTACCACCGCTACCGCGACGACGTCCGGCTGATGAAGGACCTCGGCCTGGCGGCGTACCGTTTCTCCGTCTCCTGGTCCCGCGTGCAGCCCACCGGTCGGGGACCCGCGGTCCAACGCGGCCTCGACTTCTACCGGCGGCTCACCGACGCCCTCCTGGAAGCCGGCATCACCCCGGTCGCCACCCTCTACCACTGGGACCTGCCGCAGGACCTGGAGGACGCCGGCGGCTGGCCGCACCGCGACACCGCCCACCGCTTCGCCGAGTACGCGGCGCTGGTCGGCGACGCGCTGGGGGACCGCATCGGCTTCTGGACCACCCTCAACGAGCCCTGGTGCTCGGCGTTCCTGGGCTACGGCTCCGGGGTGCACGCCCCGGGGCGCACCAACCCGGCCGCCACCCTCCGCGCCGCCCACCACCTCAACCTGGCCCACGGGGAGGCCGTCGGTGCCCTGCGCGCACGCCTCCCCGCCCGCGCGCAGATCTCCGTGACGCTCAACCTGCACCAGATCCGCCCCCTGACCGAGGCCGCCGCGGACGTGGACGCCGCACGCCGCATCGACGCGGTCGGCAACCGCATCTTCACCGGCCCCATCCTGACCGGCGCCTACCCCGAGGACCTGCTGGCCGACACCGCGCGGGTGGTCGACTGGGACGGCCTGGTCCACCCCGGCGACCTGGAGACCATCTCCCGCCCCATCGACGTGCTGGGCGTCAACTACTACACCCCGACGGTGGTCTCCCGCCCCGCCGACGGGGCCGGTGACTCCGCCGACGACGGGCACGGACGCAGCGACCACTCCCCGTGGACCGGTTCCGAGGACGTGGCCTTCCACCTCGCCGAGGGTCGGCGCACCGCCATGAACTGGGCGGTCGACGCCGACGGGCTGTACACGCTGCTGCGCGGGCTCAGCGAACAGTTCCCGAGGCTGCCGCTGATGGTCACCGAGAACGGGGCCGCCTACGAGGACGTCCTCACCCCCGAGGGGACGGTCGAGGACCCGGAGCGCATCGCCTACCTGCACAGCCATCTGGCCGCGGTGCGGCGGGCCGTCACCGACGGGGTCGACGTCCGCGGCTACTTCCTCTGGTCGCTGATGGACAACTTCGAGTGGGCGTACGGCTACTCCAAGCGCTTCGGAGCCGTCTACGTCGACTACCCCACCCAGCGCCGCATCCCCAAGGCCAGCGCCCACTGGTACGCCGAGGTGATCCGGCGGCACGGCCTGCCGCCGGAGCAGGTGGGCTGAGGCGGCCCGGCGGCGGCTGGCCGGGGCGGCGGGCCCGGGGCCCCGGGCCGTGCCGCGACGCCCCCGGTGTGCCGCCGCCACGTAAAAGGCCCGTGCGGTGACCGGACCGTGCGGGCTGCCGGGGACGACGCGGGGCCGAGACGTCGGCGGCAGTCGTGCAGCGACCGAGGTCCGCGCGGCCCGAGCCCTGCTCCCGGCCTTCGGTACAGCCCGCCGTGTACCACTCCGGCGCGGCGGCCGGTGCGGAGGCGAGGACGGTACGGCACGGGGACGCGGATGGTCCAGAGGCCGGCTTCGGCGAACGGGCGCCCGCCGCTCCGGACTCACGGCCCGGTAACCACCTTCCCACAGCTGGGAGTTGACGCCCCGCCCCGCTGTCCGGCTGCCGCGTCCAGGGCCAGGAGGACGGCCCCGGTGAGCGGCGCCGTCTCGGTGAAGCGGGCGGGCACGAGGGACGGGGGGAAGGGGACGGCCCGGTCCAGGATGTGGCGCAGCCTGGGAAGGACGCGGTCGGCCGAACGGGTCAGGCCGCCACCGACGGCTACGGTGTCCGGGTCCAGCGCGATGGCGAGGTTGGCGAGGTGCACGCCGAGCGTGTCCAGCGCCTCGTCCACCAACTGGGCCACCGCCGGGTCGTGCCCGGCGAGGGCGAACACCTCGGCAGTGGTGACCGCACGGCCCAGCAGCGCGGAGCCGCGGTCGGCGAGAGCGCGCCCGGAGACGTGCTGCTCCAGCGGGGCGCGGCCGTCGCCGAGCCCCGCGAGGTCGGCGACGCCCAGCAGTTGGGAGCCGATCTCCCCGGCCGCCCGGTGGGCACCGTCCAGCACCCGGCCGTGGATCACCGGCGCGGCGGACAGGCCGGTGCCGAGGTTGAGGAAGATGCCGCAGTCCGACCCGGCGAGGGCGCCCCAGCGGGCCTCGGCCAGGGCGGCGGCCTTGACGTCGGTCTCGACCGCCACGGTGTCGGTGCCGAAGGCGGCACGCAGCGTGGCGGGCAGCGCGAGCCGCTCCCAGCCGGGGTTGTTGGGGGCGAGCAGGATGCGGTCCTCCCACACGATGCCCGGGGAGACCGCGGCCACCGCGCGCAGCGGGCCGTGCCCCTCGGCGGCCGTGCGGGCGACCAGTGCGCGTCCTGCCTCGCCGACCCGGCGCATGACCTGGCCGGCGCCCTGGTCGGCGAGGGTGGGGAGGGTCGTGCGGTGGAGCACGGTGCCGTCCGGGTCGGTGGTCGCCAGGGCGACCTTGGTGCCGCCGAGGTCGACGGCGAGGACGTGGAACGGCGTGGTGCCCGCCGGGGCGGCGGGGACGGCAGCGGTGGTGCTGGTGGTCATGGAGTGACCGGCTCCTTGGGGACGTCGGGTGAGGCTCCGGCGTACTGCTCGTGGATCTGCCTGTCGCCGAAGGGCCAGATGCGCTCCTTGCGGGCCCACAGCAGGAACGCCAGGACGCCGAGGGCGACCCACGCCAGCGACCACTCGATGGGGTGGCGGCCCGGGGCGTTGTGGTCGGCGTAGACGTAGATGTAGGCCCAGCCGGCGAAGGCCAGCACGCTCGGCAGCGGGTAGAGCCACATCCGGTAGGGGCGGCGCAGGTGCGGTTGCCGTCTGCGCAACACGGTCAGCGCCACGATCTGCGAGAGCGTCTGGACCAGCACCATGACGGTGGTCAGCAGCTGGATGAGGGTGCCCATGTCGGTGTGCCGGCCGATCATGAAGCCCACCGCGGTGATCAGGCCCATCGTGACCAGGCCGACCATGGGAAAGCCGTGCCGCGGGTGCAGGCGCGCGAAGGAACGGAAGAAGACGCCGTCCCGCGCGGCGTCGAACGGGATGCGCGAGCCGGCGAGCAGTCCCGCGAGGACCGAGGCGAAGGCGGTGACCAGGATGAGGACGGTGACCACCTGGGCCGGGCCGCGGCCCCAGGCCTGTTCGAGGACGACCGAGGCCATCGACTGGTAGACGGCCGAGCCGGGGTCGAGCATCCGGTGCCAGTCGACCGCGCCGAGCACGCCGACCTGTAGCAGCAGGTAGATCACCATGACCCCGAGGATGGCGGTGACGGTCGAGCGCGGCAGGGTGCGCCCCGGGTTCTTCAACTCGCTGCCGAGGTAGGCCGCGGTGTTGTAGCCGAGGTAGTCGTACACCCCGACCGCGAGGCCGGCGCCGAAACCGGTCCAGAACCTCGCCCCGGACAGGTCGAAGGCGCCACGGGGGTAGTCGAAGGCGTGCGCGGCGTCGAAGTGGCTGTAGGCGGCGGCGACGACCAGCACCACGGCGAGCAGCATGACGCCCCACATGACGGTGGTGAGCCGGGCGACGGAGTCGACGCGGCGCCACAGCAGCAGCACGATCAGGGCGATCAGGCCCAGACCGACCAGGTCGCCGGAGACCTGCCCCATCGACGGCCACAGGTAGCCGAGGTACTGGACCAGGCCGACGACACCGGTGGACATGATGAGGGGGACGAAGAGGATCGCCGTCCAGACGAACAGGAACGGCATCAGCTTGCCGCTGCGGTACTGGAACGCCTCCCGGAGGTAGACGTAGGTGCCGCCGGCGCCGGGCATCGCGGCACCCAGTTCCGCCCAGACGAGGCCGTCGAAGAGGGCGAGGAGGGCACCGGCCACCCAGCCGAGGACGGCCTGCGGCCCGCCGAAGGCGGCGACCATGAGCGGGATGGTGATGAACGGGCCGACGCCGACCATCTGGCTCATGTTCAACGCGGTGGCCGGGAGCAGGCCTATCCGACGGGCCAGGCCGCCGGTGGAGGGGGGAGACGACACGACGCTGCGCCTTTGCAGTGGGACGATGGTCCGGTGAATGTAACGAGTCCTTCTTAACAAAATCAACAGGTCGGGTGACCTGCCTGGTTCCCGCCGGCCACGTGGAAGGATGACGGCCATGCCCACGAAAGCGAACAGCCTGGTCTCGCCCCCCTCGCGCACGGCCATGCGGGGACCGGGCAGCATGCGCCAGGCGAACGAGTGGGTCGTCCTGCGGCACCTGCGAGGACAGGCGCCGCTGTCCACCTCGCAGCTGTCCTCCGGCACCGGACTCTCGCGCCCCACCGTGAACCTCGCCGTGGCCCGCCTGGAGGCGGCCGGACTGGTGCGTCAGACGGGCCTGCGCACCGGCCGCGCCGGCCGAGCCCCCCGCCTGTGGGAGCCGGACGTCGACGCCGGCCGCGTGGTCAGCGTCCACGTCAGCTCGCACCGGATCCGGCTGGCCCTGGCCGACCTGGGCGAGACCGTCGTCGAACGCCGGCAGGAACCGGCGCAGACCCGCGACGCCACACAACTCGTCCAGCAGATCGCCCGGTTGGTGACCGACCTGCTGGAGGGCAACGGGGTCGCCCGCAGCGACGTGCACAGCATCGTCATCGCAAGCCCGGGCATCTACGACCCGGCCTCCCGACGGGTGCGGCAGGCCGTCAACATCCCCGGCTGGGACCGGCCGGCCGTCGTCGCGCTGCTCGCGGAGGAACTCGGGGACCGGGTCAGCTTCGAGAACGACGTCGACCTGGCGGCGCTGGGCGAGCAGGCGGCCGGTGTCGGCCGCGGCATCGACGACTTCGTCTTCCTCTCCGTCGGCACCGGGATCGGCATCGGCACGATCACCGGCGGCCGGTTGCACCGCGGGGCGCGGGGCGCGGCCGGCGAGGCGTCCTTCCTGCTGGTGGGCGACCCCACGGGCCTCCCCGCCGGGGAACTGCGGGAGCGCGGCATGTTCGAGAGCAGCGCGGGAGCCGAGGCGATCGTGGCGGCGGCCCGGGAGGCCGGCCTGGGCGCCGACTGCACGCCGGACCAGGTCTTCACTGCGGCCCGGCAGGGGGACCCGGCCGCCGCGGCCGTCATCGCGCGGGAGACCGACCTCCTCGCGCGCGCCCTCGTCCCCGTCATCGCACTGCTCGACCCCCAGCTGATCGTGCTCGGCGGCAGCGCCCTCGGCCGGCACGCCCCGCACCTGGTGAAGCCGCTCGTGCAGCGGCTCACCGAACTCATCCCGCTGCCGCTCCCCGACCTCGCGGCCTCCACCGTGGGGGAGGACGCCACGGTCACCGGCGGCATCGCCCAGGCCACCGCCATCGCCTGGCGGCACGCCTACTTGCTGTCGCAGGGGTGAGCGGTCGGCCGTTCGCGGGCCCCGGCGCAGACGGAGGACGTCCCCGGACGCCGACCACCGGCGCGGTGGGCGTGAGTGCCCCGGCCGCCGGAGCGCCCGCACCGCACCGGCTCGTGGACGCAGTCGTGCCCGCGACACCGTCCCGGTCGGCGAGGAGGCCACCGCGCTCGGCGCGCACCGCGCGCCTGGACCCGCCGCGTCCGAGCCTTCTGACCGTCCGCCGGTGCGCCGACGGTCTACCCCCCACCCGGCGGTGCGCCCCACTGCCTCAGCTCTCCGGCGCGTTCCACAACGCGCGCAGCTCCGCCCAGTTCGGCGGCGGGCCGTGCAGGGGGTCGGGCCCGGCGGCGCCGGAGGCCCGCAGTCCGCAGAGGACCAGGTCCAGGTAGCGCAGGTGCAGCGAGACGGCCCGCACGTCGGTGACGGGCATTCGTGCGGTGAGGTGTTCGAGCAGCAGGGGGACGTCGGCGGAGGTGAAGTCCGCACGCAGCGCCCCTGCCCGGTGCGCACCCTCCACCAGTTCGTCGAGGGCGGCCCGCAGTCCGGTGGCGGCGGCAGTGATCTCCTCCGTGGCCGGCAGCCGGCCGCCGACCAGCGGGAGCAGAGGACTGCCCGACCCGTGGGTGGAGAGCGCCTCGCGAAAGAAGCGGGTGAAGGCCGCCCAGGGGTCGGGCTCTTGGGCCAGGGCCGTCCGTGCCTGCGCGGCGAGCTGCTCCATCCCCACGACACGCATCCGCTGGGCCAGCAGTTCCTTACTGGGGTAGCGGCGGTAGAGACTGCCCATGCCGATGCCGGCCCGCCGCGCGATCTCCGAGACGGGCGCGTCCCAGCCCAGCTCGGCGAAGACCTCGCGCGCGGCCTCCATCAGGCGTGCGTCGTTGCGGTCCGCCTCCCGCCGGCGGCCACGAGGCGCGCCGGTCTGCGTGTCACCCATGGAACGGCATTCTCCTTCAGCGCCGGGCCACGCCGTGTCCACCGTCGACGGTGAGCACCTCGCCCGTGACGAAAGCCGCCTCCTCGCCGACGAGCATGGCGATGGCCCGGGCCACGTCCTCCGCTTCCGCGACCCGGCCCAGCGGGGTATTGCGCGCCAGCCGCTGCTGGAACTCCTGCGGCATGTGCGCGCTGGCCTCGGTGCGGACGTAGCCGGGTGCCACGACGTTGACGGTGACGCCCAGGGGGCCGGCCTCGTGGGCGACGAAGCGGGCGAAGGTGTTCAGGGCCGCCTTGGCGGTGCCGTGGGCCGCCATGCCGGGGGCGGGCGGGCCGTCGGCCACGGCGCTGGAGACGTACACGATGCGGCCGTGCCCCTGAGCCGCCATCAGCCGCAGCGCCTGCTGGGTGAGGGTGTAGACCGAGGCGAGCTCGTCGGTGACCTTGGTCCGGAAGTCGTCCCAGGTGAGGCTCTGCACGGGGGCGGGGACGAAGCGGGCGCCGGCGTTGCAGACGAGGACGTCCAGGCGCCCGTCGGCCGCGGCCTGCCCGAACAGGTCGGCCGCCTGGACGGGGTCGGACACGTCGGCCTGTATCGCGAAGGCCTCGCCGCCGTCGGCCTCGATGAGCTTGACCACCTGGTCGGCCGCATCGCGCCGGGAGAAGTAGTTGACGGCCACGCGGTAGCCGCGAGCCGCGAGTTCCCGGGAGGTGGCGGCGCCGATCCCCCGGCTGCCGCCGGTCACCAGAGCCGTCGCCTTGGTCGTGGTGTTCATGGTGTCCTCCGTGTCGGCGGGTCCGTCCGGATGAAAAGCTATCGGAGCGGAGCGCTCCGTTCAAACAGTGCGCCGGGCGGGAATCAGTCCCCCCGGCGCCGTGTTGAGCGCCGACATGAGCGAAGCAGTGGTAGCGCGGGCCTACGGCGGTCCCGAAGTGCTGGCCGTGACCGATGCCGACGTACCGCAGCCCGGTCCGGGCCAGGTGCGCATCGAGGTCCGTGCCGTCGGCGTCAACCCCGTCGACCACAAGCTGTACAGCGGTGCCTTCGGGGCCGACCCGGCGAAGCTGCCGATGCGGCTCGGCTCCGAGGCGGCCGGTGTGGTGACCGCGGTCGGCGCCGGTGCGAGCGGCCCCGCCGGCCCGGTCGAGGTCGGTGACGAGGTGATCGCCTATCGGGCGCCGGGCGCGTACGCCACCGAACTCCTCGTCCCCGCCTCGTCGGTGGTGCCCAAGCCCGCCGGTCTCTCCTGGGAGCAGGCCGGCGGGCTGATGGTCGCCGGCGTCACCGCCGTGCACGTCCTCGAAGCGATCGGCCTGGGCGGAAAGGAGACGGTGCTCGTCCACGGCGCCGCCGGAGGCGTCGGCCTGTTCGCCGTGCAACTGGCCGTCGCACGCGGCGCCACGGTGCTGGGAACGGCGAGCCCCGCCAAGCACGACGTGCTGCGCGGCCTGGGGGCGGTTCCGGTCGCGTACGGGCCGGGCCTGGCCGACCGGGTACGCGCGGCAGCGCCCGAGGGCGTGCACGCGGCCGCCGACCTGGTGGGCACCGACGAGGCGGTGGACGTCTCGCTGGAACTCGTGGCGGACCGGTCCCGCATCGCCACCATCGCGGCGTTCGAGCGCGGGGCCGGTGCCGGCATCAAGCGCCTGGGCGGCGGGCCCGGCGCGGACCCCGGCACGGAGATCCGAGCCGCCGCGCGCCTCCAGCTCACCGAGGCCGCGCAGGCCGGACGGCTGCACGTCGAGATCGCCGCCGGCTACCCGCTCCGCGAAGCCGCTGCTGCCCACCGGCGCATCATGACCGGCCGCACGACGGGGAAGATCGTCCTGATTCCGTGACGCTGCCGCGACGGCGGCGCTTCGCGGAAGACCTCAGCGCCCTGCCGTCCTTGGGCGGGCGGCAGGGCGCACGTAACGACATCGGCCGTCAGACCTCCCTGAGGAACCCTGCCCACGCCTCACGTGACACACGGACGACGGGCCCGGCCACGGTTTTGGAGTCCCGGACGTGCACGACTTCCGGGTCAGCCGCCACCTCGACGCAGTCGCCGCCCTCTGCTCCGCTGTAGCTGCTCTTGAACCAGGCGAGGCCGGACGCGACGGCCGAGGACTCAGCGGTGTTCATAGCTCTCCCAGCAACCTCTCGATGAGCTCCAGAGACTCTCGCGGAGTGCGAGCCTGCGATCGGATGATCCCATAACGGGCGGCAGCGAGCGCTGCTTGCTGGGGGTCGGTCTGAAGCGTGCTGGATCCCTGCGCCTCGGTATAGGTGAACTTCTTGCCGTCGTCACGCGTGACGACCGTGAATGCTCCGTCCACGCCGGCGTTTTCCTCGCAGCCGAGCGGCATCGCCTGGATCTCGACGTTTCGCTTCTGGCCGACGAGCAGCAGATGTTCCAACTGCCCTCGAAGCACGTCCCTTCCTCCAAGCCGGCGTCGCAATACCGACTCGTCCATCACGAAGCTGAGAAGTGGCGCGGGGTGTCGGTCGAGGATGTCCTGCCGGGCCAACCGAGCGGCCACGCGTTGCTCGATGGTCTCCTGGTCCAGAGGGGGGCGCCGCATGGCCAGCACCGCCCTCATGTAGTCCTCGGTCTGCAGCAGGCCCTTGACCACCAGCGTGTCGTACGAGAGCAGCTCGATGGCTACCTTCTCCAGGGCTGCCATCCCTTGGAAGAACACCGGGTACTGAGCCCGCTCCACCTGCTCCTTCCACACCGTCAGCAACCCACCCGCGTCCAGAACCTCGTCCGCCCGCTCGATGGTCCTGGGCGACGGAATGCGCCGGCCCTGCTCGTAGGAGGCGACCGTGGACGCCGAGTACCCGATCCGCCGCCCGAACTCCTCACGCTCTAGGCCCGCCCGCATTCGCAGCGTCTTCAACGTCTGCCCGAACGCGATGACGACAGCCTGGCCGGACGTGTCCGCCTCCTGCCCCGCGTCCTCTGCCGGCACGATCCCGGCCCTCTCGCCCGTACCCTCGGTCATCACTACCGCCTCCCTGGCCCAACGCCGCCCCGGCGGACTCGTCACACCGCGCACCTCGTACCCGTACCGCCGCCGCGGGTACAACGGGCCGCGTCGGTATGTCACCACTGGTCACGCTACGCGACCGCGGACACCGTTGTCGGCATGACGACTCAACTCTCCGGTCCCAGCGGCGCATCCCAACCAGGCTCATCCGGCGTCGACTTGGGCTGCGTCTTCCGGATGCGTTTCACCTCCACCCCACGCGGTGCACGCCTCGCCCGCCGACTGGCCGCGCACCGGCTGGACACCTGGGGCCTCCCGTACGGGGCCGGCCGGCACGAAGACATCGTGCTGGTCCTCGGCGAGCTGGCCACCAACGCCGTACGGCACGGCCACGTCACCGGGCGGGACTTCCACCTGTTCCTGCATGCGAACGCACCCACCCGCACGATCAGGATCGAGGTCACCGACACCCGTACTGAATGCACGCCGCCTGAAGCGGGAGGGCTGCCAAGGCCCGGCTCCGAAAACCCCCGCGGCCGGGGGCTGCTTCTCGTCGAGGCACTCGCCACTCGCTGGGGCTGGCATCATAGACGCGGAGGTCCGGGCAAGACCGTATGGGCGGAGTGCGTGTTCGCAACTCCCATGAGTCCGTGACCGGGTGGAGGAATGCGCCGAGATGACCCCCGGCGACAGCTGCTCAGCTGACCTGTGGAAGCGACCGACCGTTTACCTCTGACCTGGGGAAATGCCCTTCGTTGTTTCACGCTTGTGTCCCTTGATGCGGCCGAGGGGTTCAGGCAAGTCCCAGGGGGCTCCCAAGGGTGCCGGGTGCTCTGGCCAGCGCATGCGGGCTGTGCAAGGAGCCTTGGAGCTCCGCAGTCGAGGGCGTTCTTCGGCCGTGGCAGAGACGGATCCAGGGCGTGGGGGAGGAGGGCTTACTGATCGTTTCAGAATGAGGTTCGGAGGCGGCGGAGGCATATCAGGCTGCAGGCCAGTTCGAGCAGGGCCTGGTGGAGGTCGGCACGTC